>JANPGB010000412.1:0-1737 GCA_031423695.1 Verrucomicrobiota bacterium
GCGTTCGGCTTCGTCACTCGCCGCCGCCGGAGCGAGTAACCCTCATTTTTTTCCAATCTCCCTCGCCTCATCGTAGAAGCCCTCCAGCCGCTCCACCTGCTTCCCCTGTTCAAACTCATCCCGCACCGAGCGCGACGCCGCCTGGCCAAGGATGTAAAGATGTGCGCTGTCCGCTGTGATCGCGCACAGACCTGCGTGCAGTGCCGACGGATCGCGCTCCGGCACGAGTAACCCGGTGCGCTCGTGCGACACGGCTTCCGGGATGCCGCCATGCGTCGTCGCCACCACGGGCAGGCCGGTCGCCATCGCTTCGAGCATGGAGTTCGGCACGCCTTCCTGATTCTGATCCGGCGGCATTTCGCTCGGGTGCAGGAAAACGTGTGCGCTGCGATACAGCGCGGCCAAATCCGCTTGCGACAAAAACCCGCGCAGTTCCACCGCCTCATTCAATCCCAGTTCCGCGATCATCTTCTCCAGCTCCGCCTTCATCGGCCCGTCGCCCGCGATCACAAACTTCGCCTTCGGATGCCCCGCATGAAATTCCGCGAAAGCCCGCAGCGCCGTCTTCAGCCCCTTCTTCTCGATCAAGCGGCACGCTTGCACGAACCGCCACGATCCATCCGCGGGCATCGGTCTCTGGTGAAAAGGAAAATCCTCCAACGGAATTCCCGTCCGATTCAGCCGCAGTTTTTCCTTCGCGCAGCCCAGCTTTTCCAGCCCCGACATCAGTGACCGCGACCGCGCCAGCACGAGCGGCACCGTTTTCAAAAGCTCCTGCATCTGCGCATCGAAGCCCTCCTGCTGCGGACGCGGCTGAATATCCATCCCGTGAAACGACACCACGCACGGCCGATCCCACTCCTGAATGAACGGCAGCAAATGCACGCCCGTGTGGCCGAAATAAACATGCATCAAATCCGCGGGCCGGCGCTTGAGTAGTTTGATGAGCACCTGCAATTCGCCCCGGTAATACACCGGCGGCTTTCGCATCACGTACTTCAGCCAGAAACGCTTCACGAAATTCTTCCGCGCGCGCGGAATTACCTCCACATCCGCGAACGGAAATTGCGCCTCCTCCTTCCGTTCCCGCGTCATCACAAAGGTCGAGTAGCGCCGCAGCCCGGTGACCTGCCGGAAAATGTGACGCATCTCCGGCTTCAAAAATGTCGTGCAATAACTGGCCACCACCGGCCTCCCCGACTGCTGCGTCTGTGCGGACATTTCAGGCATGAGCGCGCGAATGTCCGCAAGGGCCGTCGGTTTGCCAAGAGGCGAGTTAACGTCGGCCAAAACTCGCGAACGCGGCGGTCAGCCAAAGCGAACTGCCCCCGGCAAACAGTGGAACCCGACCGCTTCCCGAACGCCAGGCGGTTTTACGCCCGGCGGCGGCGCATCCCCAGACCAAGCGCGCCGAATGCGAGAAGTGTCGCCGTGCAGGGCTCCGGGACCGCGAGCTGTAGCACGACATCGTTGCCGCCAGTGAAACTGTTTGCCGTCGAGTTGCCCGTGTAGCCGATGCTGAAAAGCTGCGACCCAATGGTCACAAACGAACCTTGCGCGAAGACTCCCTGCACGGCATCCGAGCCGTCGTTGATGATAATGAAAAAGAGATCGGCAGGGGAAGCGGTGAAGCCGTTGAGAAGCGAGCCGGCAAGCTGGCCCCCTCCGAGCGTCACTCCGCCGACAACGTTCACGCGATCGTAACCAGAGATGCCGTCGCCGCCAGCGGTCGTGCCG
>JANPGB010000413.1:0-2400 GCA_031423695.1 Verrucomicrobiota bacterium
CCGGTGACAGGTCGTATTGCCTGAGGAATCCGTGACCACGAGCACAGGTTCCCCGCGAGTGTGCACATGAGCCGTCACTACGCCCGCCATCGGCTGTACCCCGGCATGCCCGGGTGACTGCGTCAGCTTGACGATCGTGCCCACCGCATACGGACCGGCCGCGAAAGCGCCACCGCACGGGCCTTCGGCGGAGTCCTTGACGTAGATCTGAAGGCTTGCCGCCGGGTCGCAATTGTCCTTGGCCAGCAGCTGATAGAAGCCGTCCGGGTTATGGCCGCTGCGCGGATTCTTGCCCGCCACCGGGATCTTCTTGCCCGAGGGATTCTCTGCCTGCCGACAGGCCGCCTGCGGCGCTTCACAATCATTCACTGTCACCGTGAAGCTGCAGGTGTTCGTGTTGCCAGCGGCATCAACCGCCGTCAGAGTCACCGTAGTGGTGCCCTTGGGGAAGACCGAGCCGGAAGCCAGCGAACTGTCCAGACTCGCCAGACCACAGTTATCCGTGGCGCTCGCGACGTAATTCACCACCGCCGAACACTGGCCGGGATCATTGCAGACCACGATGTTGGCCGGGCAGGTGACCGTCGGCGGGGTTGTATCCACGACCGTCACCGTCGACGTGCAACTGCTCGAAACCCCATGACTGTCGGTCACGGTGAGGATCACGGCAGTCGTTCCGAGCGCGTACGGTCCGGGCGGCGTTTGGACAATGGTGATCGTGTCGCCCGCATCCGGATCGAACGAACCGTCATCCACCGAGGCGTCGCCCTGGCAATTCGCATCCGCGGAAACCGTGACGTCTTTACATTTTGCCACCGGGGGAAGATTCGACGGCTGCACCCATAGTTTGAGCGCCGTGACGGAATGGCGGTTGGTTCTTGCATCCACGAACGACACATCAATCAAGTCGAGGCCGAGGCCGCCGGTGCCGACATAGGTGAAGCAAGCGACCCCATTGGAGTCCGTGAGGCTGATGCCATTGACCCCCGCGTTGGGACCGTTCGTGACGTTGAAGGTGACCGGGGTGCCCACAACAGCGGTGATATTGGACCCTGAGGTGGTAGTGACCTCGGCGCAAACAGTATGGGCCGTGCCGACTTCGTTGGTTGCGTTCTTGGGAGTTACAGTGATATCGCTGCGAATATCTTGGGACGCGAAGGTCCAATTCTCGTATCTGGAAGTCGAAGCCAGGGGCGCTTGGGAAATAAAATTTCCATTCAAGTCATACTTGCGCACAAAGTGCTGTTGCTCGTTTGAGATGTAGAAGTTAACGCCGTTAAAGGCGATCCCGTTATTTCCAAAATTCTGAACCGGGTCCTGTATGAACGGTGTCCCCGGCGCGGGGGGAACATAGGCGAGAGGCAGGTTCCCTGCGGGGATGGTGTATTTATCATAAGGACCTTGCTGATCCCCGCGGTTGGCCACCACGAATCCTCCGTAAACAACGGAGCCATCGCGATAGGAGCTGGCTGCAGCCGGGAAAGGATGCGTGCTCAACAAGTTGCCAGCGGTGTCGAACTCTTGAAGAACATTTCCCGCACCGCTGCCCCCATGCGCAAACCACAAATGCTGGTCGGAATCCACCGTGATCCCGTTCATCAAAGAGGAATTACCGGTATTGAACGCGATTCCAAGGTAGGCATGCGTGGTCATGTCGACTTTGTACACGTTGGCGTCGTTAAGGATCGTGTAGTAGCCGGTGTTCCCGACGACGGCAATGGAAGCGGCCCGTTGGCCTGCTGGGATAAACGGCACCGCAAATGAATCCACAACCGCACCCGTATCTCCGTCCAACTTGTGAACTGTTGTGAACTGATTAACCGCATAGAAGAATGAAGCACCATAAGCGCTTCCGGCGGTGGTGATGGCTATCATTGCTGCGGCTGCCAGCCTGGTTAGAGTTAATGTAAATTTCATATTTTCCCCTCTTCTGTTTTTGGTTTATGGTTGTGAATGATTTTTCCTACCAAGGCTACAAGTGTTTCTCGGGAGTTAATGGAACGGGAAATATGAATTTCTCCCAAACCCCCCACCGGATCCTGCCCACGCATACAGCCTCACTCCGCCGTGCGCGGCAGCAGCCGGTGCTGGAACTGCGCCGCCATGCGTTCGAGTCCGGCAGCCGGAAAGAAAGCGGACCGCAAATCCTTTTCAGCCGAGCAGAGCCGAAGGGACGAGCGAGACGCCAGCAAAAAGCCCCGGGCCGAAGCACGGGGCTGTGAAAACTCAAGTGCTCAGAATGCGCACCGCAGGCGGTCGCTCACTTGGGCGGCGGCGGCACGAAGCACCGGTGACAGGTCGTATTGCCTGAGGAATCCGTGACCACGAGCACAGGTTCCCCGCGAGTGTGCACATGAGCCGTCACTACGCCCGCCATCGGCTGTACCCCGGCATGCCCGG
>JANPGB010000414.1:0-7777 GCA_031423695.1 Verrucomicrobiota bacterium
GAAAGGAACCCGTCGCCCGGGCGCGGATTGAAAACCTCTGGCTGACCAGGCCGAAGCTGACCGTGCTCATCACGGTGGCGGTGACCGGCCTGGCGGCGTGGCAAATTCCGAAAGTGTTCTTCGACTACAACCTGCTGCACATGCAGAGCGAGGGCCTGCCCGCCGTGGAATTTGAGCACAAGCTCATCAATTCCGCCGGCAAATCCGTTTTGTTCGGCGCCATCATCGCCACCAACCTGGAGGAAGCGCTGGCCCTGGAAGGGCAGCTCACCAACCTGTCTTCCGTGGCGAAAAAAGAAGGGGTGATCTCAATGGCGAAATACCTGAGCGGCGACCAGACGGCTAAGCTGCGGTTGATCGGCGAAATCAAACAGGAGCTGGCGGGGATTCATTTCGCCGACCCCGACCCGCGGCCTGCGAACATTGAAGAATTAAGCCGCACGCTCTATTCGCTCTACGGCTATCTGGGGGCCGCGCTGCAGGAAGTCGGCACCAACGAACCGGCGCTCGCCCGGCAGCTGCTCTCCCTTCGTGGCGCCATTGAAGTGCTCCGCAAGGAGATGCTGAGCGGCGACCCCGCGCAACAAAGCGGCCACGCCAAAAAGCTCGCGGAGTATCAGCAGGCGCTCTTCAACGACGTGCGTGAAACCTTCCAGGTCCTGGGCAACCAGGACGACCGCGCGCCGCTGCGGGTGCAGGATCTGCCGCCGTCGCTGCGCGCCCGGTTTGTGGGCGTAACCGGGAAGTATCTGCTCCAGGTTTATCCGGAGAAGGACGTCTGGCAGCGGGCTAACCAGAAGGAGTTCGTGGACCAGCTGCGGACGATCGACCCCAATGTGACCGGCACCCCGGTGCAGCTGCTGGAATACACGGAGCTGTTGAAAAAAAGCTACGAGGAGGCGGCGCTGTATTCACTTGGCGCCATCGTCGTGCTGGTCATCATTCACTTTCGCAGCCTGACTTCCGTTCTGCTTTCCCTGCTGCCGGTGGCCATCGGCTCGATCTGGCTGGGCGGATTGATGGGCTGGTTCGGGGTGCCCTTCAACCCGGCGAACATCATGACCCTGCCGCTGGTGCTGGGGATCGGCGTGACGAATGGCATTCACATATTGAACCGCTTCGCCGAGGAGCAGCGGGCGAACATCCTGGCGCACAGTACGGGCAAGGCGGTGTTTGTGTCCGGGCTGACGACCATTGCGGGTTTTGGCAGCCTGATCCTCGCAAAGCATCAGGGCATCCGCAGCCTGGGCTATCTCATGGCGGCGGGGGTGACCACCTGCATGGTGGCGGGACTGACGTTCTTGCCGGCGCTGCTGAATCTGACGTTGCGGAGCCGCCTGCCGTCGAAGCAACAACCCGGTGCCGACAATGCACGGCCGGCACCGGGTCGGGAGGAACCGAGGTAAAAAACCTCAATTTGCCTGCAAAAAATAAGCGTGAAGTCATTAAAGTCAAATGCAATGCTCCGCCGCCCGGCGCCGTCAGTCCGGCCACGCGCATGAAATCCTTTTACCAAACCATTCTTTTGAGCAGCCTGCTCCTGTCGCGGTCGGTGCCGGATGGTGCCCGGGCCGCCGAATGGTCGCACGCGGGGCCGCTCTATGATGATTTTTCCCTGACCCTGACCGAGGGACGGCGCACGGAGGCGCTCGGCCCGTTTTTTTATTCGGAGACCGCTGACACGCAAAAAACCTGGGGCCTCCCGCCGCTGTGCTGGCATCTCCGCGACTCCGCCACCGAACTTGAGAAGTTTGATTTTCTTTATCCCGTCCTCACCTGGCATCGCTACGGCACCGAATATCGCTGGCAGTTGTTCCAGCTCTTCAGCTTTGCCGGCGGCGGCAACCGTCCGGAGAGCGCGGCCAAACGCCTCACCCTCTTCCCGCTGTATTTCCAGCAGCGTTCCGCCGATGCCAGCCAGAACTACACCGCGCTCCTCCCCTTTTACGGCCGCCTCAAGAACCGCATCTTCACCGACGAAATGTTTTTCGTCATGCTGCCGCTCTACCTCCAAAGCCGCAAAGCCGGGGTGACGACCGACAACTATCTCTTTCCACTTTTCAGCCGGAGCCGGGGCGAGGGACTGTCTGGCTGGAAAATCCTGCCGTTTGCCGGGCACCAGCACAAAGAACCCACCACGCGCGACATTGGCTTCGGCGATGTGGAAAAAATCCCCGGCTACGACCGGCGCTTCGTGTTGTTTCCCCTGTTTTTCCGCGAACTCACCGGCATCGGCTCGGACAATCCCGCCGCCGAGACGGCGCTGCTGCCGCTGTTCAGCATGCTGCGTTCGCCGCAGCGCGATGCCACCACGGTGGTGTGGCCGTTCTTCACCCACATCACGGACCACGAAAAGAAATACGGCGAATGGCAGCTCCCCTATCCGCTGATCGTCTTTGCGCGCGGCGAGGGCAAAACCACCACGCGCGTCTGGCCCTTGTTCAGCCACGCCCAAAACGCCAGCCAGGAAAGTACGTTTTATCTCTGGCCGGCCTACCGGAAAAAAAGCGTCCACGGCGAAACCTTCGAGCGCTCGCGGATGCGGCTCTTTCTCTTCCTGTATTCGGACACGCGGCAGAAAAATCTCGCCACCGGCAAGGCCAGCCGGCGGCAGGACTTCTGGCCGCTGTTCACGCGAACCCTCGGTTACAACGGCAACGACCGCCTGCAAATTCTGGCGCCGCTCGAGCCGATCCTGCCGTTCAGCGACTCTGTGGAGCGTGAATACTCGCCGGTCTGGTCGCTCTGGCGCGCGGAGAAAAACCCCACGACGGGCGCGGCCAGCCAGTCGCTGCTCTGGAACCTGTACCGCCGCGACACCACTCCGGCCTCCAAAAATGTCTCGCTCTTTTTCGGCCTTTTCCAGTATCAATCCAGTCCGGCGGGAGCGACAACGCGCTGGTTTTATCTGCCGGTGAAAACCGGCGGCGCGGCCGCGGCCGGCGCGTTCGATGAAACGCTGGCGGCGCCGAAATTCGACGAGTCGTTGACGCCTCCGGCAAAGCAGTAAACGATACAGGTATGTTTCATAACATCGGAGAAATGGTGACGCTCTTCTGGCGCACGCTGCTGGCACTGCCGCTCGCGTGGCGGCAGCGCCGGAAGGTGTACGACCAGTTTTTTGAGATCGGCAACGCCAGCCTGCTGATGGTCTGCATCCTGTCGTTCTTCATCGGCGGCGTGCTGGCTCTTCAGACCGGGCCGTTCATGGCCGAGCGCGGCCTGCAGAATTACATCGGCGGCATTGTTGGCTACTCGCTTTGCCGCGAACTGGCGCCGGTAATGATGGCGATCCTGATCGCCGGACGCATTGGCTCCTCGATGGCGGCCGAGATCGGTTCCATGCGGGTCTATCAGGAAATCGACGCGCTCCGCACCATGAACATCAACCCCGTCCATTACCTTGTGCTGCCGCGGATGCTTTCCATCGCCATCGCGCTGCCCCTGCTCCTGGTTTTTTCCATCCTGGTGGGCTGGCTGGGCGGAGCGGTGGTTTCGTCTGCAAACAACCGCATTGATGTTCCCTTCCAGGCCTTTTTCGGCAACCTCCGCGAAGTGGTGGGCATCAAGGACGTCGCCAACGGCCTGTTCAAGAGTTTTTGTTTCGCGCTCGTGATCGGCACGGTTTCCTGCCATCAGGGCCTTGGCACCCTGGGGGGTCCGCGCGGCATTGGGCGCTCGGTCACCAAGGCGGTGGTCAATTCTATCGTGCTCATCGTCCTGATGGATTACGTGCTCACGCGCATCATGGTCAAATGATGAACCCTTCACCCACCAACGGCTCCGGCGTCTCCGTCTCCGTGCGCGGCCTGCGCAAAAGCTTCCACGGCCAGGAGGTGCTCCGGGGTCTCGATTTTGACGTCCTGCCCGGCGAGATTTTCGTCATCATGGGGCCGAGCGGCAGCGGCAAGAGTGTCTTGCTCAAGCACCTCATCGGCCTGGAGCCTGCCGACGCCGGCCAAATCCTGATCAACGGCGAATCCATTGACGCCCCCGAAACGATGGACAAGTACCGCATGGCCCTGGTCTTCCAGTCCGCCGCCCTGCTCAACTCGCTCACCGTCGGCGAGAACGTCGGCCTCTACCTGAGCGAACACCGGCTCAAGCCGCCGGAGGAGATCAACCGCATCGTCCTCGAAAAACTGGCGACCGTGGGGCTCAAGGGCACGGAGGACAAAATGCCGATCGAGCTTTCCGGCGGCATGAAGAAACGCGCCGCGCTGGCCCGCGCGCTGGTCATCGAACCGCAGCTGATTCTGTACGATGAACCGACCAGCGAGCTGGATCCCCTTTCCGCCGTGGTCATCGGGGAGGAGATCCTCCAACTCCAGGAACGCATCGGGGTGACGTCGCTCGTCGTGTCCCACGACCGCGACCTCGCCTTCGGCATCGCCGACCGCATCGCCGTGATCCACGAAGGCCGCATCCTGGCCATCGGCACACCGGCGGAGGTGAAAGCCCTTTCCGACCCCCTGATCCACCGGTTTCTGCACACCGACTTCAAACGCCCCAACAAACGCAGCCTATGAAAAACTCACTCGAAACCCGCATCGGCATCTTTGTCGCCCTCGTGGTTCTGGCCGCGGTGTTCATTCTGGACATCGTCGGCGGACCGGAAAAATTCACGCGCGGCCAGCGGCTCTACGCGCAGTTCAAGAACGCCCAGGATTTGAAACCCGGCGGCCGCGTGAAGATGGCCGGCGTCGAGGTCGGCCGCGTCGAGGAAATCAGGCTCACCAACAACGTCGTCCTCGTCGGCATGAAGATTCACCGCGACGTGCAGGTGAAACTGGACAGCACCGCCACCATCAAGTTCACCGGCCTCCTGGGCCAGAACTTTGTCGCCCTGGATTTCGGCAGCGCCGGCGCCCCGGCCGCCATCGACGGCGCCATCCTCGGTTCCGTCGAGCAGGCGGATCTCAGCGCGCTCATGGCCCGGCTCGACAACGTGGCTTCCGGCGTGGAAAACCTGACCAAGAGCTTCACCGGCGACAAGATTGACAATCTCCTCGGGCCGTTCACCGATTTCCTCAAGGCCAACCGCGAGCCGCTCACCGCCACCTTTGCCAGCCTGCAATCCATCTCCGGCAAGATCGCCGGGGGCGAAGGCACCGTGGGCAAACTCATCTACGACGACACCTTTTACAATTCCGCGCTCGTCACCGTCAGCAACCTCCAGGACGCCACCACCGAGATCAAAGGCACCATCGCCGACGCGCAAAAAATTCTGGCTGAAGTCAATGCCGGCCAGGGCACGATGGGCAAGCTGGTCAAGGACGAGGCGCTCTACAACGAAACCACGGAGTCCATGACCAACCTCAAGGAAATCTTGCAGAAGATCAATCATGGCGACGGCACCGTCGGCAAGCTCATCAACGACCAGGAATTCTACAAGAACGCGAAGATGACTTTGCAGAAGCTCGACAAGGCCACGGATGGCCTGGAAGATCAGGGCCCGTTGAGCGTCCTTGGCATGGTCGTGAACAGCCTGCTCTGATGCGAGAAGGGCGGCGGAGCCACTTGACCCGCCCGCGCGAAAAACCAGCCGGAATCACGCTTTGGGGAAACTTTCCGCCAGCACCACCCTCCTTCGCCTGAGGAAGCCGGAGAGGGCGGCAAGCAGCGATGGGTGAGGGATGCGAGGAGATAATGAGCCTGGCTTTGCTCTGGCTCACCGCTTCCTGAAATTCCAGGCAGGAGTTTTGTGAACTACAAAAATGACACGAAAGCAGCCGGTGCTGGACCATGTTCCCCGTTCGTGTGTCTGGTGTGTTTCGTGGTTAATCAGCCTGGCCGCGCGCCGTGTCTTCGATATCGGCGATCAGCTGCAGGGCGCGAATCTTCGGCACCGCCTGGAATTAGGAGCTGTCTTCGGCGGTAAATAGAGGTTTCATTAAGTCGCCCCTTGAATTATGGTGGCCGCGAGCCAACCAATCCGGGGATTTGTGAGTAGTATGTTCTGGATTTCGCCAAGAGACCTCCTATGGCAACGCCCGCCAACACGACCCGCGTACCGGCGTCATGAAGGTGGCGACGCATCACCGCTCAAAACTGATGCCCCGCGCGACCTCCCGTCTGGCCATGGGCAGACCAATCCAGAGGCCGCAACGCTCATCCTTCAACTCAAATGACTTCCTGACATGAAACTGATTTTCCTGCGGCTCTTGGTGGCACTTGCGTTTTTTTTCCCGGCCAAAACCACTAATGCTGCGGTCCGCGAATGGACTGGCGCGGTGAGCGGCTATTGGAGCGACGCGAACAATTGGAATCCAGTGGGCATTCCCCAAAGTGGCGAGCAACTGAACATCAAGCAGGTCGCGCACAAAGTCATGACCAACGACCTGGACAACCTGTCGGTGACGCTGTTTTTTCAAGATCATGATTTCGTCCTCTATGGCAACACGATCACCCTTCGCCCAGCATTTAGCTCATCCATAGACCTGGCCGCCGGCGCGGAAAGCAGCGTCAACATCTATTGCGGTTTGACCCTGGGTGGTGATGCAAAAGTTTTTGTGGGCTTCGAGAGTTCCGATTTTTTCAGCGCGAACATGCAACTTCATTTGCGGGGTCCGATCAACTTGAGTGGTCACAAGTTGACGTTGGAGGCTGCCACGGTCGCTTTCACAGTTTTGGGAAATACGTTTGCTTACACCGGGTTGATTGAAGTGGCGGGTTCCATCTCAGGCACTGGAACGGTGCATACCAAAATTTATGATGGTAGCACTGTCACCTTCACCGGCGCTCAAGAGAACACATTCAGCGGCCCGCTCATTCTGGAACGCATTGAAACGGCATCGGTTCCTACACCGACGATTTCATTGAACAAGCAATCCGTGCCCGTGGTGAAAGATCAGCTTGTGATCCTCGGCGCAGCAACTGTCACGTACGGCCAAGCCGATCAAATCGGCGACAACGCGACCGTAAACATGACCGTAGGCAGCCGACTGCTGCTACAAAATCATTCCGATACCATTGGCAGTCTGTTCATGACGAATGTTTCGTCCGATGCGGTTGCGACATTGGTTGATACCGGCGGCGCGATGCTTTCGGTGCTCGGCAACATCGGCGCGACCAATTCGAGCCTCAGCATCATTCCCACGATTCAAGGTTTCGTGGATTTGCCCGCCACCAGCCATACGATCACGGTCAATAGCGGGGCTTCACCTTACGGACTCGATCTGCAAGCCGCCATCTCGGGTGCGGGCGGATTCACCAAGGACGGTGCCGGGACGCTGCTATTGCAAAACGACAACAACAGTTTTTCCGGCGTGGTGGCAGTGAACGCTGGGGTCGTGGAGCCGCGCCAGCCCCACGCCCTCGGCGATGCGGTCGGCCCCACTCAACTTTTTGGCGGCTCGGTGTTGTTGCGGAATGTGAGCATCGTGGACGAAACACTCGTTGCCGTGGGCCGAGGCACCGGTGGCGTGTTCCCCGGCTCGGTGCTGACCAGCGTTGGCAACAACTCCTGGTCAGGCCCGGTGGTGCTCAACACCAATCTGGTCGTCTCGGGCAACATGACTTTTACCGGCGTGATTTCCGGCACCGGCGGTCTCGGTAGTTTGGACGGCAGCACAGTTCGTCTCACCGGCAACAACCCCCACACCGGCGTGAATTACATCAGCATTTCGACTCTTCAAGTGGACGGCGCGCAACCGTTGAGTCCGGTTGACCTCCACAATCTGGCTCGACTTAAAGGCAGTGGCGCGGTCGGCAATATCAACGTGAAAGGAACTTCGACGGCGATTGCGCCGGGAAGCAGTCCGGGAATTTTGACCTG
>JANPGB010000415.1:0-8125 GCA_031423695.1 Verrucomicrobiota bacterium
GTCGGTGATGTTCATGACGTGGTTGACGGCGTAGCCCTTGAATTCCAGGTAACGCCGGACGAGGTCGGCGAAGACGAAGGTGCGCCAGTTGCCGATGTGGGCGAAGTCATAGACCGTCGGCCCGCAGCAGTACATGCCGACCGTTTTTCCGGCGGCATCCAGCGGCGTGAAATCTTGAACCGCCCGCGCCAGTGTGTTGAAAAGTTTCAAGGCCATTTGCGAACGCGACGGAGACTAAAGGGTAGGGGAGGAAAGCAAAAGCGCAAAAGTCTCAAACGAGCCAGCCCATCGCCCGCCCAAGGCGAACCAGCCCATAGGCCACCCCAGCACTCGCGGGGATGGTCAGCACCCACGCCCAGAGGATGCGTTCGACGACGCGAAGTTTGAGGGCGTTGAAACCCTTGGCGCAACCCACGCCCATGATCGAGGTCGTGATGGCGTGGGTGGTGGAGACGGGCATGCCGAAATGCGCCGCCGCCAGCAGCACCGTGGCGCCGGTGGCTTCCGCCGCGAAGCCGTGGACGGGATGGAGCTTCACCATTTTGTGGCCGAGCGTCTTGATGATGCGCCAGCCGCCCGCCGCTGTGCCGGCGCACATGGTCATCGCGCAGGTGAGTTTGATCCAGGTGGCGATTTCAAGGGATCCGCCGGGCGGAGGCTCGGGCAGCTTTAAAAAATTCAGCCAGCCGGGAATGTGGTCGAACGTGCCGGCGGTGGTCGCGGCCACGAGCGCGAGCGCGATGATGCCCATGGTTTTTTGCGCATCGTTCGAGCCGTGGCTAAACCCCATGTAAGCGGCGCTGAACAATTGCAGTTTGCCAAAGACGCGGTTGACCGTGACGGGCCGCCAGTGGCGCAGGAGAAAATAGAGCGAGCCCATAACCATGAAGCCGACGGTAAAGCCGACGAGGGGGGACGAGATCATGGGAACAAGGACCTTCCAAAGAATGCCTTTGCCTTCCCACCAGTGGCTCTTGCCGGGAATGGACCAGACGATGACGCCCCAGTTGTTGTTGGCGGCGGCCAGGCACGCCCCGCAGAGGCCGCCCACGAGGGCGTGGGACGAACTCGACGGAAGTCCCACCCACCAGGTGATGAGGTTCCAGACGATGGCGCCGAGCAGCGCGCAAACGAGAATCTGCGAGGTGACGATCTTGGCATCCACCAATCCGGAGGCGATGGTCTTGGCCACGGCGGTGCTTTACATCGCGCCGAGGAGGTTGGTGACCGCCGCCAGCATGACGGCCTGGCGCGGGGTCAGGACTTTGGTGGAGACAACGGTGGCGATGGAGTTGGCGGTGTCATGAAAGCCGTTGATGTATTCAAACACCAGCGCCACCAGGATGACGGTCAGGATGAGGAGCATCGCGCGGAGTTCAGGAGTTTTTCAACACGATGTTCATGACCACGTTGCCGACGTCGCGGCAACGATCCACGACCTTCTCGCTCAACTCGAATAAATCGCGGAGCACCATGGCGCGGAGGGCGTCGTATTTGCCACTGTAGAGATCGCGCAGCACTTCCATCATCAGTTTGTCGGCCTCGCCTTCGATGTATTGCAGCTTGTCGTTCAAGGCTTTGATCTTCTCCAGGTCCTCCATGTGGCGCAGTTGCTGGATCATCAGCAACACCACTTCGGTGGATTTGGTCATCATCTCGGCCTGTTTGGAAAAATCCACGCCGGGCAGATGTTGCCCGGCGATTTGAAAACGCTCGGCGAGTTTCTCGGCAGTCTTGGGAATTTTGTAAATCGTCCGGGCGAGGGCTTCGATGTCCTCGCGTTCGAGTCCGGTGACGAAGGTCTTGACGAGCTCTTCGCTGATTTGTTCGGAGATTTTCTTTTCCTTGCGGCGCGCGAGCACGAGGTCATCAAGCGTTTTGGTGCCGCGCGGGGAGATGATGAACTCCACGGTGAGGCGGACGCTTTCATGCGCCTCACGGGCGGCGGCTTCCAGCAGCTCAATAAACTTGTCGCCTTTGCTGAACAGTTGTTGGAGTGAAAACATAGCCCGCTATTTCTCACATAATCCACGGTGAACCGCACGCAAAAAAAATAATCTTTCTGTCCAAGGGAATGCGCCTTCCGGCAGCCCCTGAAAGCACCGCTGGCAGGTCGGGTTTGCCGTTCCGCACTGGCCGCGCGCCGCGTGGAGGCAGCACCGTGCGCGTGGGGTGACGCGCCCGGCCCCGGCCGGTTGGCGGTCGCTTCGTCTGGAGTGTGGGGATGGGACGAAATGTTGGCGGTGTGGCCAACGCGAGGCTGGCACCAAGCTTGCATCCAAGTCCAGGTGCCGAGGTATAACATCGGCAGAAACAAAAATAACAAAAGGAAATTGAATGAAAATCGTAAAAAAGGCAGTTTTATCCGCGTTGATCTCGCTCGGCGTATTCCAGGCCCAGGCCGATCAAACCAATGTTGTCCAAAATCTGGCCGTCCATCTTCGGGGCGTTCAACCCGGCGGGCCGGTCACCAACCAATCCATCATCAAAACCGGTCTCCGCCCGGCCAAAATTGAAAACCGGGACATCATCACGGCGTTGGGCACGGCGACCAGCAATCTGTTTTCCCGAGCGGCCCGACTGGTCATCGTCACGCCGTTGGGTGGGGGTGATTCCTCGATTCAGGTCCGCGATGGTAACCTGCAGGTGGAGGTCACGGGCTTCTTCCGGCACGAACAGGTCAGTGAAAGCGTTTCCGGTTCCGTGAGCAATCCCGCGACCCACCGGACGGTGGGGCTGGAATACAGCATCCAGCGTTTCGCGCTGCGCGACGCCGAGGAGGCCGCCGTGGGCCTGCACTTCGACGTGCGCGGTTTTGCGGCGGAACGTTCCCCGGACAACAGTCATGGCGGGGTTGGTCAACTCCATCTGGATGCCGCCGGCACGGGTGACGCGGGTGGAAATCTGCTGATCCTGGACGGCAAGATCGAAGTCTTGGGCGGCCGGTTGGAAGTGGTGCCGAGCGTGGCCTTGCCGACGACCTGATGGGTTGGAAGTTCCGCGCAATGAATCAAACACCCAGCCCGGACGGGACCACCCGTCCGGGTTTTGGCTTTTTGTGGCAGGCGTCGGAGCTGAATCCGCTGCCGCCGGATCGCCCATATCCCAACGCCAGTGAAGCCCGGCGCTGAAGGCTGGCAAGCGATGAACCTGCGCGTTCAGCCGGTGGTGAAATAACCCCCGCCGCATCCCCCAGGGAGAGTTCGTGGTTTGCAAAGAGTGCGACGGACGCTAGCCTTGGCGCATTGAAAAAAACCGCCGGCTCCAACCCGCTCTGCCTCGAATGCGCCCTCTGTTGCAACGGCGTCATCTTCGCCAACGGCCAGTTGCAGCCGGAGGATGATGTCGAACGCCTGCGGCATTTGGGTTTGCGGCTGCTCGCAAACCGCAAGGCGCAAACCGCGCCTCCCAAGTTTGCCCAGCCCTGCGCGGCGCTGGACGGTTGCCGCTGCCAGATTTATGCGGAGCGGCCGGCCTACTGCCGCGCCTTCGAGTGCGCGCTGCTGAAAAAGTTCAAGGCGGGCGAAGTCGAGGCTCCCGCCGCGCTGCGCATCATCCGCACCGCCCGACGGCGTGCGGAGAAGGTGAAAACCTTGCTGCGCGAACTCGGCGATGCGAATGAAGGCGAGGCGTTGAGCGTCCGGTTCCGCCGGACGCAACGGCGCGCGGAGGCCGGCGGGCTGGACGAGGAAAGCGCCGACCGCTTTGGCGAACTCACGCTGGCGATGCAGGACTTGAACTTCCAGTTGAGCACGGCGTTTTATCCGGGTGGTTGAAGTTTTGGAGCGCGGCTGTGTCGCACTGATCAGCGGCAGCGCGGACAAATTTCGGGAGGCTTGGGATTTGTCGTGCGGCTCATTCATCGTGAACCAGCTGCGGCTGGTCTCGCGCGGCGCGCGTCACAGCCGCGCTCCAGTCTGTCCGCGCAAACTTGCGATTTGAAAGGTTGTAGGCAACCATGGGCGCGTGTTGCACGAAGATTTTTCCCAGGCCGCGCTGGTGCTGCTCGGCCACGGTTCGACGAAGAACGCGGATTCGTCCGCGCCGGGGTTTCAACACGCGGCGGAACTGCGCCGCCGGAAAATCTTTGCCGAAGTCCGCGAGGCGTTCTGGAAGCAGGAGCCGCAGATCCAGGCCGTTTTGCCGACGATTGCCGCTCCGCGCGTCTTCATCGTGCCGCTGTTCATCAGTGAAGGCTACTTCAGCGAAAACGTCATTCCCCAGGCGCTGGGTTTTAATCTGACGGCCGATCCGCAATCACGCATCACGCATCACGCATCACGCGTCACGCACTACTGCCTCCCCATCGGCACGCACGAGAGCATGACCAATGTGCTGCTGGCGCGCGCGCACGAGGTGGTGGCGCAGTTTCCATTTCCGCGCCCGCCGAAGCCGAAGGACATCACGCTGGTCATCGCAGGACATGGGACGGAGCAGAATGACAACTCCCGGAAATCCATCGAGCGGCAGGTGGAGCTGATCCGCGCGCGCGGCGAGTATGCGGACGTGCGCGCGGCATTCATGGAGGAGGAGCCGCGCATTGCGGATGTTTACTCTGTTGCGACGACGCGGAACATTGTGATGGTGCCGTTCTTCATCAGTGACGGTTTGCACGCGCAGGAGGACATTCCGGTGCTGCTGGGTGAACCGGAGCGCGTCGTCCGGGAACGGCTCGCAGGCGGCCGGCCGACATGGCGCAACCCGACCGAGCGCAATGGCAAACGGGTCTGGTATTCCCGCAGCGTGGGCACCGAGCCGTTGCTGGCCGAGGTGATTCTGGAACGGGTGCGCGAGGCGGAAGCGGGCGCGCGGTGAAAGGCGGGGGAGAGTTTTCAGTTCAAGCCAAGAGCAGCGACCACGGAGCGGGGGCGTGGCTTCTGGCAAGCAAGCGACGTGACGGCGGCACGTTTCCAGCGGTCTGTCAGCGATGGTCTTGACTTTTCGTCACTTGTCTCTGGAGGTAATTCTTGGTCGTCTTCCCGACCAGTAATAGGGAAACAGCCAGCAGGCCGATCCCGGTCAGCACACCGAAAAGGTTGTCCATTTCCCAACTTATGACTGTGATAGTGATTTCCCCCAAAGCCGTTATGCCAAAGATTAGCCACATGCCCAATACAACAATCAAGAGCCGGGGTTGCTCTGCGGCCCGGCGATAAACATGTCCTTCGGCAAACAAGGATTCGAACGGGCCAGTAGCTGCGTAGGAATTCAGTGGCGCTCCGCAACTCTGGCAGAAAGGCGAACCCGGCTGGTTGTCCGTCAGGCATTGCATGCAGAGTTCCTTCTCCTCGTTTTCCGGTTGCGGATCCGGTTTCAAGTCGGGAGCTGAACTCATGGCTGAGAGTCCGCTTGAGCGGGGAGATTGTTGTTCAGCACTTCCATTGGAAGCGACCCTAAATCCGAGTCGCGGGCTCGTCAAGCCATGAATGGCGCCGAAGTGGGCAAATCATTTTTTTGGCCGCGCATTTTATCGTTGCCACGAAACGCCGAGAATCACCCGGCAAGATTCCATGTTATCGGCAGTTTTCATTAACAGCGTGGCTTCAGCCCGGTGAAACTGGAACTGAAATCAAGTTTAGCCGTTTTCACGGCTTAGGGGCACGCCGAGCGGAAGCCGTTGAAACGGCTGGAGGGCAGCGGGCGGACGCAACACCGGGCGGAAGCAACGGTGTTAATGAAAAATACAGAGGCGTCTGCCGCCGCTCCATTTCCAATCCCCTTGCCGTCGGCGGAGGCGTGCGCTAGCTTGCCCGCATTATGGATAGCAACGATGTTCCACCATTCACTCCTCCTCCGCCGTTTAATCCGCCGCCGGTCATCCTGTCGCCGGTGGCGTCGCGTCCCCGCAAGAGCCGAGGCTGGATGATTGTCGCGCTGGTGCTGCTGGTGCTGCTGGCGCTGAGTGTGTTTGGCAATCTCAGCCAGTGGCTGGACGGGCTGATGCCGATGCCGCATGTCGGTTCGTTGGCCGCCGGCCCGCGGATGGACGAGCTGGTGGTGGAGGACAATGACTCGGCCAACAAGATCGTGGTGGTGGAAGTTTCGGGCATCATCACCAGCCGGATGATGGATTCGGGCGGGCTGACGATGGTGGAAAAAATCAAGGAGGAGTTGAAGCGGGCGAAGGAGGACAACAAGGTCAAGGCGGTCTTGCTCAAGGTGGATTCGCCCGGCGGCGAGGTACTCGCCTCGGACGAAATTTACCGGCTGATCGAGAAGTTTCAGGCGGAGTCGCACAAGCCGGTCATCACGTCGATGGGCAACCTGGCGGCGTCCGGCGGCTATTACGTGGCGTCGGCGTCGCGGTGGATTTTGGCTAATGAGATGACCATCACGGGCAGCATTGGCGTGATCCTGCATGCGTATAACTATCGCGGGCTGATGGACAAGATCGGGCTGCAACCGAATGTCTATAAAAGCGGCGCGCACAAAGACATGTTGAGCGGCGACCGGCTACCCTCGGAAATCCCGGCGGATGAGCGGTTGATGGTGCAGTCGCTGATTGACGAGACCTACGGCCGCTTCAAGCAGGTGGTGGAAAAGGGACGCGGCGACGCGCACGGCAAAAACAAGGACGAGGGAAAGCCGCTGGCCGCGGATTGGAAGGATTATGCGGACGGGCGTGTGCTGTCCGGCCGGCGCGCGGCGGAGCTGGGTTTTGTGGATCAGGTCGGCAATTTCGAGGACGCCGTCAAGCGCGCCCGTGAGATTGCCCATGTCAAGAACGCCAATCTGGTCGAATACAAGGTGCGCCGCGACATCTCGGATCTTTTCCGTCTGTTCGGCCAGACCGAGGCGCGGACGATCAAGGTGGATCTGGGCCTCGAAGGGCCGAAGTTGCAGGCGGGCCACCTGTATTTTCTCTCCCCCAGCTTCCTCAACTGAATATGAAAGGCGTCACTGTCATCCATCATCCACTGGTGCAGCACAACCTCACGCGGCTGCGCGATGAGCGCACGCAGGCGCAGGAGTTCCGGCGGGTGCTCAATGAACTGGCCCTGCTGATGATGTACGAGGCGACGCGGTCCTTTGCCGTGAAGACGGTGCCGGTGAAGACCCCGGTGGCCCGGACGCGCGGTTTCAAGCTGCAGCGCGAAGTAGTGCTGGTGCCGGTGCTGCGGGCGGGGTTGGGCATGATGGATTCCGTCCTGCAACTGTTGCCCGGCGCGCGCGTGGGCTTCATCGGGATGAAGCGCGAGGAGACGACCATGCGCGCGGTGTCGTATCACAAAAGCCTGCCGCCGGACTTGAGCGCGTTCGAGGTTATTCTCATCGATCCGATGCTGGCGACCGGCGGCAGCGCGGTGGCGGCGCTGGACCTGATTTTTCAACACGGCGCGAAACGCGTCCGGCTCGTGCATGTTCTGGCGGCCCCGGAAGGCATCCGCTGTGTGCAGCAGAGATACCCCAGGGTGCCGATCTTCACCGCGGCAATCGACCGCAAGCTGAATGCGAAGGCTTACATCGTGCCCGGCCTGGGCGACGCCGGCGACCGGCTGTTCGGGGTTTGATATTGCGCCAGCGGGCGCTGCCCGTGTGGGACAGGTTGGCGTGCTGTCCCAACTCCCGGGACAACGTTAATTTCCAATCGCGGTGAATCGCCATCGTTTTGGCCGGCGCGGAGGGTGGCACGACTCCGGCTTGGTATTGAACGTCCTGGTTTAAAGTGAGTCAATCAACGTGAGCGGTGAAAATTTTTTCGCCGCGGTCAGGAAAAAAATTATGATGATGTATGGGTTTGATCCGCTGTGGCTGATGTTCGCGGTGCCGGGCTTGCTGCTCGGCCTCTATGCGCAATTCAAGCTGTCGTCTGCCTACAAGAAATACATGCAGGTCGGAGTCGAGTCCGGCCAGAGCGGCGCGGAGGCGGCGCGGGAGATTCTCGACCGGAACGGCTTGCCGGACGTGCCGGTGGAGGAGGTCCCCGGACATCTGACCGACCATTATGATCCCACCAAGCGCGCGCTGTTTTTGTCTTCGGACAATTTCCACAACCCGTCCATCGCGGCCGTGGGAGTCGCCGCGCATGAGGCCGGCCACGCGCTCAAGCACCAGGCCTCCTACGCTATGCTGAACCTGCGGATGAAAATGGTGCCGGTGACCCGGTTTGCCTCGACGGGTTCCT
>JANPGB010000416.1:0-1593 GCA_031423695.1 Verrucomicrobiota bacterium
GACAGGCTTCCAGCCTGTCCAGTGGGACTCTCCTTCAAGCAAGTGGCTCATTTCGCGTTTGGCTGCACCACCGGACAGGCTGGAAGCCTGTCCCACTTCGATTCTCAGCCAGGCTCTTAAGTTTCCCATCCGGCGCGGTTGCGGCGCTTCACGAACTGTTCGGCCTCGGGCAGGTTGGTGGATTTCATGTTCGGGCCGTCCCATTCCATGCGGCGACCTTCGCCCATGCGCAGCGCGACGCAGCCGAGCAGGATGACTTCCGCCAGATAACCCGCGACTTCGAAGTTGGAATAGGCGGGCACGCCTTCCTTCATCATGCGAAACCATTCCTGCATGTGACCCGGTGAGCGCGGAATGATTTGAGGAACGTCCTTGCAGGCCTCGTGCTGATCGCCGGGCCGGTATTCGTTGCTGCCGTTCATCGCGAGGAAAAACTTGGCACCGTAGTCGTCGGGCGAAAAAAGCTTTCCCTTTTCGCCGACGATCAACGCCCCGGCCGGCGGCAGTTTGTCGTATGTGTTGATGATTTCCGTGGTGTGTTGTGCCGAGGGGCGCAGCGGTTCCAGGAAATCAGCTTTTCTGGAATCAGGGTTGCCGTCGTACCACCACATCTTGAGCGGCGGCAGGCCTTCGCGTTCCGGGAACTCGAAGCGGATGCGGGAAGTCTTGGGAAAGGTTTCCGAATAGAAGCGCGAGGCGAGTTCGAGTTCGACAACGCTCGGATAACCCAGCTTGAGCGCGCGGAAGGGCATGTTGACGGTGTGGCACGCCATGTCACCGAGCGCACCGGTGCCGAAGTCGAACCAGCCGCGCCATTTGAAGGTGTGATAAACATCCTTCTTGAAGTCCCGTTTCGCCGCCGGTCCGAGCCACAGATCCCAATCGAGCGTGCTCGGGATCGGATCAGCACCCGGTGGGCGATCCAGTCCCTGCGGCCAGATGGGACGGTTCGACCAGACGTGGAGTTCGAGCGGTTTGCCGATGACCCCGGCGTGCACGACTTCGACGGCCCGGCGCAATCCGCTTTCGGCGCTGCCGTGATTGCCCATCTGGGTCGCCAGTTTTTTGTCGCGAGCGAGTTGCCGGACACCGCGGACTTCGCTGATCGTCTGGCACAGCGGTTTTTGGCAGAAGCAATGTTTACCCATTCCCATCGCATGCATCGCCGCAATGCCGTGATGATGGTCAGGGGTCGAAATCGTGACCGCGTCGATGTCCTTGCCGATCGTATCGAGCATCTTCCGATAATCTTTGAACTGGCGGGGGTTCATTGATTTTACAGAAAACTGCTTGGTCTTTTTGTCGAGCGCGTTCTGGTCCACGTCGCAGATGCCGACAATGTTGGCGCCGCAACTGGCGGCATCACTGCTGTCGCTGTCGCCTTTGCCGCCCACGCCGATGCAGGCGACATTGATGCGGTCATTCGCGCCGAGCACGCGGCCGACGAACGGGAAGGCGAATGCGGCTGTGCCCGCGGCCAGGCTGGTGCGACGGATGAATTGGCGACGCGTCAGTGCGTTGCTTGAAGGGATGGAATTTGATGACTTGGTATTCATGGTTAATTTTTACTGTGACTTCCTAATTCGACCTTAA
>JANPGB010000417.1:0-6543 GCA_031423695.1 Verrucomicrobiota bacterium
GCAGTTCGGCGACAGTTCATCCCTTGCGGGCCGCTACGACAGCATGAAAAAATGGCTCGATTACATGGGCGGCTTCTTCACCAACGGCATCATCGCGAAGGACAGCTATGGCGACTGGTGCGTGCCGCCGGAGGATTTGAAGCTCATCCACTCGAAAGATCCCACGCGCCAGACCGACAAGGCCCTGCTCGCCACCTCCTATTTCTATTACGACCTGAAACTCATGGAGCGCTACGCCACGTTGCTCGGCAAGACGGACGACGTCGCGCACTTCGCCAAGTGGGCGGACGATGTGAAGACCGCCTTCAATGCCAGGTTCCTCAAGCGCGACCAGGGCCAGTACGACAACGGCTCACAAACTTCCTGTGTTCTCCCGCTCGCGTTCGGCCTCGTCCCCGGCGACATGATCACGCCCGTGTTCAATCATCTCGTGGACAAGATTGAAAACGAAACCCACGGCCACATCGGCACCGGCCTCGTCGGCGGACAACATCTCATGCGCGTGCTCACCGAACATGGCCGCGCCGATCTCGCCTACACCATCGCCGCGCAAAAGGAATATCCCGGCTGGGGTTACATGCTCGCCAACGGCGCGACCACGATCTGGGAATTGTGGAACGGCAACACCGCCGATCCCACGATGAACTCCGGCAACCACGTCATGCTCGTCGGCGACCTCGTCATCTGGTTTTACGAAAACCTCGCCGGCATCAAGGCCGCCCCGGAGCAGCCCGGCTTCAAGCACATTTACATGCAACCGCTGCCCGTGGGGGACTTGAAGTTTGTGAAAGCCACGCACCGTTCGCCCTACGGTTTGATCGCCAGCGAATGGCACAAGGAGGGCGAGACGTTTGACTGGCAGATTGAAATCCCGGCGAACACCACGGCGACCGTTGTTTTCCCGGTGACACCCAAGCGACTCGTAATCGAAAACGGCAAGGCGCTGAAAGCCCCCTGCAACTCACTCACCCTCGGCAGCGGCAAATATCATTTCGTCTGCCAATGACCGGCGACAGAATCCAACTACGAATTCAGCTTAAGAACTCAAGTTGTTTGGAGATGACTGTGATTTAACCAGCCACTTCCTTCCAAGCCAACAGAACCAAGCGCCGGTCAGAATATTTCCATGTTCGTGAGCCCTTGCCCTTTTCAGGGTTAAGGTAGTGAACGACATCGTCACGAACCATAATTGGAATTCTTTCCGCTTGGGTGAGTAGCGGGGCAAGGGTTTTGAAATCCTCCAAGGAGAACTCCTGCACTACCGCATTGGCGCTGCACAGTAATTCGATTGTATTGAGCAACAGCCGCAATGGTGTGTGAGACTTTGAACCTTGGGAATTGTTCAGAAAGAATTCTCGGACCTCGGGTTGGAGTCGCCAGAATTGTGAAAACACCCGTTTTGCCGTAAGCAACTCATCCTTGAGGGCAGCCAATTCGGAATCCGGCGTATTGTGCAGCCATGAACACCAGATTTGAGCGACCTCTGCGTCAGAGATTGCTCGCGCGGCGGCTTCCCCATACTTCGTGAGCTTTCGGCCCTTTACAAAGCCCAATGTCTGCAATTCACCGCGTTGTTTGACGGGTGCTTCGCCCGTCGCCTCACTGACACTTGGCCAGTCGCGCAAAAGTTCTCGCACGCGGTTGATATTCCGAACCGTGTTGCCTGCGTAATCCATGCACAACAGTCCGATGGGAAGCTGTAGCGTGGCGAACACATCTTCCAGCGTATCGAGATCCTCCGCATTGATGGGCGGCTCAACCCTGCGGACGGCAACAACCAGTTCACGCCTGACAAGCAAACGAGCCCGCGCGCGACCCACCGCAGCCGCTCGCCACTTCTCTTCCATCAGACGCAGACTTTCGGCGGTAAAATCCTCGCTCCGCTTTTTGAACAGTTCATCGAACCATTCCTTCAGGGTGCCAAGTCCAACGCCGTCTTCGCTGAGCACTCCAGCCTCCACGCTGTTTGTGAACGCGGAAACGCTCAGGTTGGCGCTCCCCAGCAGGAAACGGGTGGGGCGACCGACTTTGTCATGGGCGAGATACACCTTGGGGTGATACGTCGCACGTCCGGCATAATTGCGAATCTGTACACCGCTGGCGATGGCCCGGCTGACGGCTGCAGGTTGTGTAATGCCCATCTGATCGGTGCAGACGATACGCATCTTGGACAGGCTCAGGTCACGCGTCTGGGCATGAAAAAATTGCCAGCCGCTGACTTGTAGATAGCTCACGGCTACTGAGAGCGTGTCCGCTCCTGAGACCAACTCTTTCAACGAATCTGCGAAAGTTGGGCAACCTTTGTGATCGTTCAGTATGATCTTCATTCAGCGATGAAAAGGTATTCAACGACCTCGTTTTTGTTTTCCCCAACTTTGTGCGCGTGGTTGCCGTGGTGATAGCGATGCGCGGATTCATAAACTGTCACCTTGGACTTTTCATTTTTCAGGAGCTCAATCATCTCAGGCTTGCTGGGAATGCAGTTAGATGAATATGAAACGACCAGCCTTGATTTACGGAAATGGTGGAACAGCTTCTGGAATGCTTGTCGAGCGCGAGCTTTCGTTGAGAAGGCCGTATCATACGACCGCATCTTTTTTGTGGTGGTATCCGTGATCTCGACCCCTTTCCAGTATCGACAATAGCCTTCGACAAAATGATAACGTCGTGTGTAGTCGCAATCCGAAAACGGACTGATGTAAGGCGTGTCTATGTAAACCAGATCGGCGAGGTCTGGCTGCAAATCGAACACGTCCGAGTTGAAAGCCCTGTTCTGCTGGCCATTTGAAAATACCGCGCTGTTGAAAGCGTTGACTGCGACAAGGAATTGCTCCCGCATTGACAGCTTCAAATCAATTCGCTCATCCCATCCTTTCCTGCCGGTGACCGTGAACATCCCGCGTGGACGCTTCTTCATGCACGCGCGTGACGCGGCAGCGAGGGCCAGCGAAACCTTCAGTGGCGATTGCAATTCCTGGATATTTGCCCAGAGATTGTCGAGAAACTCGCAATCTGTTTCGCTAAAGAACAAATCTTTGTAGGTGTCGCGAACGAATGTCGGGGCGGACGTGTTTGGCCGCATCAGTTTGCCAACATCTTCCTCGGTCAACTTTGTTGAGTTGTTCTCGATCGTGGCGCGGGCAGTGTGGAAACAGAAATTCAGGAAGTCGTTTGCATACACCTGCACTCCGGTTTGCTTGATGGCGTAGCCAACGCATGCACTTCCCGAGAACGCATCCAGCGCTGAACTGAACTTCAGTTTGGCGAGGTGCTTTAGAATATACGGAAGCAGGCGTTGTTTGCTTCCCATGTATTTCGTTTCGGGAAACTCCGGTTCGGCAGACGAAGTAAAGAACGCTTGCGGATGCTTGGCGGCGTTCGTGTTGGCGACAACCAGCTCCGAGATGTTTCCCCTTCCACCCGGTTTGCAATTTATGAACCTCGGCGCTGCGACGACATGAATGGGAAAGCCAGCGTAAAGCTCACGGGTGCGCGGATGTTCGGAGTTGGACAAGACCACGCGGCAGCCTTTGGCATCCAGTTCGCGGAAGACGTGCGCCAGCTCCACCTGATCAGCCTCGCGGAACTGTTCGAGCGTGTAGCGTTTGAAGTCCGAGTAGGCGGAGATCGGCAGATACGGCGGGTCAAAGTAAATGAAATCACTCCGACGCGCTTCATCCACGGTCTTGCGGAAGTCCTGTGCCTCCAGTTGCGCGTCCTGCAAGGCGACGGACGCGGCCAGTAGATTTTCGCGCGCGTAAAGGTTCGGATTCTTGTTCGACCCGACGGGGGTGTTGAACTCTCCCTTTGCGTTAACGCGATATAGCCCATTGAAACAAGTCTTGTTGAGAAAGATAGTGCGCGCGGCGCGGGCAAGATCGTCGGTCAGGTCGTGCTGCTTGCGGATGGCGTAAAAGTAATCGTCGCCCTGGGCACGAAAGGCGCGGGTGTGTTCGTCCAACAGACACATCAACTCTTCCGGTCGGTCGCGGACGACGCGGTAGCTATTGATGAGCTCCTTGTTGCCGTCGCGCAGGAACGCGCGCAGGTCCGGGAAGCGGTGCTTCAGATGAAAGAACACCGCTCCACCGCCAAGGAAAGGCTCAATGTAGCGGTCAATCTCGTGCGGGAAGAATTCCTCAAGCTGGCGAAGCAGGCTGGCCTTGCCGCCCACCCACTTGAGAAACGGCTGGGCCTCGATGCGCTCCGGAACGACGAAGGGCATGGCGAGTTGTTCGTCCTTGAGTTTGCCGCTGCCTTCGGGTTTGTGGAGTGACGGAGCGGGAATCTTGCGGCGTATTTTGTATTGGAGCTTTTTCGGATCAGATCCCTGATCCGGCCGCTTGCTGCTGGCGGCTTTGGGAGACGAACGCTTCCGCCGGGACGATTCAGACATTCCAGCGGATCAATCCCGATCCAGAAGAGTGGATCAAGCTCAAACATTCGATATGTCGAATGTTCGCCACGTCCAAATTCAGTTCTGCTGGTTGAATGGCTCATGCCGTTAAGCATCGGGAGATTGTGGGGAGTAACATCCGCACATACCGAGGCAATGCGGGCATGACCTTGGAAACATTGGCTGAAAAGGCAGATTTGAGCTGGCCTTACCTTTCTGAAATTGAGCGCGGACGTGAGAATATTTCGCTCGATAAACTCGCCCGTTTGGCGAAAGCACTGAATGTCACACTGTCCAAACTTGTTGAGAACGCCTGAAAGGGTTGCATCCTCCCAAGCCGGTTTGCTGCCTCATACTGGCAGCGGTCGCTGGCGCCTTGAGAATCGAAAAGTGATTCCATCCATCAGCCCAGCAACGGTCCGCAACGCGGGACTACCCTGAGCAATCCGCCAAAACAATCCCTGCCGCCGGAGCGCGGGTCTGTGACCCGCAGCAACGTCCAGACTTTTCCACACGCTTCCATTTGTTTCACACGCGTTCTGACTGGCCAAGGCGCTGCGAGTCACAGACTCGCGCTCCGTCTGAAAGGGTTGCATCATCTTCCCGCTGCGGTTTGCTACAACTCGCGAACTCGCCCGCACCCGCTCGCTCGGCCCTGCGGGCCTTTGGCTTCGCCAAATTCCTTTCGCGGTTTCCCAAACCGCTCAAGTCAGAGTTGATAAATCTGGTGCGCCGTTCCCCAGCGTAGCCGTTCCGGCGTCACGGCAACGCTGGGCTGAAGGCTGCAACCGCGTTGCGGTTGGTTGAATGGCGTAATCCCTCCGGGATATTGTCTGCGCATCACTTAACCGGCCGCTTCCTCCAGTAATTCGCCAGCACCGAACCGCTGATGTTCATCCACGGACTGAAGATCGCCGCCGCCAGACCCATGGTGCCGAGCTTGCCCATTGAACCCGCGAGGCCGGACGCCATGCCGCCGTTTTGCAGACCCACTTCAAACGCCACCGAGCGCGCGGAGTTTTTGTCCAAGCCCGACGCGCGACTCAGCCAGTAGCCGAAGAAGTAACCGGCCGCGTTGTGCAGCACCGCCGCGAGAAACAGCAACCCGCCGACCTTGAGCAAGTTGTCGCGTCCCGCCGCTGTCGTGACTGTGGTGAAATAAACAATGCCCGCCATCGAAGCCACGGGCATCCAACCGTCGAGCTGCTTGAACCACCTCGTCAGCCCGTGATAAACCACGCCCACCACCACCGCGCCCAGGAGAAAACCGAACACACCAATCCACGGCAGCGCCGTCGCCGAAACCAGGCTGGTGATCCAAACCCAGCCGCCGCAAGCCAGAAATCCCAGCCACACCGCACCGAAGCCGGCAAGACCAAGCACTATGTTGCGTCCACGCGCCGGCGCGTGTTTCAAATAATCATGCAGCAACGCCGCACCGATCGGCACGAGCACGATCTTGATGATCTCCAGCATCATTTTCACAAAGCTCACCTCGACCAGCGTGCCCGCGAGCAGCTTCATCCACAGCGGAGTCATCAACGGCGCAATCATCGTCGTAATGGCCGTGACCGTGACCGAGAGCGCGAGGTTGGACTTCGCAATGTAAGCCATGACATTCGACGCCAGCCCGCTGGAGCACGAGCCGATGAGAATGATTCCAGCCGCGATCTCCGGTTCAAAATGAAAAATCCTCGTCAGTGCATATCCCACGAGCGGCATCACGGAGAAATGACACACGATGCCCACCAACACGCCGCGCGGCGTCTTCACGACGCCCGCGAAATCTTTCAGACTCATCTGTGTGCCCATGCCGAACATCACCGTCTGCACAACAATGAGGATGAGCCATTTGTTGCGGAGATCGAAGTCGCCGACTGCGAGAAATGTCGCCGGATAAATCATCGCCACCGTCACCGCCGCGATGATCCACGCGGTGAACTGGTAGCCGCGCAGTTTGGGGATGAAGCGCAGGCCAATCGCAAACGCGACGGTCAGAATAACCAGAGCAGGTTGCCATAAATTCATTTTAAAATCGTTGCCAGATAATCCACCGCCGTGCTCGGGCTGGCGAGGATTGGCACCCGCTTGTCTTCCGGGGCCAGCGTATCCACCACGCGCGCCATGGAAGCTTGGGCAAGCAGGAT
>JANPGB010000418.1:0-2829 GCA_031423695.1 Verrucomicrobiota bacterium
GCAGGCCGTTGACGTTCCACGAAATAATTTTCACGGCGCGAAGATACACAAAGCCGGGCGGATGACAAAGGGTTGGTTGACGGTCGCCGCGGCGGCGCATAGATTGCAGCCGTCGAAATCATGATTGCCAAACCTGTCACCGCCCCATCTGCCCAGCCGAGCTTTCGCGTCAGCGACGAGCGGCTGATCAAGGTCACGCCCAGCGCCGCCAACCGCGTCTCGGGACTGCTCAAAAAGCAGGGCCGGCCCGGCGGCGTGCTGCGCGTGTCGGTGGTCGGCGGCGGCTGCTCCGGGCTGCAGTACAAGATGGATTTGCAGGACGCGCCGGCGAACCGCGATTTTCTCGTGGAAACCGGCGGCGTCCGCGTGGTGGTGGATCCCAAGAGCGCGCGGTATGTGACGGGCAGCGAGCTGGATTATCTCGACGCCCTCACGAACGGCTTCAAGGTCACGAATCCGAACGCCGCGACGAGTTGCTCCTGCGGCGAAAGCTTCAGCGCCTGATTCAGTTAAAATTTCAAAATGAAAAATTAAAAAACCGGCGCGCCCGACGGCAGGCATTTTGAATTTCACATTTTTTGATTTTTAATTGTGTCCGACCACTTCACCCTGCTCGACGAACCGCGCCGCCCGTGGCTGGAACCGGAGCGGCTCAAGGAAAAGTTCCTCGCCCTTTCAGCAGCAGTGCATCCCGACCGCGTGCACAACCTCAGCCCGGCAGAACGGGAAAACGCCCAGCAGCAGTACACGGAGCTGAACGCCGCCTACAATTGCCTGCGGGAGCCGCGCCTGCGCCTGCGCCACCTGCTCGAACTGGAGCTCGGCCGGAAGCCGTCTGATCTGACGCAAGTGCCGGATGATTTGATGGAATTATTTTTTGTGATCGGCAAAGCCTTGCGCGAGGCGGATGCGTTCCTGGCGGAGAAAGAACAAGCCTCGTCGCCGCTGATCAAGGTGCAGTTGTTCGAGCGCGGCATGGGCTGGACGGAAACGCTGGGCCAGCTCCTGCAACAGCTCGGCACCCGGCGCATGACGCTCATGGCAGAGTTGAAAGCTCTGGATGCCGGCTGGAGTTCACCGGCGCCTCCCGCCACGCTGGCCCGGCTGGAACATTGCTACCGGCTGTTCAGCTACTTCGACCGCTGGCTGGCACAACTGCACGAGCGCACCGCCCGGCTGTCCTTTTGACCGGAACGAAACCGGATGTGTCCAGCCATTTTTGGGACAGCTGTTTTTAAAGTCTGGACACCCGACCAGCATTTCAAAACCGGAAGCCTGCTTCTTTCCAGCAAAGGCTGGTTTTCAACGCTGGCATTTGCCCTGCTAAACAACTCTCAATGCAAACAGTCAATACAGAGTCGAAATTGAAAAGTTCCGGGTGCTGTATTTCCTGCCGTCTTCTTCCCTGCGTTGAAGACAAAAAGTCCCCTCTGCAATCTGCTGGTATGCGTCCGGCTGAATAGGCCGACGTCTTCGAATTGGGTTTGGTTCCCGGCGGTCCGCGCAAGCGGCCGCCGGTTTTTCTTTATTCTGGGAACGGCATGATCCGACCGAGCTGTTCCGCCAGGACTTCCAAGACACCTTCGGACCAGACGATGAAATCCGACCGGGCCATTTTTTTCTCCACCGGCCATTGCGCGGCGAGGCGCTGTTGGATTTGTTCCGCCGTCCAGCACCGCTCGTGCAAACGCTGCTGCTGGGTGGCGGCGGAACAGGCCACACAAATCGTCGCATCCAGCAGCGTTTCGGCGGCGGTTTCAAACAGCAGTGGTATCACCACGACGGCCAGCCAGTGCTTTTCGTCCCGCCAGACTTTGAGCTGTTCCTGCCACAGTGCCTGGATGCGGGGATGGGTGATGGCCTCAAGCCTCCGCCGCGCGACGGGGTGGGGAAAAACAATCCCGGCCAGCGCCTCCCGGTTCAAGCGGCCATCGGGCGTGAGGATATTCCTGCCAAACGCGAGTTGCAGCTCCGACAACGCCGGCTGGCCGGGTTCAACGATCTGACGGGCCAAATCGTCAGTGTCCAGGACCCGCACGCCACGCTCGGACAGCATGCGTGCGGCGGTAGACTTCCCCATGCCGATGCCGCCGGTGAGTCCGAAAACTTTCATGCGGCATCAAAAATGCCCCGGGCCAGTTACGGGGCCACGACCGCGCGGTAGAACCGCTGCGGCAGCCCTGGAGCGTTGGTGTCTGTGAACTGGAAGGTGCCGCTCACCGCCATGTTGGTGCTGACGGGCTTCCAGGCTCCCGAGGTCAGATTGGTGGTGGCCTGAATGATGTAGTTAAAATCCGGCTGGCCGGTCAGGGTGAACTGGAACTGGCCGTTGGGCTTGCGAATCACACCCGCCAGGCGCGCTTGGATGACGGGCAGCACGGTAATCGACGCGCTGGCGGTGTTGTTCGCCGGGTTGAGGTCGGTCTCAATCGCGGTGACGGACGCGCCATCCAGCGCGAGGCCCGCCCCCGTGAGATTCACACCGATGGTCACCATCGCACCGGAACCGGCGGCGAGGCTGTTGAGGCTGGCGACGATCGTGTTGGCGTTGGTCGTGTAAGTCCCCGCCTGTGAGAGGGTGACCGACCCGAGCGCAGCTCCAGCCGGCAGCACATTGGTGACGACCACACCGGTGGCCGTGGTAGGACCGTTGTTGGTGATGAGCAGCGTGTAGGTCACATAGCCGCCGACAAAGACCTGGTTGGTGCTGGACGCAGCGGTGATGAACAGATCCGCTGTGGGGTTCACGGGGCTGACGGTCGTCAGCGTCAAGCTCCAGCCCAAGTTGATGAGGCCGCCGTCACCGGTGACATCGTCCACCACGTAGAG
>JANPGB010000419.1:0-9026 GCA_031423695.1 Verrucomicrobiota bacterium
CTGTCGGGGCTGAGCTTTGCGCGGGAAGTCGCGCTGGGGATTCCTTCGGCGGTCGTGTGCGCCTGCGAAAGCGACGGCACGGCGCGGACGGTGCAGGGGCTTTTTCACCGGCCGGAGTTTCGCATTTATCGGAGCACGGATTTGCTCGGCGTGGAATATGGCGGCGCGCTGAAGAATGTGATCGCCATCGCGGCGGGCGTGAGCGACGGCCTGGGCTTCGGCGACAACACCAAGGCGGGGCTGGTCACGCGGGCGTTGTCGGAGGTGCGACGGCTGGGGGTGGCGTGCGGGGCGCAGGCCGAGACGTTCGCCGGACTGAGCGGCCTGGGCGATCTGATGCTGACGTGCTTTTCGAGCCAGAGCCGAAACCGTGAGCTGGGCGCACGACTGGGTCGTGGCGAAACACTGGCGGCGGTCCAGTCGTCCAATCCGAAACTGGCGGAGGGCTATCCCACGGCGCGTTCAGCGCACCGGCTGGCGCGCGACAAGCAGGTGGCGACGCCGATCATTGATGAAGTCCATGCGCTGCTCTACGAAGGCAAGGAGGCGAAGAAAGCGGTGCGCGATCTGATCATGCGGGCCTTCAAGGCAGAAGACTGAGTTGATGGCGCAATTCCGCCCTGGTCTCAATTCAGCTCGGCTTTGATCAGCTGCATCAAGTCGGCATGGGACTCCACGCTTTTGAGCTGCGGAAACTCCTGCTTCACTTTTTCAGGCGCGTGGATGAGGAAGCCGACGTTCGCTTCCAGCAGCATCGCGGTGTCATTGTAGGAATCCCCGGCGGCGACGACGTGGTAATTCAGCGACTTGAAAGCGGCCACGGCTTTCTTCTTCTGATCGGGGATGCGGATCTGGTAATTTGCGATGCGGTCGTTTTCGACGACGAGCCGATGGCAGAGCAGGGTGGGCATGCCGAGTTGACGAATCAGCGGCGCGGCGAATTGCTCGAAGGTGTCCGACAAAATCACGACCTGCGTCAGCGAGCGCAGTTCATCGAGAAAACTTTTCGCGCCGTTGAGCAAGGGCAGGGTGCCGATGACGTTCTGGATGTCGGAGAGCTTGATGCCGTGCTGATCCAGGATCGCGATGCGGTAGCGCATGAGCTTGTCGTAATCCGGCTCGTCGCGCGTGGTGCGGCGCAGTTCCGGGATTTTGGTCTTCTCGGCGACGGCGATCCAGATCTCGGGCGTCAGCACGCCTTCCATGTCCAAAGTGACGATTGATTGTTTCACGGGCGCGGAGTGTTTCAAAAAGGCGGCGGTGTGTCCAGCGGTTCGAGGCGGACGGGGGATCCTTGCATCCCGGAACTTTCAGCCCGCGGCCGAATCAAACGCGGAGAAGCTTCGGAAACAAGCGGCCGGTGCGGTTGAGGTAGGCCTGATAGGTTTCTCCATGGACTCCCAACAAATAGGCTTCCTCGTCGGCGGCCTTGGCCTGCACGCAGACAAAATGCACGGCGATGATCACCAGTGAAAAAATCGTGGGCAGCAGCAGTGCCGCCCCGCCCAGCATGACGATTTGAAAGCCGTAGATCGGATGCCGGATGACGTTGTACGGGCCTCGGGTGATCAGCGAGGTTTTCTCCTGACGATTGACACCGATGCGCCACGTGTCGCCCATGGCAGCGTAGCACCATAGGGTGCCGGCGTAGCCAAGGACCGTCAGCGCCAAGCCGCCGGTGAGCGTGACCGGCGTGAGGAGGGCGGCAGGCAGGCTGACGCCGGAAACCCAGAGCGGCTGCAACAGCCAGCCGAGGATCATGAAGCTCCAGCCTAGCCAGAGCAGTTTTTCCTTGGGCGTGCGCGGTTTGAGATTGGCGGATTTGCCGATGCGCTTGCGGATACGCCGGGCATGGATGGCGACGCCGGCCCAATAAATAATGGCCCCGGCGGTGACCACGGCGCGGCGGATGAGCATTTCGTCAAGAGTCATGGGCTGGGATGGGGTTGGGCGCGGATGTAGTTTTGGAGTTCGATGACCCAGTGGCGTTTGATGCTGTGCCAGACATCGGCGGCCCAGAGCACGTGGGCATTCTCGGTGAATCGGGGATCGGCGGCGGGCGGGACTTCCGGCGCATAGTTGTTGATCCAATCCATGCTCGGCTGGTCTTGCAACAGGTTTTCGGTGATCGGCACGGTCCAGTGGTTGCGTCCGGTCGGCAGGCGGACGTTGCGGACCTGGGCGGTGCCGGTGGGCCGGAAAAGATTGGCCGGGCCGAAACCAAGATAATCCCCGCCAAAAATATCCATGGCGATGGAGAACCCGGTGAACTCTTCCACCGTGTTGGGGATTTTTCTGAGGCTGAAGTTCATGCCCCACTGGCTGGGGATGATCCGGCCCAGGCCGCCGGAGGCAAGGGTGGAGGCGTAACAGACCTGGAGGTTGGTGAGGTCGCGGCTCAGGCCGGTCAAGGGATCGCGAATGGTGTGACGGTCCTCCGGTTTCTGGGTCAGCGGATTCCATACGACCGGCCGGGGCGACGATTCGCCGGCGAGTTGTTGCAGGACTTTGATCACCTGTATTCCGCCCAGGCTGTGGCCCAGCATCATGGGCCGCAGCCCGTCCTTCTCGTAGTAACCCGCGACCAGCCCGGCGATCTTGGTGCTGCTGCGAAAGGAGCTGAAGGAGTAGGCGCCATCCGCCGGATTGCGCGCGCTCCATTCCGGGTAGCCCATGCCGACGATGAACTTGGAAAAAGATTTCATCGCGACCTGGATGGGCAGCAGTCCGCCTTGAATCATGATGATTCTCGGGGCAGGCGCGTCGGCCAGCACGTCCCGGATGTCCCGCTCGCTGATATGCTCAGGGTCGAGAGCGAGAATCTTCCCCTGCAATTCCGGGGTGAGAGCCTGGTAGCGGCGGGTCAGCGACGCTTCGATCTGTTGCAAGCCCGGCAGATCTGCCGTCAGGGCCGCCGGCACGGCGGTGCCGAAAAGCAGACACCCAATCCCGAACAGCAGCAGCATTTGATTCTTCATGGCGCGGGAATCAATTGCCGGGCGCGCCGGGCGCGGATGAGCCGTTGCAGTTCGAGCACCCAATGTTTCTTGACGCTGTACCAGATGTCGGCGGCGAAAAGTATGTGCCGGCTGTCGTCGTCAAAATGTTCCTGGATGTCCTCATTGGGGGTCGGGATGGGTGTGTAATCGTTCAGCCAGGTAAGAATCTGTTTGCTTTGCAGCAGGTGCTGGGTTGCCGGGGTTTTGCCGTGCTCTTCCGCGGTGGGCAGCCGGACGTTGCGGACGGACGCACGGCCGCTGGCGTGGAAATAGTTCATGGAACCATAGCCCAGCATGTCGCCGCCGAGCAGATCGTTGCCTTTGTAGAACCCGGTGAATTCCTCCACCGAGTCGGGAATGTCCCGCAGCCGGAAGTTCATGTCGAGTTGATTGGGCAGGAGCCGGGTCAAGCCGCCGGCACCCATCGCGGCGACGTAGGGCAGTTGCAGGCCGACGACGGGCCGGCGCTGGCCGGTGAGCGGGTCGGTGATGTCGCGGCGCAGCTCGCTCTGCCAGGTCAAGGGGCTCCAGACTTCCAGGCTGTTGGTGTCAGGGTCGGCGAATTTGTCGAGGATGCGGACGACCTGCATGCCGCCCTGACTGTGGCCGATCATCATCGGGCGCAGGCCCTCCTTCTCATAATACCAGGCGATCATGCCGGCGATCATGTCGGTGTCCTCGTAACAACTGAACGTCCAGGTGTCGTCGCCCGGATTGCGGATGCTGGCCTCGGGATAACCCATGCCGACGAGGAATTTGGCAAAGGAAATCATCTGGCGATGCACGGGATAGATGCCGCCATGAATGTTGATGAGCTGCGGGGCCGGGGCGTGGGCGAGGACGTTTTTGACGTCCGCCGCGGAAACATGTTGCGGATCCAGCGCGAGGATCCGGTCTTCCTGCTCCGGAGTGAGGGAGTATTTCGCGAGCCCGAAGTTTTTTTGAATGGCCGAGGCACGAGCGGGGCTCAAACCATGGCGGTCGTACAGGGCGCAGCCGCCCAACAGCAGCGCGGCGCAGAGCATGTAAAAAATCGGGAGCGGCTTCATGCGCGGGAGTTCAGGGCTGCCAGGGTGCTGAGAAACTGTTTTTTGATCTGGTGGATGTGGGCGTCCGTGAACGTCGTGGCCCGGAAGGTCAGCCCGAGGTTCACCACGTCGCGCACCGTGGTCACCGACAGCACGAGCGGGGTGACCGGGCCGGTGGAGACGCCGCGGAAATAATCCACCGGCGGCGCGTCAGCCGGCTGCGGCCACAATAAATTCAGGTTCATGTTCGTGATGCCGCCCCAGAGCGGATAGTGTTTTTGATATAGCTTGGTGCGGTGCTCCGTCGAGAAGAAAGAAAGGAGAAAGCGCCCGAGCACCAGCTCCAGCGGGGGGCCGGCGTATTCCTTGCGCTGCTTGATCGCCTGCGTCTGCCGGCGGATGTCGCGCGCCAGCTCCGGCAGGCTCATGCCGCCGGGAGTTTCGTGGCTCACCACGAATGAACCGAGGAAAAGCCCCCAGCCCTGCGGATCGGCGAGTTCCAGGTCGCCCCGCGTGTTGACGATGCAGCCGATGGCGATGCGCCCCCGGGCGGGCTCGTTGAAGCGGTTGAGGGTGAAGGGCGAACAGCAGGTCAGCAGCAGCGCCAGAAAAATGTCATTGAGGGTCACGTCCCAGGCCTTGGCCGACGCCCCGAGCGCGCGCAATACTTCCGGGCCGAGCGTGAGCTGCTCAAAGCGGTTTGTGCCGTCGTTGGTGTTTTTGTGAAACACCCGGACGGCGCGCCGCTGCTGGCGGAGCTGCTTCAGAAACCCTGCCAACTGCCGGGCCAACGCCATGGGCTTGAACCCAAACCGGTGCCGGGCCAGTCGGAGGCGTTTCGCGGCCGGAACCGGACCCTCACCGAATTGGGCCAGGCAAACCTGCCGGAGCAGCTGCACGATGGACACCGCGTCGGCGACTGCATGGAAGTAAACAAGGCCGAGGTGGAACGAGTTTTTTTCCCGGACGATAAAAAAGCGGAACGGCTGGAAGGGGCCGCTGCTGTCGAAGCCGGTGTTGATCTGCCGTTCGATTTCAGCGCGCAGCAACTCCTGCGGATTGTCCCCGGCTTCAATTATCTTAATTTCATGGCGCGCGGGCTGGTCGTCGAATTGGAACGTGCCCTTCCTCCGGTTCAACGTGAGGTTCGTGAGCCCATGAAAGGCCAGTGTGTCGCGGATGGCGACCTGGAGCCGCACCAGATCGGGCGCGGCAGAAATCCTCACCACATGCACGGCGTTGTAGGGGTGCAGGTCGTTCCAGTCGAGCATCGTCCTTTGAAAAGAATTCAGCCGGCCCTGAAGCGGCTGGCTCAGGGGTTCGTGGCGGGTGGGTTCTTTTTCGTTCACGCTGACGGGAAGCATGGCAGAGCGCCGGCTGGGAGGCAACCGATGCACGGTTCTTTTTCCGTCCGTGCTCCACGAATTGGCTCACGGTAAGCGGATCTGGTAGAAACGCTGGGGGTAATTCGTCGCGAGCACGTCGTCGAAAATCGCCGGTGCGGCGCCAAACGTGCCGGTGCCGAGCAAAGTCCACAGCGTGACGGGTGACAATGTCAGGTTGGTGCTGGCGCGAATTTCGTAGCCCGCACCCGCCGTGCCGGAGAAGTTGAGGCGCAGCGTTCCGTCACCCAGCTGCGCGACGGAGTTGAACACCGGCGGCACGCTGGCCATGACACTCAGGCTGCCGCTGGTGTTCAAGGCGCTGGTGTTCCACAGGAGACCGGAGCCGAGGGCAGGCAACACGAGGCTGCTGAACGAACCCGCGTAGCTTGCGGCGTTGAAGAGCTTGAAGGTGTCGTTCGGAGTCAGCGTGCCGGAAAGGTTCGTCACCACCAGCGCGCCGCCGCAGGTCAGCGTGAGAACGGCGCGCACCGAACTGTTGGTGGCGGACGCATGGCTGATGGACATGAAGGTGGTGGATCCCTCCGCCAGCGTCAGGTTGTTGCTGACGGTCAATGCGCTGAGCTGATTGCCCAGGGCCAGCGTGCCGCCCGCCGCCACGGTGACCAAACCGCCCAGCTTGCCGGTGTCGGTCAAGGTGCCGCCGTTTTGCACGGTCACATTGCCCGATCCCGTTCCCGAACCATTGGGGTTGTTGACGGCGAGCTTGCCACTACTGATGAAGGTGCCGCCGCTGTAAGAATTCGCACCGACGAGGGTCAGCGTGCCGTTTCCGAGTTTGGTCACGCTGCCGCCGCTGCTCACCAGCGGGCTGGCGAAAGTCACGTCTTGTCCGGCGGTATCGATGCTGATGGGCTGGTTTGCCGCCGCGCTGAAACGGCTGGAATAATCGGATTGATTGGCGGCAGAATATTGCAGTGTGCCGCCGCCAAAAGTGAGGGTGCCTGACTTGCCCAGCGGGCCGGAGATGCCGGGAGTTTCCGGGGCATTGACCTTGAGGATGCCGGCGTTGTTGGTGGTGCCGCCCGTGTAGGCGTTGGTGGCCGAGAGCGTCATCGTGCCCGCGCCAGTCTTGGTCAAGCTGCCCGCTGCACCGAGATGTCCAAAGGCTGTGCCCGCACCGTCTTGATCCACAAGAATGGCCGTGACATTCAAATCGGAGTTCGCGTCGCCAGTCGAATCAGCGACGTTGAAAATCGTCGGCGCGGCGAGGTGATAGCCGCTGCTCGCGTTGCCGGGGCCGGAGATGGTCGAGGGCGAACTGCCACCGACGGTGACGGTGCCGCGCAAATCATACATCTGGAATGCGGCATACGCGCCGCCGACGCCGGTCAAGGTTCCGCCGTTGAGCTGCACCGGCCCGAGGGTTTCGATGTCACTGGCCGTGTTCGACACCGTCCCGCCGCTGTTGATGACCAGGGTCGCGCCAGGCGTGGTCAGCGTGCTTCCCAACGCATTGCCCAAAATAAAATTCAGCGTTGCGCCGCTGTTGACATTGATTTTACGCGCCACACTGGTGTTGCCCAGCGGACCGGTGGTCGGATTGTTGAGGTTGTTGTTGAGACTCACACCCAGCGTGCCGGTGTTGACGGTGATGTCGCCGGTGAAGGTGTTGTAGTTGGACACTATCACCGTGCCGGTGTCTCCTGGAATACCACCAATGAACAGGCCGCCAGAACCGGCAATAGAATTGTTCAAGGTGGCGGTGTTTCCTGCGGTGGCAGAAATGCCGCTGGGAGTGTTGAGATTGAACGGATGAGATGAAAAGGCTGCTGTCGCGGCCGCTTCGAGCGTGCCGCCATAGAATTCCACCGCGCCGGTTCCGGTGCCAATCTGGCCATCCCGGATGATTTGCAAGATGCCTTCATTCAAAAACACCTTGCTGTAACCTTCATCCTGCCCGGCGATCAGGCGGCCAGCGCCCGACTTGACCAAATTAAACAAGGCTCCACTGGCACCACCGTTCGGGATGTTGAACAAGCTGCCGAAGATCATGTCACCCTGCGTGCTGTTCTGGATCACGGTGACGTCCGAACCCGATGCACCCGTATTCTTAAAAGGCCGTATCCACGAGGTTCCGCCGCCGCTCGCACCGCCTTGAATCGTGACCCCTTTGGAATTGGGGGTCATCAAATAGCCACCCTGAATTGTGTAGGTGGCTCCGCTTCGCAAGGTGAGTTGAATCGCCCCGGAAGAATTATCAAACTTCAGGGGGCCGGCGCTGGTGTGCGTGGTGCCCCAGGTCACATTGGCATTGATGGTCTCTTCCAAAGATGCCGCCATGACATTGCCGCTCCCATCGGTGCCAGCCCAGTCAGATAGGCCATACGTTGCATACGGATTGCCCTGATTATCCACCAGTAATGTGGAACTGATGGTGCCGCTTACGGTAATGGTTCCATTGGTGCTGAAGCGGGCGCTGCCCCCGTTGAGGGTGTTGTTGCTGGGGCGAGAGAGGTTGGCCAAGGTCAAGGAAGCTGTTCCGCCCGCTCCTGGCGCTGAAGTGATGGTGGCATTGCCATTGTTCAGCGTCGTGGTGCCGAAGGCCTGGCTGTTGGCCATCGAAGGCCCGCCGGTGAGCGTCAATGAACCGCCCGCGAAGGTCAGTGTTTGTGAAGGAACCAACGCGCTCAGGGGTGATCCGCTCGCACTGAAATCCAAGCTGAGCGTCCCGGCGTTGACCGCGATGCCGTTGCTTACGGTCTCTGTCGCCCCGCCGAGAATCAAAGTGCCCAGTCCAGTTTTGGTCAGACCGGCCGAGCCCGCGATGACGGTAGTGACAGTGGCGGACTGATTCACGACGTTGATGTTGGGGCTGGCTCCGAAGGCGAGTTTGTTCGTGCCGGCGAGCGTCCAGTTAAAACTGGACGAGTGGTCGCCAAAGGTCAGTCCGCTGAGGGTGCGGTCGCTATCCAAAGTGACCGTGCGATTGGCGGTGAGAGTCAGCGCGCTGAAGTCGGCGGTGTTGCCGGGACCGAAGGCGATCAAGCCATCGCTCCAGTTCGCCGCCGTGTTCCAATTGCCGTTGGCATCCACCGCCCAGGTGCTGCTGGAGGCCGCCGAGGCCGTCGCGCTGGCTTCGACAGAACTGCCGCTGGTGCCGCCGGGGCCCGTGGCGGTGAGGACGTAAAAATAAGTGGTCTCATTGACGAGGCCGGTGTTTGTGTAAGTGATGCCGGCGTATCCGGAAATCACGGTGGTCGTCTCGTTGCCGCTGCTGATGCCGAGCTTGAGCGTGTAACTGGTCGCTCCGCTGGCAGCCGGCCACGACAAAATGATCTGCTGGTCATCCCCTACGGCGGAGAGGCTGGCGGGAGCGGGTTGGAGACCGTTGGCCGAATTGGTGGCCGTGATGGAAACGCCGCCGGCATTGACGGCAATGACCTGATAATAATAGGTGCTGCTCCCATTCAAGCCGATGTCGTAATAAACCGTTTCCGTGATGCTCTGAAGAAACGTGAACGGGCCGGCGGGACTGGTTGCGCGTTTGATAATGTAGCCAACGGCTCCGGGAACGGCGTTCCAATGGAGTACGATGTTGGTGGTGGCGTTTTGATAAAAAGTGGCGGTGAGCGAACCAGGCTTGGTCGCCGGCG
>JANPGB010000420.1:0-10795 GCA_031423695.1 Verrucomicrobiota bacterium
TCAAAGACACTTTTTTCCTGCCAATGCCGCTGATTTTCAATGGCTTGGATCAATCTGGAAATTACAGCCAGCGTTTTCTCTTGTCATTTTCCCGTCCATTCAGCATTCTCGCTTCGCTTGTTCAAAAAGCCACCACGCCGGGGGTCCGATGACGGGTCAGGGATTCACTTACCAGGGACAAAGTTAAATGCCGAGAGATACTCAGTGTCTGTACTCGCGCGGGTTCGTTGCCTTCCGCTACGAAGCCGACAGGGAAGCTCCCCCTCAACACTTTCCCCAAAATACGTCTTCAACCGGCCGCTTTTTTCACGCCGATCCGGACCTATTCGCAAAATTTCCGACTGCAAAAGTCACGGCACTTTCACCAAGCCGCTATCCAACCGCCGTGCGCATTGGCGAACTTCATTCAGAACTTCAGCGCTGCGGCCCTGCTACTCATAAATCAATATGCAAATACTAACGAAGAATACTTCGATGCGCCTCCTGACATCCAATCGCCAGCGCAACTTGAAATCAGTTTTTGCGCTCGCTGCACTGTTGGGGCTTGGGATGTCTGCCGCGCAGGCAGCTTCTCTCTTGGAGTGGAATACGGTGGCAAACCTTGGAACGGAAACCACGGAACCGACCACCTTCAATGACGCAAATGTCAGTGCCACGACCCTGACCCTTGGGGCCGGCGTCACAGCGGCTCCCAATGCTAACCGCTTTGGCGGAAATGCTTGGTTTGATGCTGGGGATGCGTCCCCTCCAACGCTGGCAAACTCGATTGCTGGCAACGACTACATTCAGTTTATCATCACTCCTACAGCCGGTTTTTCGTTCACCGCCACGGGGTTTAATTTCATTTGGGATCATTCGACCACCGGTCCCACGCTCCTTACCTTGAGATCTTCAGCGGATGGTTTTGCCTCTGACCTTGCGAGTGGGTCAAGCATCCCCGCTATGTCAACTACGACGCCCGCCTTCACGAATCTGGCGTTTACCCTCTCAAACATTACTGCTGCCACCACATTTCGGCTCTATGCCTATGGAACAGGCACCGGCATCGCAGCGGCAGGCGGCACCGCTGGGTTTGATACTATTGCAACATTGGGTGCGCCCAATGTTCTCTTGCTCGGATCGACCTCGGCTGTCGGGGGACCGCCCACCAACTTTTACTGGGATACCAACGGCATAACTGCCGGCTCCGATAACGCCGGCGGTCTGTGGTCCTTATCGAACTGGAGTTCGGATGCAAACGGCCTTGCCACTCCGGGAGCTTTCACAAGCGGCCAGACGCCAACCTTCGCTGCTGGGACGAACAGTACGGGAACTTATACCGTCAACGTAGATACGGCGGTGACGGCCAAAGGGATGAGCTTCGAGGAAGGCAATGTTACCTTGGCTCATGTTGCTGGCGGCAGCATTACCCTGAGCGGGATCGGCGGGGCGAGTATCAGTGTAGCGGCGGGCGCGACTGCCACGATTTCCGAATCGATCGGTGGCGCAATCGGTCTGACCAAAGATGGTGCCGGCCTTTTGACGCTCAGTGGAGTAAACGGCTACTCTGGAACCACCACGATCAATCAGGGAATTCTCTCGATTAGCAGCGATTCCAACCTTGGTAACACGGCCAATCCAATCGCCCTCAGTACCGGCACCCTTCAGTCCACAGCGGACATCAGCTTGGACGCGGCGCGTGCTCTCAGCGGCTCGGGAAGTCTCGCACCCGCCGTGGGAACGATGCTCACCTTCAACGGCACCGTGAACGCCGGGGCGGTGACTGTTTCCGATACCGGCACTGTTGCTTTCCCTGCGGCTTCCGGAACGAAGGCGCTGACGGGGCTCTCTTTTACGAAATCCGGGATTCTGAGCGTGACGGGACTCGACCTCAGCCTGCCCGGAAACATCACGACGACCCACACTACTGGCACGGCTACAATCAGCGGGGGCGTCAATGTGGGTGCTGGCACTCGGACCATCTCAGTTGCGGACGGTAGTGCGGCCACCGATTTACTCATTTCCGCTAATCTCACTGGCGCGTCTGTCCTTGCCAAAACCGGAGCCGGCACCTTGGTTCTCACCGGTAATAACTCCTCCCTCATCGGGACGGGGACCATTCCCGCTTCCATCCGTCTCGGCGCGGCTGGGACTACACCGACCACCGGTGGGACGATTGCCTTTGACAATGCCAACGCCTTGGGAACCGGACAGCTTCAACTCAATGCCGGCGTCCTGCGAAATGACGCGGGAACCCCGATCACTTTGGCAAACAGCGTCTCGATCGGGGCGCAAGATCACGCAAATTCTCCGGGGGGAGTCGTGCTGCGCGGAGCCAATATGCTCTTCACCGGCTTGACGTCCTTGTTTAAGGCGACTGGCGCGACTCTCCAGCAGATGATTACGGTCGAAAACGATGCTGAATTCTCCGGGGTTTTCGACGTGTCCTCCGGCACCGGCACCAGCACCGGCCTGACGATTGCCGGCCCCGGCAAGCTCGTGCTCAAAGGTGCTTCACCGAATCTCTTCGTCGAGCCCGTCACCGTCGGAAATGGAGTGACTCCGGGGACCATCCTCCAGCTCAGTAAAATCGGCGCACTCGGAGCCAACGCCAGCGTTACCGTCAACACCGGCGGAACATTGCTCCTCGACAACACGGGGGGCACCGATCGGATCAAAGATTCCGCACCCGTCACTCTGGCTGGTGGCACCATCGCCTTCAGCGGGAATGTCACGGAACAAACCTCCCCGTTCCTGCCGGGAGTCGGTGCGCTCACGCTCACTCAGGATTCCTTCATCAATTTTGCGTCCGGCAACTCGATCATCAATTTCGACAACAGCACGGCGGCGGTTTGGGGCAGCGGTAAAGTCCTTTCGGTCTACAATTGGGGTGGCTCGACGTCCGGCGGGGGCAATGATCAGCTCATTTTTGGGAGCAGCAACACGACGGGTTTGACGCCTTCGCAGCTTGGGCAGGTGAGCTTCTTCGATGGCGGTTTGGGAAGCAACTTTCTTGGAACCGGGGCAATTCTTGGCAACGGCGAAATTGTTCCCGTGCCCGAGCCGTCTGCCGTCGCCGTCGCGATGGGATTGTTCGGTCTTGTCGGATGGCGGGAGCGGCGGAAGGCGGCGGTTTCCCGGCGGGCTGAAACCATCAAAATGGGGAGCCTTTGTTGAAAATGCCGGGACGAGGACAGCGAAGCGAAGTTAGCGGGGAAACTTCGTTTCCGGCAGGCCATGCGTTGTCCAGTGCCCCGATGACGGCTTTCACCGTCTTAAATCTATGGGCCGGCGGGCGGAGTATCGGCCGCTGACGTTACCCATCTCGAAATTCAACCACGAGACCTCAATCCTCTCTGCCACCGCCCTCAGCCCCGCTAACTCATATGCCCACTTCCTCTGAATTGTTAAAATTAGTATTATGTCTTCAGCTTCGTCTATTGAAGTTTATCCCGTGTTACCTCCGATCCTGCTTTTTTTGGGTGGCGATGATTGGATCTTTCCTTGCAATAATACCAACAGGAAGAGGACAGACCCTTTACGACAGTTTTTCCGATGGCAATTTCACTGCCAGCCCAGTTTGGGGAGGTAACACGTCATTGTGGACGATCGTCACTAGTGACGCCGCAGCCGGTGCTGCGAGTTCAAATACTTTGCGGTTAAATGCCGCCGCCACTTCCACGACCGATTATCTTAGTAGTCAAGTTGCCAGTTGGGGGACAAGTCAAGAGTGGGGCGTGTGGATTGGCAGGAGAGCGCAGGCTTATACTGCCGCAAACCAGCAATACTTTTGGCTCTATGCCAATGAAAGTACTCTGAATAATGCAACGGTTGACGGCTATAGAATAGCCATAGGTGACGATACCGGCGGAGACGAAATTAGGCTTGAGTATATTGTTAATGGCGCTGTTTCCGCAACGGTAATTACGTCTAGCGGAGCTTTGACTAACGGGTTAACCGACGTCGGTTTCCTGGTAAGGGTAACCCGTTCAAATAGTGGGCTCTGGACGCTATCCACGTCGACTTTACCGACGGCGAATGGTGCTGGCGCAATTGCAACAGATGTTCCCAATTCGACAAATGCTTCCGTCAGTCAAGGCTCTGCAACAAATAATGTACTCGTGCCAGCAGCAAATGGCTATCTCGGTGTCGCTGCACTGCACAGCACCGGCGCTAATGCCCTTGTGACTGCGGAGTTCGATCAAATCTATTTTACCCCAAGCAGTTCGCCAACAATCACGGGAACCGCCACGGCGACGGCGTTCACCACTACTTACGGCACGGCCTCCGCACCGCAGACATTCACCATTTCTGGAAGCAACTTAACCGCTGATCTTGTCGCCACGCCTCCCACCGGATTTGAGGTGTCAAGCGACGGGACGAACTATGCCTCGACGGCGACATTCACCCAGAGCGGCGGTTCCGCCAGTGGATCATTAAGAATCCGGCTTACCGCGACTGCCGCGGCCAGTACATCTGCTTACAATGCGCAAAACATTGTTCTTTCCAGCACGGGGGCGACCAGCGTCAACATCACCACCGCCGCGAGCGGAAATTCGGTCAGCCAGAAAGCCCTGACGATCACCGGCCTGACGGGCGCTGACAAAACTTACGACGGCAGCACTGTAGCCAGCGTGACCGGCACCGCGGCGCTTAGCGGCGTAGTCGCGGCTGACGCGGGCAACGTCACACTGGGTGGGCCGGGCAGCTTTACCTTTGCGACGGCGGCAGTAGGCACGAGCACGGCGATTACCGCCAGTGGCTACACCATCAGCGGGTCGGCGTCTTCCAATTACTCATTGACCCAGCCAGCCGGACTAACCGCCAACATCACCGTCAAGGCTCTGACGGTTACGGCCAACAATGTGACAAAATCGCAGGGCCAGACTTTGACGGGCGGCGCGGGATCAACCGCCTTTACCAGCAGCGGCTTGGTAACCGGAGAGACGATCGGATCGGTGACGATCACCTATGGGACGGGGGCCAGCGCGGGTGACCCAGCCGCAACCTATCCGGGACAGGTCACTCCCTCTGCTGCGACTGGCGGAACCTTTGCGGCTTCCAATTATTCCATCACCTATGTCTCCGGCGACCTTACCGTCTCGGCTGATCCTACGATCACCACAAGTGGCGCGATCGCGGTCGTCAACACCACCTACGGTACGGCCACACCCACCCCCGCCAGTTTTACCGTTGGAGGCGGCTTTTTGACGGGCGATTTAACGGTGACTTGTCCGAGCGGCTTTGAAATCAGTTCGGGAGGCAGCTACAGCACGAGCCTCACTCTGCTGCAAAGTGGAGGAACCGTTTCAAATACCACGATTTTTGTGCGTCTCGCCGCGACTACGGTCTTCGGGACGTACTCGGGCAATGTGAGCATATCCGGCGGCGGGGCGAGCACCGTCGATGTGGCATCCACGTCGAGCACGGTTTCTAAGAAAGTAATCACAATCACGGGACTCTTGGCCAGTGACAAGAGCTACGATGGAACTACGACAGTGAGCGTAACGGGAACGCCTTCTTACGTCGGACTGGTCAATGGTGAAACGTTTTCTGTTACAGGAAGCGTCACATGGGCTTTTTCCGACTCTAACGTCGGCGCGAACAAAGCGCTGACTCAGAGCGGGCTCTACACTGCCCCGTCGACCAACTACACCGTAACTCAGCCGATCCTTACGGCTAGTATTACCGCCGTGACCGCGAGTGCGCCTGCGATCACTGGAATTACTGCCGGAAACGGTCAGTTAAGTGCGGCGTTCACCGCTCCCACTTCGAACGGCGGTTCCGCGATTACTACTTACAAATATTCCACGGACGGTGGAGCGACATTTATTGTCAGATCCAGCGGAACAACTGCAAGTCCGATTGTAATCACCACGCTGTCGTCGGACGGGGCGACTTCTTTAACTAACGGCACGACATATAACGTTCAAATCAAGGCAGTGAACCTAGCGGGTGACGGAACAGCCACGGCCAGCACGGCTGCCACGCCGATTACGACTCCGGGCGCACCGACGATCACTTCCATTACAGCAGGGAACAGCCAGTTGAGTGTCGCGTTCACCGCGCCTGCCTCAAATGGCGGTTCGCCGATCACGAACTATAAATATTCAACCAATGGTGGAACCAGCTTCACCGCGGTTTCTCCCGCTTCCACCTCTAGCCCGATCGTCATCACTGGACTTTCCAATGGTACGACCTATAACGTACAAATTAGAGCGGTGAACGCAGCAGGTGACGGAACGCCTACGGCCAGCACGGCGGCAACCCCGGCAACCCCGCCGAAAGCGTATTACTTGATGTCTCAAGGCGACTACTCGGCAGATTTTAGCGACATTGCCAACTGGACCGATGGGTTTGCCGCGGGTGTGGGTTCAGACTATTGGGCGAGTGTTTCCGTTAATGCCTCTGGTACTATCCCAGATGGTGTGAAAACGACTGTCTCATCGGCAACCTTCAACGCTACTACTGGTTCGGGAGGCGTCCAGCGGGGTGGCCTGGCCGGTTCAAACAATCCTGCCGGAACTTTCGTCCTGCTCTCTACAGGCACTGGCGCTAACGGAAATGCGGTCGCTGTCGATCTGCTTTTGGATTTTACGGGCAGAAACGCAGGTACGTTGAGCTTTGACTATTCATGTGTGTTCAACTCGACCGGTAACAGAGGGGCGACTCTCAAGGTTTATACCAGCACGGATGGCAGCACTTGGACCGAACTTACCGCCGCCGCGGTTTCTGTGATAAACAATGTCGCCTTGTCGGGTACAAAGTCGTTGATCACGTTGCCTGCAAGCTTGAACGGGAATGCGACGGCGAAGATTCGTTTTTATGAATACGCCGATGCGATTGGAAGCACAGGTTCGCGACCCAAGGTCAGCATTGATAACATCGCCGTAACGAGCATCATCAAACCAACGATAACAACGGGGTCAGCCACATCGGTGGCCCAGACCACTGCCACGCTGGGGGGGAATATCACGGCGACCGGCGGTGCCAGCGTCACCGAGCGCGGTGCCTACTGGAGCACTTCGTCCGGGTTTGCCGATGGCGCGGGAACCAAAATCTCGGCAACTGGGACATTTGGTACGGGATCTTTTACAGTGAACGCAACCGGGCTTACAGCAAGCACGACTTATTACTTTAAGGCTTATGCTGTGAACTCAGCAGGAACGAGCTACGGGACGGAGGGAACTTTTACGACTCTCGACAAAACGACCCCGAACATTACTTCGGCTCCCACGGCCTCGGCAATCACCTACGGCCAGACATTGGCATCTTCAATCTTGACAGGTGGCACTGCGGATGTGCCAGGCGCGTTTGCTTTCACCACGCCAGCAACAGCACCGAACGCCGGCAATGGCAGCCAAAGTGTCACCTTTACCCCGACGGATACGGAAAGCTACAATACGTCGACAACGAATGTGAGTGTCACGGTTAACCCGGCCACACTCGCCCCTGGTTCAATCACAATCAGCGAGAACGCTGGTGTGTTTTCCGCCAGTTCTCCGGGAGTGAGTGGGTTCACTCTTTCCTATTCAGGGCGGAGCGGCACTACTTACGGTCCGTCGGCCACGGCGCCGACTGCCACGGGCTTCTATACGGTGACGGCGACTTCTGCAGATCGGAACTACACCGGGAGCAACAGTCTAGACTACTTCATCGCTGGTCCGATTGCTGTGAATGATAACGTTACCAAGCCGGGGAACAATGCGGGATTCAAGATTCCATTGTCCACCTTGCTCGCGAACGATATCCGCATCGATAATTCCGGAGCCCTGCTCACAACCGGCCTGACTGTCTCGGCGGTGCAAAGCGGTGCTGGCGGAAACACGGTCTCGATCAGTGGGGCGTTTGTCCTCTTCACGCCAGGGACGAGTGGAACGGAAACCTTTACCTACACGTTGAGTGACGGGACTTCGACGGCCACGGGGGCAGTGACAGTCAGTGCCGGAACGGCGGTGCCGATCACGCTCGACATCCTGCGGGTGGTGGTTGGGCCGACTTACAATTCGGGGACGGACACCACCGATGTGACGGTCGAACTCGCCGGAGTGCCGAATGAGACTTACCTCATCCAGTATTCCACGGACCTAAGCAACTGGAGCAGCGGTGTCTCCACAACGACAGGGACCTCGGGGACGTTTAACTTCTCGGCAACCGTGCCGGGCAACCAGGCGAGCTTCTATTTCCGAGCCACCCGCTAACGATTCCGGTCCACATACTGCACATGACCCGACCCAGATTTAACCAACGAAAAAGAATGAAACAGATTCCTTTGCTCCCCGTCATGTTCCTGGCTTCGGCCTTCCTTGCCTCGGCCCAGGCGCAACTGACGATCAACTACGATTTCACGCCCGGCATCACTGTGACCGACAACGGGCAAATCTCGATCGCCCCGACTCTGGGTGGCCTTGGTGGCCTGTCGAGCTTTGATAATGTAGTCACCCGCTTGAATCTGACGAGTAACACGACGGGCGACCCGATGTATCTGGGTGATTTGTATTCGAGCCTCACCTTTGGCAACTCCAGTGAGACCCAGCGCACCGCCGTCCTGCTCAACCGCCCCGGTCGCGACAACACCAGTCTTTTTGGCAGCAGCCTCACCTCGCTCAATGTGACGCTGGATCACTCTGCTTCGACAAATGTCTTCGCTGCAACGGCCAGCACTGGCACTTACGCCGCAGACGGACGGCTTTCGGTGGATCCTAACGCCGCGGGAGTGGCGTTCGTGTCGGGCTCGAACGGACTTGCCGCGCTCAATGGCACACCATTTAGCAGCAACCGCGTGTCTCTTCTCGTGGCGGACTATTCCGCGGGCGGCACCGCGAAGCTCAGCGGTTGGGGCGTCAGTGTCACGGGGGCTGCGGCAGGTAGTGGTTCCTTTACACCCGGCTCGGGTGCTTCGATCAGCGATACCGGAATCTCGGCGCTGAACACGTTGGGAGCCAGTCTCGATACTACCGGTTCGACGGCGGGTGGGTTGGTCGTGAACCTGGCAGGCACCAGCACCTTTGCGGCTGCGGTAACTGGAACAGGAGGAATCAATAAAACGGGAACGGGAACCCTGGTCTTATCGGCGTCGAACAATTACTCCGGGCCGACTAAAGTTGGAAATGGCACGCTGGAAGCGGCGGGGGCCGGGGCATTGGGGGGAGCGATTATAAATGGGGGGACAAGTGGGATTACGGTCAACACGGGCGGCACGCTCCTGTTGAGCGGGACGGGGAACCGAATCAAAGACTCGGCGACCTTGGACCTCGCGGGCGGAACTTTTAACACGGGTGGCACTTCGGAGACACTTGGCGCTCTCACTTTGAGCGTCAGTTCGATCATTGATTTCGGCACCGTGGGTAACACGTTGAGGTTTGCTGATAGCTCTGCCCTGACTTGGGCTGGTGCTAGCTTGAGCATCTATAACTGGACCTCCGGCAATGATCATCTTTTCTTCGGGGATGGCCAGACCACAGGTCTGCTCCAAGGTCAGCTCGACAAGATCAAATTCTACAGTGACGCGGGCTCGACGCTTCTGCCATACGCTCCGGGATTCAGTGGCTTCACCGGAGGCTTGGGGGAAGTAACGCCGGTCCCCGAGCCTACGGCCATCGCGGTGGCTATGAGTCTGCTCGGCCTCATCGGCTACCGCGAGCGGAGGAAAGTGGCGATGGATCGCGCGCTGTCGCGTCGAGTGGTTGCTTGATGAGGTTGGGATTGATGAGGTTGGGATTGATGAGAGGATTGGCTCGACGACGGTCGCGGTTTTGAGGCACGGGAAAGGAAGCTTGGTTTCCAGATTTCCCTATGAAACGTCTCCTCCCATTACTGCTTGCCATTCCTGCCGTCTTTTTTGCTGCTTGCGACAAGGCTTCCTCGCCTCCGTCGAGTGCGGGGGTGAAGAAGCTGACGATTGCGCTTTTGCCGAAGAGTAAGGGGAATCAGTTTTTCATTACTTGCGAGAAGGGGGCGCGGGTGGCGGCGGCAGAGGCGGGGGCGACGCTGCTTTTCGATGGGCCGACGAATAATGATCCGGCGAAGCAGAATGAGATCGTGGAGAATTGGATCACGCTCGGGGTGGATGCGATCGCGGCGGCGACTCAGAATCAGGAGGGTCTTTCGTCGGTGCTGAAGAAGGCGCAGGCGAAGGGGATCACGGTGGTGACTTATGATTCGGATGCGAATGCGGATGCGCGGACGTTTTTTGTGAATCAGGCGACGGCGCAGGGGATCGGGGAGATGCTGATGGATACAGCGGCGAAGCTGTGTGGCGAGGAGGGCGAGTTTGCGATCATCACGGGGACGCTGACGGCGGGGAATCTGAATGCCTGGCGCGGGTTCATCGAGGCGCGGCTGGCGGCGAAGTATCCCAAGATGACGCTGGTGGCGACGAAGCCGTGTGATGACGACAAGGATCGGGCGCAGCAGGAGGCGGTGAATTTGCTGAGCGCGTATCCGAATTTGAAATGTCTCATGGGCATCACCTCCCCCGCCGTGCCGGGTGCCGCGGAGGGAGTGAAGCAGGCCGGAAAAGCGGGCGCGGTGAAAGTGCTGGGGCTCGGTCTGCCGAGCGAAAATCGCGCTTATGTGAAGGAGGGGGTGACGCAGGCGGTGATCCTTTGGAATTTGGAGGATCTTGGCTATTTGACGGTGAAGGTGACGGCGGCGGTGGCGTCGGGCGCGCTGAAGCCGGGAGCGACGGAATTTGAGGCAGGGCGGCTCGGGAAACTGAAGGTGGACGGGGACAATGTGCTGCTCGGAGAGCCGATCGTTTTTACGAAGGAGAATATCGACCAGTATCAGTTTTAGGGGCGCTCAGCGGTTCACG
>JANPGB010000421.1:0-17305 GCA_031423695.1 Verrucomicrobiota bacterium
GTTTCTGACCAACCCGGCGGCCCATGAAAAACTCCGGCAGCCGGTGGTGGTCGTGGATGAAGCCGGCCTGCTCTCCAATCGTCAGATGCTCGCCCTCATTGAATGGGTGCATCAGAAGCAGGGACGACTCATTCTGTCGGGCGACACGCGCCAGCATTCCGGCGTCGAGGCCGGTGACGCGCTCCGGTTGCTCGAGCAACGCAGCGCCATCCGCAAAGTGCCGCTCCGTGAAATCCAACGCCAGAAGAACTCGGAATATCGCGCGGCCATCAGCGATCTCGCCGAAGGCAACGGCGCGCGCGCCGTGGAACGGCTGGAAAAACTGGGGGCCATTGAAGTGCATGAAGAGGATGAACAATGCAGCGCCCGCGCCGCCGAGGAATATGTGGCGTCAGTGCAGGCCGGCAAATCCGCGCTGGTCGTGTGTCCGACCTGGCGCGAAGTGGACGCCACCAACGCCGAAATCCGCACGCGGTTGCAGTCCGTTGGAAAAGTGTCACGCCAGGAACGGACGGTCACCGGCCATCGCTCCCTGAAATGGACCCAGGCCCAGAAACGCGATTTCGCGGGCTACACGCCCGGACAGGTGCTGAATTTTCACACGACCACCCAGGTCTTCAACGCGGGGGATTCCGCCGAGGTGCTGAAAGTTCAGCCCGACCGGTTGACGGTCCGCCATGGGCGTTCCGGCAAAGCCACCATCACGCGCAAGCAGCTCGCCTGTTTTGATGTGGCCAAAACCGTGCCGCTGCCGGTGGCCAAGAATGACCGGCTGCTCATTCAGGGCAACCGCAAGGCGGCGCGCCTGGTCAACGGTCAGGTCGTGACGGTTGAAAGCGTGGCGCGCGATGGCTCCATCCGGCTGGACAATGGCCGCATTATTCCGCCGGACTTCCGCCTGTTCACCCATGCCCACGCTGTGACCAGTCAGACCGCCCAAGGCCGCACGGTGGATCATGTCTATGTGGTGATGAACCAGTATTCAGAAGCGGCCAACGAGAAGGCGCTCTACGTCAGCGCCTCGCGCGGGCGCGAGCGCGTCAAACTGTTTTGTGATTCGGAAGACACGCCGTGGCGTGCCATCGAGCGGCCCGGCACGCGCCTGAGCGCCACGGAAATGATCGAAGTTGCGCGCCAGCGCCAGACCGAAAACGTCAACCCGCGCGTCAGCGCCAGAGTGAAAGCCTAAACCATGATACGCCGCCTCAATGAATCTGAAGCCGCGCCGGTGGCCGCTCCCGATTCCGGGTTTCCCTCATTGGAGCAACCCTTCACGTTGGAGGAACGCCCGCTGGGTATCCGTTTTTACGTCGGACGGGCAAGCTGGTTTCATCCGTATATCCTGCTGCAAAGCATCAGCTACACGGCCGACTCGCTCAAAATCGTTTTCGCCGGCACCGACGTGGTGATTCGCGGGCGCGCTCTGCATGAGTTGTATCGGCGGCTGGCCGACCACCGCGTCGCTTCCGTAGTCGAACAGGGACTGCGTCACGGGATTGCAGACGAAAACACGACCTTGATCAGTCGTATTGAACACACCGTTCGTTCAAAAAAGAAAACAACAGCACCGGAGTCGGCCCCGGATGCGGAGCCCGCCGAATAACCTGAATCCGGGTGTGGGAAGACCCCGCCCGCAGGGCGGGTCGCTGATTTTGAAGTATCGAAAGTAAGACAGGTTTTCATTTTTTTATTTTCAAAGGTGGCCTTCCCAAATTGGGAAGGCCTGGTAATCAGGCCGCCACGGCAACCGCTTGAGCCGCCGTTTCGCGACCGCGAATATAGTAAGCAGCGTGTTGCGCCGCCGATGCCGCGCGCAACAAAATGCGGTTGTCCTTGCGAAACACTTCCGACCAGCCGGCGATGTAACTGGCCTGCAGTGCTTCACTCTGCGGATTCTTGATGCCGGCGAAGGCGCACAGAAACGCCGAGCCAAATTCCGCCACCAGTTCCTCAAAGGAATATCGCTCAATCTTCTCGCCCTGCGTCTCCGCGAAACGGTTCAAGCGGCGCGGGTGGCCGGTGGCATGCACCAGCTCATGAAAGAACGTCGAATAATATTCGTCGGCGCTTTCAAACTGGCTCAGATGCGGCATCGTGATCCGGTCGGGGCCGGGTGCATACGCGGGCTCGGACGTCAGGGTGTGCAGAATTTTCGGCTTGTCGGCCAGCACCTGCAACATCAGCTCGGCCACTTCCAGCCGGCGCTTGGGTTCGGGTTTCAGGTCGTCGGCCGGCGCTTCGATGCCGTCCGACTGGTCCAGGTTGAAAACGGCGCTTACAAACGGCACGCAGGGCGCGAGGTTCTGCCGCCCGGTTTTCTGCGCCAGCTTTTCCAATTCCTCCGGGGTGCGCCATTTCCAATAGATGACCGGGGTCGCCCGCTCGCCCTCGCGGATTTGGCCGCCCAATTTCTGCGCCTGAAGATACGTGACCCAGTAGCGTGATGTGAATTCCGTGGACCCCAGCACCAGGATATTGACTCCCCGATACTCTTCTCCGCTGCCCAGACTCTTGGGCAGTCCGGTGGTCCACGTTTTGCGCCAGGGAATTTTTCCATTTCCAAGCTGTTCCAGAATGCGAGTCGTGACGATTTCATAAATGCTCATGAGGTTTTCCTCCTGTTAAAAAATGCCGCCAGATTCCTTCCTGGCGGCGGTTGATTTAGTAATCCTCGGGCAATAAAACCGTCGTGGCGCTCCGGTCAGCCTCGGTGATGATCCAGAACTTGGTGTGATAGCGGTCCTCGTAGGCCGACAAAATCCGGCAGCCTTCGCGGAGCGACAGCTCATTCTCCTCGCGGTCTTCCGCCGGAACATCGCCCCAGTCTCCGCGCGCATGTCGCGACAGAGCCGCGAGCACGTCGGTGGCGTCCAGGCAGGATTGCGCCGTCGCCGTGATGACGGTCCGACCCAAGGAAAAGTTTTTTACAGTTGTGGAAGGGTTCATTTGGTTTCTCCTTTGTGAAACGTAAACAATTTAACAACTGATTATCTTTTAGCATGTCTGGTTGATATTTGGTAGATATAAAATGCACTTTTTTCATCTTTTTTAGATTTATTTTGCACTCCCGTGGAGCGGGCCGGCGGACAAATTTCCAACCCTTTTGCCTGCATGTTGGATAAGCTCCCAAGGTCGGAGGTCCGGAAGAACTTCGCGCCGCCGAGGAATTGGCCTCCACCCTTTACCAACTAAAACTAAATGAACCCGGCACCACCATCTGGGCACGCCCAACCTCTTTCATCCCAACAACCGCTCGGTCTATACAAACGCAACTGTGCGTGTCCTGAATCACACTGCTCCGCATGCCATCGGCCACTCCAAAACGCTGCCACCCGTCACAGCTGCTGGAGATCGCGCCGCCGGCCCGCCGGCGAATAGCGCGAAAATAAAATCGGAGATCTTGCGCGAGCAAGGCTCCGATCGGGTCCAAAATGGACCCGGCCTCGTGAGCGCGGCGGAGCCGGGCGAACATGAAAATACGGACGGTCTTTCCCGCCTTGAGCCAAAAAATAGGACGGACGGTAGTGGGGCTTCAAATGCCCCCGCACGGGAGTCTCCTTGCCATTGCTCAAGGCGGGAATGGCCGGGCGTTTGGGCGCGAAGAATGGCCCCGTTCCCGGGGCGGGTTGTTCGGTCAGGCACGGATGATTCGCTGGTCAACCTTCCTCGGCAAAGGAGAAATGCCCCTCCTCGGCGACGATGACATGGTCGAGACACTTGATGCCGAGCAGCTCCCCGGACTCCTTGATCCGGGTGGTGACCTCCCGGTCTTCCCGGCTCGGTATGAGGTTGCCCGAAGGATGATTGTGGCCGACCAGAATGGAAACCGCCCCGACCAAAATCGCATTTTGGAACACTTCACGGGCATGGACCTGGCAGGAGTTGATGGTGCCCGTCGAGGTCAGCGAATAGCCGGCGATGTTGTGCCCCACATCGAGGTAAAGCGTGACAAAATGCTCCCGCGCATTGTCGGGCAGCACCCGGCGGATGAACGCGGCGGCGTCCCGCGCACACCGGATGCCGGTTTTGGCCCGGCGCGGCCCCCGATAGTTCACCACCACTTCGCGGATGAAATTCACACCGCTGCCCGGCGCGGTCGTGGCCGGGATCGGGCTTGATGCCGGCGGGTAAATCGATGTCGTGGTCTGGGTCTCCAAGTTCATTTTGCAATCCTCCAAAAAATTAAAAATAATTTCCAACTACCCCATGGTTGTAACATGTCTTAAAGATAATTGGTATATTAAATCGAGACTTTTTTGTGATTTGTGAAAAAATTTCTGAGGCTTGGCGCTGCGGCGAATTCTTGTCTGCAGAGTGGGGGCGATTTTTGCACCATACCCAAAACGGCGGTCGCATTATTCCGTCTTTGCGTTCGAGTAATTGAATCACTTTCAGAAAGATTAAAGTCTTTGTTTTGGTCTTTCCTGAAAAGAGAGTTGAACGCGGGTCCCCCGCTGAATTTAACTTCCTGCCGCCCCCCTGAAACCCGCGCACAGAATCAAACGGTGTCTCATTGATAATTGGTGGGTATGGCTTGTTCTGGCCGGGGATAAATGCGAGACTGGCGGCATGGGACGGAAACGGACACAACTGGAATTGACCCCGGCGCAGCAGGCCAGGATTCGGCGGCTGGTGCGGGTCGCCGGGCATCGACGCGAACTGGAACGACTCCGTTTTGCCCTCAAGGCCGCCACGGGCCGGCATTCTCTGGAGGAGCTGGGCGACTTGCTCGGCCGTTCTCGCTCCACCATCCAGAACTGGCTCGATAAATTTCATGCGGGCGGCCTGGACGGATTGTTGGAACGGGACACCCCGCCGGGCAAGGTGAGTCCGCTGGCGAAGGGAAAGATTCACACGGAGCTGCACGCCGGGCTGAAATCCGGCCGCTGGCAGACGGCGGCGCAGGTGGCGGGGTGGCTGAAGGAGCGGCACGGCGTCGAGCGGTCGCGCAAGTCCATTTACTACTGGCTGCATAAACCGGAAGCGCAACCCTAAGCACCATCGAAACCCAACTTCCCGGACGCCTCAAGGTTATTGGCCAACGACTGACATGCAGCCTTGCGGGCCGCTGGTTGTCAATACGAACGGTCCTGCATGCCGGACTTTCTCGCTCAACGAGACGTCGCCGGACTGGGACAACTCGCGGCGCTGCAAGGTGGCGAGTGCGCCGCCCGCATCTCCCGCCGCCAGGGCGGCGGTGTAAAAATCCTGCATGAACTTCGCCGTGTAGTTGTCGTTGACCCGCCACAGGGTGCAAAGCACGTTTTGCGCACCGGCCTGAAGCAACGCCCGCTTCCAGGCCAGCACATCGTCACCTTCCGCCATCCCGCCCACATCTGTGTCGCACGCGGACAATGTGGCCATCCACGTCGTGTTCAAGTCGAGCGCCGCGAGTTCCGCCGCAAAGGCCAGTCCTGCCGCCCCGTGGCCGGTGAATTCACCACGGCTCAGCGCCAGCAATGATGGATTAGCGCCTGCCAGCGCGAGGCCGCTGCCGAACAGAGTTTCGCTGAGGTCCGTTCCAGAGCCAGCGCCCGAGAGTTGCCCGCCGATGCCGCTGCGGGCTCCGGCCAGCTCATTCTTCACAAAGAAGCCGTGCGTGGCCAGGTGCAGCAGGAACGGACGACGGACCTGGAGCAGCGCGGACTTCGTCGCGTCCGCCCCTTCATGCAACCTCACCGTGAATCCTTTTTGCTCTGCAACGGTTCTCAGGCCCCTGGCTTCGTCGGCAGTGTTAGGGAGGCGCTCAAGAGCAGTTTGAAAAAAGGCACGAGACGCTTGCCGATTGCCACCAAAGAACCGTCGCAGCCGGTCGCCGAGGGAACTGCTCGCTGGACCAAAGTCAGGGTCATCCCAGATCTCCATTAATTTTCCGGCCGGTGGACTCGCAGCTTTCAGGAGGTCGCGGCCGCTGGTCACATAGCGAATTTCAAAATCCTGGGCAAGAAATCTTTCCCCGTTCAGAAGTGTCGCAAACGACACTAGATGCAGCGCCGCATCGGGTGCGATGAACACGTTGGTCGCACCGTCCAGCGCCGGCGTCAGCGGATTCCAAAGGGCCAGTTGTAACTTTTGCAGGACCGTCCGCAACGCATCCGTCCCGGCGGGTGAATTGGAACCATATCTGATTTGTTCGTGATACTGTTTGACCAGGTTCTCGATGACCTCGGCGGTTGCGAGTGAAACCCAGCGCGGGGCTCCATCGCTTTTCAAAACAAGCACGCCGTAGCGGGCCTCAATTAAATTGGTCGCTCCCGTGTCCCGGCCGTAGCGCAGAAATTCGACCAGAGCAGCGCCCGGCGGAATCGCCTGAGCCACCGTCGCCGTGGCCGGCTGATTGGTCTGAACTTCGCCGATGAATCTAATCGCCTGGGTGCGCAGTTCCTGCCGCACACCGTATGCCTGTCCATAGGCCGCCATCGCGGCAGGCGAGCGCTGCCCGGCGGTTGCAGCCGAAGAAAGTTCGTCCAGTTTCTGCTGGGCGGCCATCAGCTTTTGATGGCAGGCCTGCACCTCGGCGTTGGTGCTGGTGGCCAGCGTGGCGTGCAGGCGGACCTCGAATTCCAAGACCAGTCCCTTGAACTGCAACACCAGCTGCGCCATCACGGCGGGTTCTGGCTCCATTTCCACGGGGACGGATTCAAACGGACCCGCGCGGCTCTTCATTAGGATTTGTGCTTCGAGCGGCACTCCGCCTTCCAGAATAGTTTTCCATTTCAGCCATTCGCCGCCAAGCCATGCCTGCGGCTGGTGGCGCGGCGGATTCTCGGGCAAGGCCAGCGCGGAAGGGAGAATGCCCCTGGCCGGATCTCCGCCGGTCATGAGTTTGGCCTCCTCCGGGTGGGTCTTTTCGAAATCAGCCAGCAGGCGGGCCATATCGTTTCTTCCCTCCAGCTCGGAATGATAGTTGGTCTTCATTCCGTCCTTCATCGCCTGCGCAAAAATCAAGGCCGCGTGCGCGGAGGGGTCGTTGGAAAATCTCTCCAACAAGGCGGGGGTGACCCGCTGCCCGCCCTCGTCAAAAATCCTTTTTCTTTCCACTTCCTCCGGATCTTCGGTCAGGTTTTCGCCTTCCGGCTCCTCACCACTGTGCGCCGCCTGGGCTTGGAGTTCTTCCAGTTTCTTTCCCGCCGCATCCGCCTTCGCTTGCAGTGCGTCCCGTTTCGACTGTGCCTCTTTGCCTTGGATTCCATTTTGAGCCGGAAAGACAAGCATCTGTTCATAGAGCATCTCCTCCAATCCGTAGGACTCAATGAGGTCGCGCCGAATGTGTCCGGGAAACGCCCGGGTCACATCGGCCTGGAGTTGCTTGACCCGCTTCAACGCTTCCGAGCTGTCCGGTCGGCTCATCCGCAAATACGTGAGCGACTTGGCCCAACCATAGAGACTGGCAAGCGTGTCAGAGTCGAGCGGCCCCAGCTTTTCAGTGCGGATAGCGTAGGCGTTGGAAAAACAGATTTCCGCCTGTCCGCAATGGTCATCGCGCAGCCAGCGCTTGCCTTCCCGATGCAGGTCATCCGCCTCGCGCAGTTTCGGGTCGGTCGGCGCACGACGCGTGTTGTGAGCCGCCGAGGAGCTTTCACCGGACTCGCTGCGCTTGCCGCAAGAGGACAACAGCAATATGGCAAGGCTCAGAACTAAAATCCCTCCGCTGAGCAGTGCGCGACGGCTGAAAATTGTTTTCACACGTTTGAAATGCTTCCCGCTGCATCCCCATTGAAGCTTATGGGAGGTAGCTGCGCTTTACTTGATAGGGTCCCGCGCCGGTGACCCGCAATTCACCTTCGGCCGCGATTTTTTTGATGTCTCCTTTATTGGCCGGAATCTTCCCGGGGACGGAGCGCGTGAAGAACACCTTGCCGGCGAACTCACCGGCCAGTCCCGTCGAATCCTTGCCTTTGACGGCCACCTGAAATGTTGCAATTTCCGGAGTGGAATCTGCCGGGGAGGCCGTCATGGTTCCGGCCAGGCTGTCACCATCGCCAAAGAATTCTATCCGGCCCTTTTTGAAATCCACCCGCACATGATCCGGCAAGGCCGGCTGCCCCGGAGTGAAGGCCCGGTCGCCCGGGTCAGCGGGAGCGACAAATCCGGATGGCGACATCGTGGTCACCAGCAGCAGACTGACCACCACCAATGCCACGACCGGCAGGGCCACTCGCAGGGAAAAGCGGCGAAGCCGCTCCAACAATTTCTCTCGGACCGTCCAGATAGCCGAAAGTAGTTCCTGCCACGCGTTGTGCTTTCTCTCGGGCTGAGCTTTGAGCCGGCTGGCACCGCGCAAATGGTCCCAGTCTTCGCGCAGGCGTTCCTCCGTCAGACCTTCGCGGATGAACTGGCGCAGCTTCGCATCGGACTCCGCAGATTCCCGCTGTAGGCGCTCGCGTAATTCTTCGATTGGCTCGGACATGGTTACGGTTTGAGTTGCTTTGACTGCTGGTTTATCCCCGCTGATGCGGGAGCTTTTCTTCGCAGATCATTCCAGGCGGCAGCGCAAGCCATCAGCGTCTTCTGAATAGTGGAGGTGCCCAATCCAAGGACTTCGGATATTTCGCGAAGCCTGAAGCACAGCTCCCACATCAGCAACACATCGCATGCGCGGCGGCAAAGTGTTTCAGGATGCCAGTCAGTAATCTGCCGGGTCTTTCCGGAATGGTCAGGTTTGGCTTTGCGATTTAATGTCCGCCAGGGACACGTCTCCTTCAATTGCGCACGCATCAGATCTGGATCCCGGCAGAGATATGCGGGCGCCGCCAGCCGCTCGTGACGCATTGAGTTGAGCAGCGGCCCGCAAGCTGCGTGTAATTCGTTCAGCTTTTCCTGGACGCGAAGGTAGAGCCAGGATCTGGGTGGGAGCAGCCGCAGCTTCAGGCGACAAAAAAATTTGCGTGGTAAATCTCCATTCGCCGCCAGTTTGAGCTCGGCGAAAAGCGCTCGCCGCGTTTCTGTCACAGCGGATGCCGCCACTTCCACCTGCTGCGTTTCATGCAGAGAAACTTTCCACAGAAAAAGGTCGACTAGTTCGCAGCACCTGGAAAGCAGTTCCTTGTCGGACTGCTTGAGATCGTCAAAGCAGGTCTGCCCTTTGGTGCGTTGCAGGATGCACCGAAGTTTTTCCAATTCCTCATTCAGCGGCCACAGCGGGAAGGCGACCCGGGAAGACTCTGTGGAAGTAGGGTCGATGCGCAGCCGGGCCTGTTGTTCGGCTTTGCCATTATCGGGGTCGCGTTCGTCGCAAGATTTCTCCAGGCGCTTAGCCTCTGTTGATCCCGTCTTGGATCCGCAATCGTCGCTTTTGTCCCTCGCCACGCCGTTGGTTTACTCCGAAGCCAATGACCAAATCAAGCGGCAAAATCCATTAACATTCCACATTCACCACAATCCCTCCACCAGTTGATGTGGAAAAAAAATGAGCGGATGTGCTGGTGGCTGAACCCGGCACGAACCATGGAGACTCTAACGGCATCCGTTCGGGGTGGCTTTGATTTCGCCCGCAAATAAAGGGTTTCTTCCCGTGAATGCACTTCCGCTCATGCGTAAACCTTGCCCAACCCCTGGCCTGTCGATGTGGAAATTCACCTGAATTTGCGATTCGCACACGAGCGTTCCGAAAGAAAGTTCCAAAAATTTGGAACCGCAAACCAAAAAAATCATGAAAAAAAATAAATCGGAAACCAGCAGCGGCGATCATGGCCAATCCAGGATAAATGCTTGCGGGGCCATCAACCCCGTGGATCAGACCAGTCATGCTTCAAGCATCACCAATTCAGCAACGACCAGTCCCCAACCTGGCGGATCCAACCTCGTCAGCAAGCTTTTGCTTCTGATTGGCACCTTGCTGTCTCCCGGCGTCCCACTTGACCCGGTTCTGAACGTGCCGATCGCGTATGGCATGGGATGGCTTGCCGCAAAAATCTATCCTCCGGCGCTCATGCCCGTCTATGCCGTCGTTCTGGTCGGCACGAACCTTCTTGGCGCGCTAATGATGCGCATTTGGGGACCGGCGGCGCTTGGGCAGAAAAGCGCGCCTTACACGCCGCTGAAATTGGTCAAGGACCTCGCTCTGGCAGCCGGTTACATGGTGGGCATCTCTGTGTTGACCAAACTGGGTGTGTTTTCCACCGCTTTAACGTTGGTCAAACACCTCGTCGCGGTAATCGGCATCACTCCGGCAGTTTAATGCGAAAGGCACCATGAAAAGCATCCCCATTGCCTTTGCCAAACAAATCTCCTTTGTCGCCGTCCCTCGCGATAGATGCGCGAATCTGGCGCGGCGGCGCGCACCACGCGGCGGTGCGAACGCACTGCGGCTTGGTTGTCGGCATCGAGAGCAACAACGAGCTTGCGCTCGGTCTCGACACTGCGCCTGCCCGGGCAAGCCCGCCGCGCCCTGTAAAATTCAGCCGGGCTTGACGGCAGTGTCGGCGCGGCGCAGAAGTCGTTACGAGCGCAACGCCGAGGAATACTTTTATCCCTACTGGTTCATCGCGGCGGCGCGTGCGGCACGCGCCGGGGTGCGCGATCCCCGGTTGCTGGCGTCGAAGGTGATGACCTCGGTGTTGCGCTGTTTCAAGCGGTCCAAGGGAATATTTGCACATTACTTCAGCCGGGCGCTGCGCCGCCGCATTGCTTCGGCGTTGCGCTCGGAGTCTTCGCGCCGCCTGCACGAACTTCCCCTTCCGCAAGGATTCGAGATCACGTTCCACATTCCAAAAAAGCCGGGCGTCAGCGCGGAACTGCAAGATGTCGTCCAGCAGGCACTCCGAAAACTTCGCCCGCAAGACCGCAAACTTTTCGTTCTGCGATTTTGGAACGGATGCACCTGTGCCGAGGTGGCGGATGAAACCCGGCTGACCGAATCCGCCGTGGCGAACCGCCTCTCACGGGCCTACGCAAAACTTCGGCGCTCCCTGGCCGGCTACATCGCTGCGGGCTCTGGTGGGGAGGACGTTTCCGTCGGTGCATTGTCCCTGCCCCCGAAACCTAAACCTACGGTCAACAGAAACGAAGATCCGCGCCGTTGTCCGAAGCCCAGTATCTGACCAGTTCCAGTGCAGCCTCAAGAAAAGTGCGATGCCGTTTGCAACTGCGGCGTATGCACCGACAACAACCGACAACCCAAACTGCAGCAGGAAACGAAAGCGAACGAGATTTATGAACACAGACCCGAGGAAAGCTCGAAGCAGCCGACTGGCTTCTGCCAAGCCAAAACGTAATGCGAATGTTGCCGCCGACCAGGCGCGGCGCGATTGCAAACAGCGCACCCGCCGCCATCGTTCGCGCAAGCATGGTCACGCCGCGCGCACGGGTGGTAAGGTTTGCCAGCGGCAACGAGCTTGCGGCCGTGTTCACCGCAACGCCCGCCAAACATGTGAGCAACGGACAATGTTAGAGCACGCCAAGATCGGTCTTCCTCAAATCGACGCATGGCTGGCCGAAAACTATTTCAAGTTTGTCGGATTCGCGGCGTCCAGGGGTTGCCGGACGCCGAAGGACGCAGTGAATGAAGCCTGGTTCCGGGCCAGTTTCCACTATGATCCCAGTCGTGATTACGCGCCGTTTTTTCGGACCGTTCTGCGCTGCGTCATCATTGACGGGTTTCGCAATTTCTACCGAAAACCTCCCGGCGAACCTTTGGAGGAGGATCACTATGCAGACCTCGCCAGCGACGATCAGGATAGTTGTGATGATCATTTTGCAGCAGTGGTGGCTGCTTTGATGACGCGGCTTTCCGAACAATCGGCCATGGTGCTGCGCGCTTTTTTTGAAAAGGAAATCCGTCAGGCCGAACTGGCCCGTCAATTAGGAATTTCTTTGGGCGCGTTGAAAATGCGGTTGTTGCGCGCTCGCGCCGAAGCCCTCGAGATTTTGCGCGCCAAGGGTTGCCATGAGTTTGCCGACGTCGTTGGCTGCGACCCCGCTTCGTTGCGCCGCGCGATGATGCCTTCATGCCCGCACCCCGCGAGACCGCAACCGCGCCCCACCTGCCGCAAGTCGCCCGCGAAAAACTTGTGACCTTTTCTGCATGAAAAGCGAACTCATCACAACAGCAAACAAAAACAAAAAAAATGAAAACAAAAAAACAACACTGGCTCATCACCCTAACACACTCATTTCTGCTGGCGGCATTTCTCTTGATGCCGCTCGCCGTCCACTGCGAAGCTCCGCCGCTTCGTGCTTCAGCCACCGTTCAATTCTCAGCCGTTGGTCTGGGAAACATTTCCGCACCGGTGCTGGCAAAGTTTTCCATCCCTTCCCGCACCGCACTGAATTTGAAACCGTCGGTGGTGCGGGTTCCTCGGTTTGGTTTCAGTCCGCTTCTGGCCCAGTCGGATCCCTCGGCCATGATGAAAAAGGCCGTCGATTTCTTGAAGGATGTATTCCTCGTCATCGGCTGCATTGTGATCGCCTACGGCGGTTATGAAATTTCAAGGGGGCGGGTGGTGGAAGGTCTCATGTGCATTTTCGGAGGCTTAGTATTAGCGATTGCAATACCACTTATGAGGTGGTTTTTGCAAATCGCCGCCGGCGGTTAACCCAACCTTCCTCCTGACGTTATGCACGACGAACCTCTGCATCAAACACCCACCCACGCGATTGACGAAACCGAAGGCCGTGTTTTCGGCCTGAATCTTTCCGGGGTGAAATTTGTAGTCATTGCCCTGCTGCTTGGCCTGGTGCCGGGATTTTTATTCCTCCCGTTCTTCGGCTTGGCGGTCGCGGCCACCATCATGTTCGGTCCCGCATTGGTGGTGGCCGCGTTCCAATTTCTTTTTCTGCAGGACAAGCCACCGCGCTGGTTTTCGCAGTGGGTGGAAACCCGCCTCATCGGCGGTCATTTTTCCTCACTGGGTGGTCTGACAGTCCGGGCACCGGTGGAAGCTTATTGTGCCGGCGGGGTGGTCTGCATTCCCGATCCAGGCGGGAAACTCCATCTATCGCGCGGCGTGCGTGTCCAGGCGCCCGAGAACCGGGCCGCCTCCAATGGCGTGCGCAACCAACTTTGCGCCTGTCTTTCTCAAGCCATGGGAATCCTTCCGGAGGGTGGCCGGGCGCAAATCATTTGGAGTGTCAGGAATGACCCCGGTGACCAGGTTAAAGCTTATGCCGGAGATACACCCGCCGACGCCCCCGAGGCGGTCCAGCGTTATCGCAATCAGAAAGCCATTCATTTTCTGAAAGCAGCGCAGGCCGGCCAGCTCCGCCGTGAAGAAGTTACGCTGTTCATGGGACACGCAATCGAGCGCCCAAAACCCGGCAAGGAAGAAAAGCAAGACCCCGACTTATTTTACAACCGCATCATGGGGGACATGGCTGCGGAAACCGGCAAGCTGCTCAATGGCCTGGAAGCGGCCCTGGCTCCGGCGGGGGTCACCTTTGAACCGCTCGATGCGAACGCCGTCGCGCAGGCATGGCACCGGACTTTCAATCCGTCCCCGGCGTCGCGGCGCCGGGGCATTTCCGTCCCGGCCGAGGCCGCCTTTCCACTCACGGAAGTCTGCTGTCCGGGCGAGCTGAGCGGATTAGGCAACCGCGGGTTCATGCTCGATGGCGAATATTTCAAGGTGTTCGCCCTGCGCCGCCTCTGCGATGTCGCCTACCCCGGCATCGTTGATCATCTGACCACGCTGCCCATCCCTGATTTCAACCTCACCGTGCTGCTGCACCGGTTGCCGCGGACAGATTTAATGAATGAACTGCAAGCGCGTTTGAAACGGCTGCAGGAGCAGTTGCAGCGCCGGCACGACCCGCAGCTGGATGTGACGCGCGCCCAACTGGAGGAAAAAATTTCGCAACTGGCGCGCGGCGCCATCACCCCGCTGGAAATGAAATTCATCGTCGTGCTGCACGCCGCAACACCGGAGGAATTGCAACGGCAGGAAGACCTGTTGAAGGGCGCGGCGGCGCGCATCAACCTGCAATTGTTCGAGGCTAGTCTGGCCGCCACCGCGCGCGATTTGTTTCTGCTGACCCTGCCGGGAAGGTTGCAGGGCAATGAAGCCTGCTTTGCGCATTATGGCGAATCCACCTATCTCGCGCCCCTGCTGCCGCTGCCCAATTCATTTCATGGTTTTATCAAAAAGGCGCAGGCATTGTTCCTTGGCGTTTACCTCAATCTGATTGGTGTCCGTTTGTTCGTCGGCGAAGGCAAGGCCAGCACTCCGCAACATTGCCTGATCAGCGGCATGAACGGTTCCGGGAAAAGTTACTTCCTTGCATACCTCCAAATCGAGACCCATTGCTGTTTCCACCGAAGTTACCTCATTGATTATGGCGGCTCCCACCGGCGCTACAGTGAAGCGGTCGGAGCTAAAATGCATGTCATCACGCCCGACTGTCCCTGGACGTTCAATCTGTTCGGCGATCCCGGCCTGCCGGACAGCTCCGCGCGACGCGCCCTGACGACGGCGCTGGCGGGCCGGATGATCGGAGCCATTGGCAATGACGACGAGTCCCAGGACAAGCGTGCCCTGCTCGCCAAACATGTAGCCGCCGTCTGCGCCGTATTTGCGGACGCATGGCTCCGTCGTCAAACGGAGGCAGAACGGTTGCGTCTGGCGCGTCACGCGCTGGTGCTGCACCAGCTCGTCGGCGAACGCATGTGTGAGCCGGTGGAAGCTTTCATTTCCTTGCGCGACGAACTGGACGCGGGTTCGCCGGACGCCCAGAAATTGCTCGCCGCCCCGACGGATGCCGAGGTGCGCACGTTCGCCACCAAGCACCGTGATTTGCTGCGGGAACTGGCCTTTGCCTACCTGCCGGAATATCCGACCTTGAGTTCGCTGCGCCAGCAGCTCGAAATCGCCGGGGCGAAGGACGAAAAATGCGCGCGGCTGGCGGACCGGCTGCGCCCGTGGTGTCGCGGGGGTTCCTACGGAAAATTGTTTGACGGCCAGAGCAACGTCAACTTCAACGACCCGGTCACCCACTTCGAACTGGGCCGCCTCGACAGCTCCGCCAAGGATTTGCAGGCCGTGCTTTGGTTTCTGCTGTTGATCGTGGTGCAGCAGCAATGTCTCCGCCGGCCGGCCACGGAAACCAAGCGCATCGTGTTGGAGGAGATTTCCCAGGCGCTCACCATCCCGGGATTTGAAGAAATTTTTCGCACGATGCTGGCGACGTTCAGGAAGCTGAACGTTCAATGCAATTTCGTGTGCCAGCAGGTGGCCCAGCTGGAAAGTGAGACGCTGCGCCGCGTCATTCTCGGAAATGTGAGAATGGCGTTTTTATTTTTTCCCGGGACACCCACGGACCTCGATTTGATATCCGAGCATCTGCCGCTGTCTGACGCCGCCAAAAATATGATCATGCGTTACGTCATGCCCGACCAGTTGCGCGGCACGATCTACTCCGAATGTTGTTACCTCCACGTGACCGAACGCGAACCTCTCTGTGGAACGATCCGGTTCGTGCCGGTTGGCGAATAACAAAATGAAAACCAATGAAAAATAAATTCCTATTCCTGGTGTGCCTGGCGCTGTGCGGCTGCGCCACCTCCAAAAAAGAAAATCATGCCGTCGCCGAAACTCCGGCTGACGCCGCCAAACAAATGTATTGGCAGTTGCAGCAGCCGCGTGCCAGCGCCGACGCAGCGCCGCATTATCGCCGCCTCACCATCACTGTCCCCGCCCACACCGAAGGCGGGGTGTCCTACGAAGAACAAACCCGAACCCTCCTCATTGCCGAATAACATTATGAAAAAACTACTGCTAGCCCTGTTCCTCATCACCAATGAATTCCGCGCGTCAGCGGAAGTGCCGGTCATTGATTTTGCCGCCATTGCCCAGGCCATCCTCCAAGTGATGGTGGCGAGCAATCAACTCGCAATTGTCCATCAGATACTCGACCACGCCGGCGATCCCTTGTCGGTGATTATTTCCAGCATGTCGCAAACGGCCTCACAACTCGGCCGGCATGGCGTGGGAAAATCACTCCCCGATATTCAAATGGAAACCACCGGTCAGCCCGGTCTGAGCTATGAGGGCAACGGACTTTATTCTCCGGTGCCCTCGGACATTCCGGTGGCCGGTGGGCAAACGATCATTCGTGATCCGGCGTCTTACCGAAAACATGAGGCGTTGCAAAACACCATCCGGGATTACAACGACATCATCAGCGACACGCAAACCCGGCGCGACGCCTTGCGGGATGCCCAAGTCCAAACCCTCGCCCAGATCAAGACGGCCACGACGGACGCCGAGGTGCAGAAATTAAACGCAGTCCAGGCCGCCCAGGCCAGCGCCCTGAGCACCGTCAATGCGGAACGCGTTGAAGCGGCCGCGAAGGTCGTCATCCAAAAGGCGGCCAATGAAGCTGACAAAGCCCGCCAGGAACAGGCCGATGACGAGACGCGCGCAGTGAGTCTGCAAACCGCGCTGCTCCAGGCCTTGAAATTTTTCCAGGCCGACACCAAACCCCTGACGCTCCCCAACCCCAAACCCTGATCAATGCAAATGCAACCGCCAACTGAAGTTATCCCCGGCTTCGACACGTTTTTTGCCGCGTATCTCACCTCGTGCGCGAAACTTTACAACGCGTTTCTGCCGTGGTCGCTGGCCATCATGGTGCTGGCGTTCCCTTTTGAGCTGGCGCGCGGCAATGAGCCGCGCCGACTAATGATGTTCCTGGCCAAACTTTTCATTCTGGCCTTGCTGACGGCCCAATGCTGGGAGCTCATCAATTCTGCCGGACTGATCGTGGACCAATTCGTCAAAACCACGGGCTTGGTGCGTTCAGAAACGCTGGCGCAAACCTACAAGGACCGGGTGGCCGCCACGCTCGGACAGCCCGAGATCAAGGACAAGTCGGTGTTCGGTCTCATGATGTCAGGAAAGCTTTTGGACTCGGCCTGTTACGCCACTCTGCTGGGCGTTGCGTATTGCTCAGTGTTCGTCATCACCCTGATCACGTATGTGCAAAAAGTAACCCTGGCCTTCTGCTGGAGTGTCACGCCGGTGTTGTTCGCGCTCATCGCCATTGAACCTTGGGCGCATATCGGCATGAAGCACGTCAATCGCATCATTGCCGTGTGTTGCTGGCCCATTGGTTTTTGCCTGGCGGCAACTTTCACTGACTCACTTCTCAACATGGCCATCAAGCAGCGGCTGCTGGCTTCCGGTTCAACCATCAACACCTTGTCCGTAGCCTTGGAAAATCTCGTTATCATCTCTGCCATCGGCGTGTGGGATGTCATCTCCACGATTGGGGCGCCGGTGTTTATTCACCACTTCCTGGTCGGGGAGTCCGGGGCGGGGCGGTTGGTCCCCGAAGCCATCAACAAGGCTGGTGGAATCATCAAAGTTTC
>JANPGB010000422.1:0-6182 GCA_031423695.1 Verrucomicrobiota bacterium
TAACTTCGTCTTGCTGCCGGAAGAAAAGTTTGAGGACGTCAAACATGGTCCGTCGCAGACATTGCCCGCAAACGCCGACCATCATCGCGAATGGGTCGAAGCCTGCAAAGGTAACGGCGCGACCTTCTCCAGCTTTGAAATCGGCGGGCCTATGACCGAGTTGATGCAACTGATCAATCTCTCCACGTTGTTTGAAGAAACCCTGGAATACGACACGATCAGCGGTCGGATTCTCAACTCGAAGCGAGCGGGGCGCTCCTTGCATCGCGATTACCGGCGCGGCTGGACGATCTGACACGTCATGCTTGCCAGTTCACGAATCACCGATTCGGACGGGCTGATAAAAATTACAACGAACCGTCGAGGATCCCCGCGGACACCTCATGCCCAGCGCCACCTAAATCACGACAGAGGAGGCGGGTTATTTCGAGCCATTTTACCCGGGCAATCCAAACAATCCGCACACCGAAAAACGACCGGATGGCGGCGGCGGGAATCCGTTTCACGCAAGGCGTGGCCGGCAGACATTCAAAAGCCGCGCACCTCGGCCACGCCGCTCGAAGCATGGCGGCGCTTGGCGTAACGGAGTTTGAGCGGAGCGAACTGTTCCAAATAAACAAGCGTGACACAAATGGGGGTTTGACTAATTACCACCAGAACAATTCTGCTTACCCATTATGAAACTGTTTCGAGCCTTTGGCCATCTCAGTGTCGGCCTTGCATTTCTCCATGCGGCAATTTGCTGCGCTGCCCCCAAGCAGCCCAACATCCTGTTCATTTTCTCGGATGACCACGCATACGCCGCCATCAGTGCTTATGGGGATTCGCGGCAGCTCGTGCAAACACCGAACATCGACCGGCTTGCCAACGAGGGAATGATTTTCAATCGCGCCCTGGTGCCGAATTCCATCTGCGGTCCAAGCCGCGCCTGCGTGATGACCGGCAAATACAGCCACCTGAACGGTTTCTACGACAACAATTACGGACGCTTTGATGGTGCGCAACAAACAATGCCCAAGTTGCTTCATGCGGCGGGTTACCAGACTGCCGTCGTCGGCAAGTGGCATCTCGTATCCGATCCAACCGGCTTCGACTACTGGGACATTCTTCCGGGCCAGGGCCAGTATTACAACCCGCCGATGCTCCGCATGGGCGAGAAGGTCAAACGCGAGGGCTACACCACGGACATCATCACCGACCTGTCGCTCGACTGGCTGCGGAAGCGCGACAAATCCAAGCCGTTTCTCCTCATGTGCCAGCACAAGGCGCCGCATCGCGAGTGGGCTCCAAACTTGAAAAACCTTGGATGGAGCAGCGGCCGCAAGTTCCCCGAACCGGAAACCCTGTTCGACGATTATGCCGGCCGCGGCAAGGCGGAGCACGAACAGGACATGACCCTTGAGAAAACTTTCAGCCCGCTCGACGCCAAGCTCCGTCCTCCGGGCGGAATGACCGAGGCGCAGCTGAAGGAGTGGAACGCCTACTACGAGCCGCGCAACGAAGCTTTCCGCCAGGCCAATCCTCAAGGCAAGGATCTCGTGCGCTGGCGTTACCAACGCTACCTGCACGATTACCTTGGCACCGTTTTATCTGTCGACGAAAGCGTTGGCCGGCTGTTGAAGTATCTCGACGACGAAGGGTTGGCGGAGAACACCATCGTGGTTTACTCCTCCGATCAGGGTTTCTATCTCGGCGAGCACGGCTGGTTTGATAAGCGCTGGATCTTCGAGGAATCGCTCCGCACCCCGCTGATCATTCGCTGGCCCGGCAAGGCGAAACCCGGCAGCGCGAACAAGGACATCGTTTCCAACATTGATTTCGCCAGCACGTTCCTCGAAGCCGCCGGCCAACCGATACCCGGCGACATCCAAGGTCGCAGCCTGGTTCCGATCTTGCAGGGCAAGACGCCCGCAGATTGGCGCAAGAGTTTTTACTACCATTACTATGAGTTTCCCGGCGCCCACTCGGTGCGCAGGCATTACGGGGTCGTCACCGACCGCTACAAGCTTGTTCACTTCTACGAACCCGGCGTGGACTACTGGGAGATGTTCGACCTCCAAAAGGACCCGCGGGAAATGCGCAGCGTCTATGGCCAGGCGGACTATGCCGCCGTGGAAAAGGAATTGCACATCGAGTTGAATCGACTTCGCACTGAATTAAAAGTCCCGGAGCAGGACCCGTTGCCACCAAAGAAGAAACAAGAAACTGGAAGCAAACCGGTCCAATAGTTGAGCTGCTTCGTCGCGACACTTCAGCCCGGCGCGGGCCGGAGCGGAGATTCGGTTGCGGAACAAAAAAACCCGATGCGCGTCCCCTCGCCGGATGCGGAAGGTTGCCGGGTCTCCCCTTCGGGCAGTTGCTGTTGATCAAAGCCAGCGCCGTTGTCCACCACGCCGAGCGTGAAACCGCCCGGGACGAACTGCAGAGTGATGCGCACTTCCGTGGCCCGGGAATGCTTCACCGCGTTGTTGAGCGCCTCCTTGAACGCCAGAACCAGATTGCACGATCATATCCAGGGCCCCAACATAGCTCAGGTCGGTGCCTATTATTTGTGCAATGTTTTGTTACCATGGCATTATGAAATATATTTGCCGCCCGGGAAAAGGGCTGCTGGCCTCCGCGTGTGCCCTATGGGTTTTGGGATTGCAGGCGCAAACTTCCCTGCCGATCTATACCGACAGCCTTGTCAACGGCTTCCAAGACTGGGGCTGGGCCACGCATGACTATGCGAATACTTCACCCGTCCACTCGGGGGCTGACTCGGTCAGCGTTACCATCGCGACGGTTAATTACGACGGCCTGCAAATATACCACTCCGACATGGACAGCACGCCATACACGGGGATCAATTTTTGGATCAACGGCGGAGCCACTGGCGGACAAAAGCTCCAGGTGTACGGGATGTTGCATGTCGGCAGCACGAACAACGCTGGGCAGAACGCTTACTACTCGCTCGGCACCCTCCAGACCAACGTATGGCAACAGTTCACCGTTCCGCTGTCCGCCATCGGCGTCGCGAACAAGTCCAACTTCACCGGCTTCGTGATTCAAAGCAGCATCGGCGCGGTGCAACCCACCTATTATCTGGATGACATCCAGCTCAACGCAGTGCCCGCTCCCGCGCTCGTCAACGTCAGCATCAACACCACGCAGGCCGTCCGCACCGTGGACCAGCGGCACTTCGGTGTGAACCTCGCCCTCTGGGACGGGTATTATGATCCGCCGTACCACACCACCACCACCGCTCTTCTCCAGGAAATGGGCACCACCGTGGTGCGCATGCCCGGCGGCTCGCTGTCAGATGAATATCATTGGGCCTCCAACACCACGCTCACCAACACCTGGCAGTGGACCAATTCCTTCCCCGAAATGGTTCGCGTCACCACCAATGCCGGCGCGCAGGCTTTCATCGTCGTCAACTACGGCACCGGCACCCCGCAGGAAGCAGCCGGCTGGGTGCGTCATGCAAACATCACCAACAATCTCGGCTTCAAGTATTGGGAGATCGGCAACGAATGTTACGGCACCTGGGAACGGGACACGAACACCTTCGACCACGACCCCTACACCTACGCCATGCGCGCCTCCAACTACATCGCGCAAATGAAACTCGCCGATCCCACCATCAAGATCGGCGTGGTCTCGGCTCCCGGTGAAAACAGTTTCTCCAACCAGTTCAACAACCTTCACCCTGCCTACAACGCGCGCACCGGCCAGACTAATTACGGCTGGACGCCCATCCTGCTCGCCACGCTCAAGAATCTTGGCGTCACGCCCGACTTCCTCATCCATCACCACTATCCCGAATATACCGATCCGAACAATCCCGCCGGTTCCTCGGACAATGATCAGACGCTCCTGCAAAACACCGGCAACTGGGCGACCGATGCCGCCAGCCTGCGCCAGCAAATCACCGACTACTTCGGCACGGCCGGAACCAATATCGAACTCGTCGTCACCGAGAACAACGCCGACGCCGGCTTGCAGGGCCGCCAATCCACCAGTCTCGTCAACGGACTTTATTACGCCGACAGCCTCGGCCAGCTGCTCAAGACGGAGTTTAAAGGTTTTGTCTGGTGGGACCTGCGCAACTCCACAGACACCGGCGGTTTCTCCGGCCCCTCAATCTACGGCTGGCGCACCTATGGCGATCTCGGCATGGTCAACGAACTCAACACCCGCCATCCCACCTTCTACGCCGCCAAACTGATGCAGTGGTTCGCGCGGCCCGGCGATAAAATCCTCAATGCCACCAGCGATTACACCAGCCTTTCCGCCTACGCCGCCCGTCGCGCCAACGGTTCCGTGGCCGTGTTTGTCGTGAACAAATCGTTCGGCACCAATCTCAACGCGCAAATCTCCTTGAGCGGCTTCACCCCCATTGCCGCCGCCACCGTCCGCTCCTTCGGCGTTTTCAACGATGAAGCCACGCGCACCAACGGCCCGGCCGCCGCCAAGGACATCACGACCAACGCCATGGCGAACGCGGGCACCAACTTCGCCTACAACTTTCCCAAGATGTCCATGACTGTCATCACCCTCGTGCCGTCCGCCCCGCGACTTGCCACAATTGCGCCTGCGCCGGCGGGCCAGTTTGTGTTTCAACTGCAAGGCCAGCAGGATGTGCGCTATGTGATCCAATCCTCCACCAACTTGACCACCTGGATTTCGCAATCCACCAACACGCTCGCGAGTAACACGATAAACGTGACGAACTCGCTCGCGCCCGGCACCCCGCAGAAGTATTGGCGGGCCGTGTGGCTGCCTTGATTTCGTGTGCGGTCTTGACGACCGCATTGGTAATGTCGTCGCAAAATTCCCAACCGACGCCATCACCTCATCCCGTAGCTGCGAAATCATTCATCTTACGTGTGTAAAAAGCTTGCTTGCCGCTCACGAACTCAAGATGCAAAACGCGGTTGCGCTGGTGCAGCGGGCAGCATGAGATCACGCAGGCGTTCCCACTTCACTAAATCCATGATGCGTGCCATGCCCCCGCGTCCGACAGCTGCGGAAAGATCGTGCGGCTTGGAATCATCGCGCCACTCGGCACGCACGAGTGTTTCATCGGCTTCCTTATCGAGCATTACGCGGGCAACTTCCTGCGCTGGCTCGCGCCGGATCAGGTGCGCGTCATCACGCCCAACAACGACGAAGCGTTGATCGACTACGCCAAGCCCTTGGTGGCGGAACCCCGCGCGAACATCGTGCGCGTGGGTGCGCACTTCAGCGCCACGCCGTTCAAGGCGAGATTTCCAACGCGGAGCAATTGCGCGTCCACACGATGCTCGTCATCGGCAGCCGCGACATCGAGGCGGGCGCGGTGAGCTTTACGCGAAAATGTGAACGGTTGCGCCACCCGTAAGATTTGATTGAACCTTTCTTGTCTTTCCGGCATCAATATCTGGAGTGCGGTATTTCAGAAACGTCTTTTTTGCGCTGGCAGCGTTCCTCTGGCTGCCAGTGTCCGCACATTGCCAGCTAGAATCCGTTCCCGGCCTCGAATTTCTTCGGTGCGCTGTTGACGCCCAAACTCCGGGTGGCAGCACCGATTGCAACGACAGCGGTTGCTGTGCGGTTGAAAAGTCGCAATACAAATCCAACCAAGCCCGCGTCACGATTCCCTCGCCAGACTTGCTGCCGCTGTTGCCCGTCGCATTGGCGGACATCACGGACAACTTGTCTGATGAAGTCGGCGCCGCTCCTGTCGCTGCCGTCCCGCCGGAACTTCCCAAGTGCTGGCAGTTTGTGTTCCGCACGGCTTCCCCGCCTCGCGCTCCTTCGCTCGCTTCGTAATTAAGTCCTCGTCCGAGGGCTTTTCTCCCAATCGTTCGGCGTGATTTCACGCCTTGGTGTCCTTCTGTGTTGTGGTGTTGTCGGTTTTGAACTTAATTTTTATGAAGCAGAAAGTTTTGAAGATTTCTTTTTTGGTGACGGCCTTGGCCGTCGTCGCAGTCGTTCCAATGAAGGCGGCGGATGTGGTGTCCCCTGTTACCAACTCGCCCGCCGTCACCAATCAGGTGTTTCTGGATGATTTGGTGAACGAGGCTTTGGAGAAAAATCCTGAACTGAATTTCTACCGCGCGGAAATCGCGGCGGCGCGCGGTGGGCGAAAGTCAGCGGGTGCGTGGCAAAACCCGGAAGTCAGCGCGGAGATTGGACAGAAGCGCGTGAAGGATTCA
>JANPGB010000423.1:0-23898 GCA_031423695.1 Verrucomicrobiota bacterium
ATGGGCGACGAACGTGCGGAGTTTCGCCACGCTGGCGCCGCTAACGTCCCCGCTGCTGCCCGGCAGTGCGATCACGATGACCACGAGGATCAAGATCACCAGGACGCGTTCGAGGCTCACAGTGCCTCTCCAGCGTTGACCCGCACCCCGTTGGGTGATCTACAGCGTTCGAGGAGCTGCTACGGCCTTCTGCGGCCCTCATCGCTCCTACTCTGCCGCCACTGGCATCACTACCAACGCGGCGATGCTCAACGCCACGCTGGTTTGCACCGGTGCGGTGTATCAAGTATCAGCCTACTGGAACACCGTGAGTGGCGGAACGAACGCCAGCCTCTGGACTAACTCAGCCTATGTCGGTGCATGGACTAATGTAACTGCGACCAGTTTAAGTTATCCAGTCACGGGTCTGGCCACGAACACGACCTATTACTTCACCTTCCGCGCCACCAACGCTGTGGACAGCCTATGGGCGACGAACGTGCGGAGTTTCGCCACGCTGGCGCCGCTAACGTCCCCGCTGCTGCCCGGCAGTGCGATCACGATGCCGGGCGGTGTGCCGGCCTTCACGTTTGCGACGGTGGCGGGTTACCAGTATCGGCTGGCGTATAAGAACGGGCTGACGGACGCGGTGTGGCAGGCCGTCATCGCGCCGCCGGATTTTCCGTTGCCAAATGGCTGGAGCGCGACCTCGACCGGTTCGCCGATGTCACTCAGCGACACGAATAGCGTAGGCCAGCCGCAGCGGTTCTATCGGCTCGAAGCGCAGTGACCCTAGATGTCACACTGCCCTGCGCAACCCAAAGCCAAATCTAATTTGCACTAACCTATGAGATATAAATTGTCGGCTCTGATCGGATTCGCCTGGCTGGCGCTGGCGTTGCCCACCGGAGTCCAGGCGCAACTGGCACCCGACCTCACCACCACGGATCTCGCTACGATTGACCGCACCCAGACCTACAATCTAGGGCCGACGGGAATGCGCGGGTGGATTTATCACGATGGGAACAACGTCGGCGATTTCGGGACGATGTCGGGGCAAAGCCCGTGGCAGATTCTGGTCACCACCGTCGGCACCAGCACACCGGCGTCGGGCATCCTGGCCACCGACGACGTGATTCTGGGCGCGAGCGTGGGTGCCGGCGCGGTTCCGCTCTTCACCAATGATTCCCGGAAAAGTCTGGGCTGGGCGATCGGCGCGGCGGAGGCCAGCGCGACGGGTGTATTGAAAATCAAACGCTGGCGCGCGGGCGTCTCCACGGACGTTTCACTTCAATTGGGAATCTCGAATACCGCCTACAGCGCCACGGCACCTTACAACTGCCCGAAGTCCACGCTGATCCTATCCAATGCCATCAATAAACTGCCGGCGAGTTTTAACATGGGCAATCCCGGCAACCCGGTCTTGGGTCTGGCGATGATGGCCAGCGGCAACACCAACTTCAACGCGAGTGTGCAGGCCTATGCCCGTTCGATTGCGCCCTCAAGTCTGTCATTGAGTCCGAATGGCTGCGATACGTGGGGATGGGGTTACATGAACGTGTTTCTCTCCGAGTATTATTTGAAGACGGGCGACACCAATGTGCTGTCCGGGATTACCAAATACACGGTGAACCTTGCCAAAGCCCAAAGTAAGTATGGCACGTTTGGCCATGGCGGCGCGGAGCAGCACTCCGATGGCAGTCTGCACGGCTCGATCTCTTGGTATGGCCCGGTGAACTCGGCGGGGTTGGTCGCCAATATGGGGATCGCGATGGGCAAGAAGGTCATCGTGGCGAGTGGCGGCGCGGTGGACGCGGAGATAGATCCGGCGCTTGACCGGGCGTCCAAATTCTTCGGCTACTTTGTCGGCAAAGGCTCCATTCCCTACGGTGAACATGAACCGTGGTCCGGCGGTCACGCCTCCAACGGCAAGGATTGCATGGCGGCGTTCATGTTTGCGATGCAGGGCAATCGTCCGGTGGAGACGGAGTATTACACGCGGATGACCGTCGCAGGTTACAACGGCCGGGAATACGGCCATACCGGTCAGGGTTTCAGTTACCTGTGGTCAACACTGGCGGCCAATATCGGCGGCACCAATGCGGTGGCCACCTATCTGGCGCAAGTGCGCTGGCATCTGGATCTGTCGCGCCGCAGTGATGGTTCTTTTGTGTATGACGGGGACGAGCAATACGGTGGTTCGCCTAACATTACCGACTACTGGTCCAATTCGAGCGAGTATGCCGGCATGGATCCTACGTCTTGGTATGTCCTGGCCTATTCCCTGCCGAAGCAGCAGTTGCTCCTCACGGGCAAGAATGCGAACCCGACGAACTGGTTGAGCAGCGACAAGGTGACGAACGCCATCTGGGTGGGGGCGTTCAATCAAGTCTGCGCCGGGTATAACACGAATCAACTGGCCTCGGCGATGAGCGAATACGATCCGGGCGTGCGCTTTTGGGCGGCAGCCACGATTGGCACCAATGTTAATACAAGTTATTCCATGCTGACAAACATGGCGAGCAGCACCAATTCTCTGCTGCGCGAGGCGGCCTGCCAGGCGCTGGGAGTCAAGTTAGACGCCCGGGCTTTGACTCTGTTGGGTCAGCGATTGAGCGACACGAACATCTGGGTTCGGTCCAAGGCTTCCAAGGCGCTGCAGAACTTCGGCAACTCGGCGCTGCCGCAACTAACCACGATGCTGGGGGCTTTCATCACCAACGCCACGGATCCGAATGTGATTGTGTGGGAAGATCCCATTCAGATTGCCAATGGCTACCTGGCCGATGAATTGTTCCAAACGCTCGGCGCTTCCACGATCAACGTCGCCACGAATCTGCTTTATCCGGCAGTTATCGCCGGCTTGAAACAACCGGACGGGATGGCGCGGTCGTATATGGGTGACTTTATACAAAACCGTTTAACTTGGACGCAGGTTCAGGCGGTGGCGCCGGCCATCATCGCGTGCGTTGCGGAACGGTCACCAGCCGACCGGATGTTCAGTGACGGCATCCGCCTCGCCGGACTGGCCACGCTCGGGAAGTATCTGGTCGAAGAGGGCATTCCCTTGTGCCTGATGTTTAAGGAGCAGACCTGGCATGGCGATGATTGGTTGCCGTTTGATCTCTTGACCACCACTTATCGGGGAGCGGCCAAAGATGTGCTGCCCACGCTCTACGCGTGGCAGGCCCATCAACCCCAGTTTTTCGCTGATGGTTCCATTGGCGGCTGTTGTCCGGGCCGGTATCCGACGATCACCAATAAGATTGCCCTGGCCATTGCGGCGATCAGCAGTGATATGTCCCCGCCCACGTTGAATAATTTCAAGCGGATCGCGGCGGCGAACGCCAGTCCGTCGGTCATCACCCTGCCCACCGTCAGCACCCCGCTCAGCAGCATGGCCGCGCCGGATCTGGATGGTGGCACGCCGGTCTTTACTTGGAGCAAGGTCAGCGGGGTGGGCAACGTCACCTTCGCTCCGAACGGCACTCAGGCCAGCTCCAACACGGTCGCGACGTTCTCCGGCATTGGAACTTATGTGGTGCGGGTGTCCACCTCGGATAGTTCTATCCTGAACAGCAACATTTGGATCACATACAGCTTAGGCTATTACGATTTCAAGACCTATACTAACGTGGTCGGCGCGGTCTATAGCAACATAACCGTCATCGTGAACGTGGCGACCAATCGCGCGCCGGTGCCGCAGAACCAAAGCCTCACGACCCCGGTGGACACGGCACTGGGGATTACTCTGTTGGCGGCCGACCCCAATGGCGATGTGCTGTCTTATAGCGTCGTGACCCCGCCGACGCGTGGCACGCTTACCGGCTCGGCGCCGAATCTGATCTACACTCCCACGAACGGTTACACCGGGTTTGACAGTTTCACCTTCAAGGCCAATGACGGTCAGGTGGATTCCAGCATTGCCACCATTACCATTGACACGGGGACGGTCGGCAACCAGCGGCCCGTGGCCACTAATCAGTCGGTGACGACCGCCCAAAACACCGTTAAGGTAATCACCTTGACCGGGTCCGATCCGGACGCCAATCCGCTGACCTATATGCTCGTGAGTTCGCCGACCCATGGCACCCTTTCAGGCGTGGTGCCAAATGTCACCTACCAGCCCGCCACCAATTACCCGGGCGGGAACATTAATGGACCGGATAGCTTCACGTTTGCGGTGAAGGACACGTTATCCCTGACGAGCGGAGTGGCGACGGTGAGTCTCACGGTGACGCCGCCCGGGCCGGTGGTGGGCAATGGCGGCGGAGCCACGAACCTCTCGGTCGGCGTGGCGCAACTGCGGGGCACGTTGACCAACGCGCCGGCCGACGTGCGTTTCTATTGGGGCACCACGGATGGTGGCACCAACCCGGCGAACTGGGCGGGCACGATACTGTTGACCAACACGACGCAAACGACTTTCTCCAGCAACGTGAGCAACCTGATTTACGGGCTGACTTACTATTACCGCAGCTACGGATCCAACCAATACGGCACGGCTTGGGCGCCGGCCACCACGACTTTCACCACGCAGCGCCCATCGCCCCCCGTCCCCCAGACGATTAATGTGAACTTCGATAGCACGATTGCGACCGGGTTGGTGGGTCCCATCGGCGGCTTTGGCACGACGTGGAATCAATTCGGGAAAGATAATGCCCTGGGCACGGTTCACGGATCCAGCTTGTTGAACTCCTCGGGCGGAGCCACGGGCATTGGTTGCTCGTATGTGAGTTCTGGTAGTCTTGATAATTGGGGTTCTTCTGGCTCGCTGACGATGCTTCAAAACGCCGGGTATAATGGCAATGTCAAGATTACCGGAGGCTTGTCCTACGCGTTCGAAGTCAACGGTCTCGTCAGCGGCCGGACGTATGACCTGTATATCGGCAGTTGGTATGATAACGAGCAAGGCAGCAAAGGCACGTTTGTGACCAGCAACACGACGACCAACGGACTGACCCAGAGCGTTGACAATGGGTGGACTGCCGGCGGCTGGACCCAGAACAGTTCCACCTGGGTTCAAGGCGTGAACTACGTCGCCTTCCGGAGCATCGTGGCCAACGGGTCCGGCAAGATCGCAATCACCATGACCGCCGATCCGGGTGACGGCAGCCGCAATCCTAAATTGATGGTCTGTGGCCTCCAGCTTTTGGACCTGACCCCCGTGCTGCCCGCTCTTAGTCTCACCAACTCGGCCGCCACCAACATCACGACCAGCTCGGCGGCGCTCAACGCCACACTGCGCAGCACCGGGACGGTGTATCAAGTTTCGGCCTTTTGGAACACGGTCAATGGCGGAACCAACGCCACGCTCTGGACCAATTTAGCCTTTGTCGGCGCCTGGACCAATCTGGCCACCACCAACCTCAGTTTCAGCGCGGCCGGCCTGGCCCCGAGCAAGCTTTACTACTTCACCTTCCGGGCCACCAACGCCTTGGAAACGCTCTGGGCGACCAACGTGCTGAGTTTCACGACGCTCACGCCGCCAGCGCCGGGAGTGGCCAACTCTGCCGGAGCTACGAACCTCTCGGTCGGCGTGGCGCAATTACAGGGCACGTTGACCAACGGCCCGGCCGACGTCCGTGTTTACTGGGGCACGACGGATGGCGGCGTGACGGCGGCGAACTGGGCGAACGCGAACCTATTGACCGGCCAAGCCGGCGGTTCCTTCGCCAGTAACGTGAGCAACCTGATCTACGGCGTGACTTATTACTATCGCAGCCACGCGTCCAACCAATGGGGGACGGCGTGGGCGTCCACCACCGCCAGCTTCACGACCCTGCGGCCTGCGAGCAGCCTGACCAACTCGGCCGCCACGAGCATCACCACCAACGCGGCGATGCTCAACGCCACGCTGGCCTGCACCGGGGCGGTGTATCAAGTGTCAGCCTACTGGAACACGACCAGTGGCGGAACCAACGCCAACCTCTGGACTAATTCAGCCTATGTCGGCGCCTGGACCAACGTGATCGCGACTAACTTGAGTTACACCGCCGCAGGTCTGGCCCCGAACACGACCTATTACTTCACGTTCCGGGCGACTAACGCGCTAAACACCCTGTGGGCGACGAACGTGCTGAGTTTCACCACGCTGGCACCGCAGCCACCGCCGGTGCCGGTGCTGCCGGGGAGTGCGATCACGATGCCAGACAGCGTGCCGGCCTTCGATTTTGCGACGGTCGCGGGCTACAAGTATCGCCTTGCCTATAAGAATGGGCTGACGGACGCGGCCTGGCTGCCGGTCATCGCGCCGCCGGTTTTCCCGCCGCCCGATGGCTGGAGCGCCACTTCCACCGGCTTGCCGATGTCGCTCACGGATACGAACACCGTGGGCCAGCCCCAGCGCTTCTATCGCCTCGAAGCGGACGCGCCTTGAATCAAACTCTGCCGCGCCCTTTCAGGGACTTGGCCCAAAGCATTTAATCGGGATCCGGAGAGCCAATCCGCTGGCGCTTCCGCCCCTTCAACGCAAAAAGGCACAGGGCACAACGCAAAATGGTAGTCGTGTCGCTTCGCCCGGCCATGGTAGCGTGCCAGCCAAGAAGTCGTGAACGCTCTGGCCCATTTCAACGGTGTCTTTCGCCTCGCCCTCGCCCCGCGACTGGGTGGTGGCTGTTCCGGCTTGCTTGGCGCGTGGATGCGGCTCGAGGTTTCCCTGCCGGTGTGTGTAACAAGCAATGAATAGCAACCCTCGCCCAGCCATAATTATGAATGACATCTTCCTCCCCCCGCGTCTCCCAAAACGCCGGGGTTTCACCCTCATCGAACTGTTGGTGGTGATCGCCATCATCGCGATCCTCGCGGCGATGCTGTTGCCGGCGTTGGGCAAGGCCAAGATCAAGGCGCAGGGCATCAGTTGCATGAACAACACCAAGCAGCTCACCCTCGCGTGGATCATGTATGCGAATGACAATAATGACAAGATGCTCGACTCCGGTGCCTGGGTAAATGGCGACTTTGGATTTGTGGCGACGGATCAAACCAACACCAGCAAATTGACCTCCAGTCCGTTGAATTCCAATTTGGGCGGCAACTTTGGGGTGTATAAATGTCCCGGTGACCCCACGACGTATCTGGGCCGGCCACGCGTGCGCAGCTATGCCATGAACGCCTTTATCGGCTATAACTTTTACGCGCCCACCTTTCTCGCCTTTAAGAAATTGGCCAGTCTGACCCGCCCCGGGCCGGTGAACACCTTTGTCATTCTCGATGAGTGCTCCGGCATCAATGACGGTTTTTTTGCGACGCACATGAATGGTTATGATCCGCGCACCCCGACGCAGTTTGAATTTGGCGATGTGCCCGCCACCTACCACAGCATCGCCGGCAGTTTCTCCTTCGCGGACGGACACTCCGAGGTTCACAAGTGGCGAGATGGCCGGACGATCGCCGCTGGCAAGCCGAATCCGGTGCCGCTCAACACTCCTTCTTCTGGCAATGAGGATGTTGATTGGTTGATGTCCAAGGCGACCAGCTTGATCTCGGGAGCCACCCGCTGACGGCCCGCCCGGCTGCCGGGATTTTCATTATGGGAGCGAACCGTTTGACGGACTTGACCGAAGGCGAGGTGAACGGCATTGTCCGCGCGACCAGTCTCAATCATTTCCCCCAAAGCCGGGAGGCTGGAAAAATCCAGGCCGTATCCGTCGCAACCGTTGGCCTTGAACCGTGCGCGTCGGGTGGTGAGCGGCTCCGCGAAACGCAATCTCGGGATGTCGTCGCAATGAATCAACAATCGCCTTCGGGACGAAAACAAACTCGGCGAGCCGGTCACAGTTTCCCTGATATAAAATGAATCTGAATCTAAACGACATTCGCGCCGCCGCCGAACGGTTGCGCGGCAATGTGCTCCTCACGCCCTGCACTTACGCCCGCACGTTGTCCCAGATCACTGGCGCGGAAGTGTTCCTCAAATTCGAGAACCTGCAGTTCACCGCCGCCTTCAAAGAACGCGGCGCGTTGAACAAGTTGCTGAGTCTCACGCCGGCGCAGCGGCGGCGCGGGGTCATTGCCATGTCGGCGGGCAACCATGCCCAGGGCGTGGCGTATCATGCGCGGCGGCTCGACATTCCGGCGGTCATCGTCATGCCGCAATACACGCCCAACGTGAAGGTCGAACACACGCGCGGCCACGGTGCGGAGGTGATTTTGCACGGGGAAACTTTTGATGATGCGAGGCGGTTCGCGCACACCTTGGCGCGGCGGCGACGGCTCACGCTGGTGCATCCCTACGATGATCCGCTGGTGATGGCCGGGCAGGGGACGATTGCTTTGGAGATGCTCGAACAGCAGCCCGACCTGGAAACTTTGCTCGTGCCCATCGGCGGCGGCGGACTGATTGCCGGCATGGCGGTGGCGGCGCGCGGCCTCAAGCCCGACGTGGAAATCTTCGGCGTGCAATCCGAACGCTTTCCCGCCATGGCTCAAATTCTGCGCGGCCAGCCGGTTGTCTGCGACCGCTACACTATCGCTGAAGGCATCGCGGTGAAGCAGCCCGGACGGCTAACGCGGGCGGTGGTGCGGAAACTTGTGCGCGACATCCTCCTCGTGGGCGAAGGCGAACTTGAGAACGCCATTCTGATGCTGCTGCAAATCGAGAAAACCGTCGTCGAAGGTGCGGGCGCTTGCGGCTTGGCCGCGCTGCTGAAGCACCGGAAACAATTTCGCAAAAAACGCGTGGGTTTGGTTTTGTGCGGCGGCAATATAGATTTGCTGTCGCTCTCCTCCATCATTCAACGCGGCCTCGTTCGCAACGGCCAGTTGGTGCGCTTGCGCGTTGAGATTCGCGATGTGCCGGGGGAACTGGCGCGGGTGACGGGGCAGATCGGAATCGCGGGCGCGAACATCATGGAGGTGCATCATCAGCGGGCTTTCAGCTCGCATCCGTTGCAGACAACGCTGGTGGATTTCATCATTCAAACGCGTGGCCGCGAGCATCTGGAGCAGATCATGGCCGCATTGCACGCGGTGGGATCGCGCGCCTCCCTGCCGGATCGCGACCTCCTCACCTCGGTCCGCGCAACGACGCGGAAAAAATAGACAAATGAAAAAGCGATGTTGGCTGCCCGGTCTCGTTGCCCTTTCGCCCAAAGTCAATCAATGACAAACCATGGAAAGCAATCTGAATTTCCTCTTGATCCGCGCCATCCGCGCCATCCGCGGTTTCAACTTCGGGATTCGGGGTTAGTGCTGCGAACCTTGTCCGCCACGTTATTGATGCTCTGCCTGCCGGTCCCCGGTGGTGCGGTGGAAGCGCAACCCGGCCGGGTTCTCACGGCGGACGCGTTCCGGCATTACGCGGACACCTTCAGCCAACTGGATCAGGAGCTTTACCCCCAATTTTTTGCCAACAGCAAGCCCCAGTATGCAAATGCGGTTGAGGCGATGGATCAATGGGGCGGCACCATCAGCATTTCGCTGGCAGATTTGTTCTGGGTGAAGGACAACCATGGCAGCAATGCCAGCCCGGCCGGAAAAACCTACCCCATCATTTTTCCCTAAACTCTCAATTATGAATATTATGAAAACCATTCCGCTCGTTGATTGGTGTCGGCCCGTGAACCGGAAAAACCGGATGCTGGCAAAACTGCTGTCGGTTTCCATCGTGCTGGCGGCGCTCGGCACACCCTTATTCGCCGCCGAAGAGGTCAGGCTCTCCGCCCTGGATCTAGGCCACATGCAGCAGAGCAGCGGAAAGCCGGGAGTGGATCGCTCGACGAAGGGCGAACCGCTCCGCATCGCCGCCCGCGAATACGCCCACGGTCTTGGCACCCACGCGCCGAGCGCGCTGCATCTCGACTTGCAAGGCGGCAGCACCCGCTTCACCGCCCAAGTCGGCATCAATGACGGCGGCCCGGCTGGCAAGAGCAGCGGCAGCGTCGAGTTCGTCATCGAGGGTGATGGCAAGGTCCTCTGGTGTAGCCCGCTGATGCGCGGTGGCATGCCGGCGCAAGCTGTGGATCTCGACGTCACCGGTGTAAAAATGCTGGCGCTACGCGTCACCGACGGCTTTGACGGAACGGATCGCGACGAAGCGGACTGGGGCGAGGCGGTCTTCCAGGTGACTGGAGCCAAACCGGTCACCGTGGCCGTGCCAACCACTCCTCCGCGCTGGATCTTGGGACAAGGCCTGACCACCGAGTGGCCGGTGGTAACCGATCCGCGCCTGCCGCATTCGGACTTCATCGAACAAGGCGGTTTGCGCGTCGGCCAGGTGGTTCGCTATCGGGTTGGCGCCACCCGGAAACTGTCAGTCAGGCGCAGCGTGGTCTGGCCATCGTTGCGCAAAGGGAAGAACGGCTTGTTTGACGGCGTCATCCGTCATTACGATTCGCAGGAGGCCGAACCGGTCATCACCATTGATGGCGCCCCGCTCGGTGACATTACGGTGACGCGGGTGTTGCTGGATGGCACTCTCACCATCGAGGGCACCGCCGGGCAGGAGTTGGCGATCACGCGTTGCGACTTCCCCAGCACGACCTTGCCGACGGCCATTGACCGCTGGACGCTGCGCAATACCGGCAAGGTGGCCCGCACGGTGGCGGTGGCTCCATTGTCACTCCGGCATCAAATCGCGGGACCGTATGGCCTCAATGTCACGGAGGTTGATTGCACGGCACCCGCCTCCACCCGCCTCGGCCCCGGCGAGGAACTGGTCTTCGCCGTGTTGTTCCGTGGCCGCCTTGACAGTGAAACCGCCGCCGCCATCAACATCGCGAGCGAGGAAAAAGCGAGGCGTTCCTATGTCGCCGGACTCCAGCGCAACCTGCGACTGGAAACTCCCGAACCGGAACTCGATCGCGCCTTCTCCTTCTGTAAACTGCGCGTCGCCGAGGCCATCAACTCCACCCGCGGCGGCATGATGCTGGCTCCCGGCGGCCTCGCCTACTACGCCGCCGTCTGGTGCAACGACAACGTGGAATATGCCGGGCCGTTTTTCCCCTTCCTCGGCGATTCCAATGGCAACCAGGCGTCGCTTGATACCTACCGCCTGTTTCAGAAACACATGACATCGGACTACCAGGAGTTGCCACCGGCACTCTGCTCCGAAGGGATTAGCATCGCCCGCGCGGGTGGCGATCGCGGCGATGCCGCGATGTATGCCTACGGCTGCGCCCGGTTTTGCCTCGCGCGCGGCGACAAGGCAATCGCCGAGGAGTTGTGGCCCGCCATCGCCTGGTCACTGGAATACTGCCGCCGCAAAGCCACTCCCGACGGAGTCATCGCGTCTGACTCCGACGAACTAGAAGGTCGCCTGCCCACCGGCAAGGCCAATCTATCAACCTCCTCGCTTTGTTACGGCGGCTTGCGCTCGGCCGCCAATCTCGGTCGCGCCTTGGGCAAACCGGCCGAGGCCCGCGCCTATGACCAGCAGGCTGATACTCTGGCCAAGGCCATCGAAAAATATTTCGGCGCCAAGGTCGAGGGTTTCGACACCTATCGCTACTATGATGGCAACGACGTCCTGCGCTCGTGGATCTGCCTGCCGCTGTGCATGGGCCTGACCGACCGGCGCGCAGGCACTATCGCCGCGCTGTTCTCGCCCCGGCTGTGGACGGCCGACGGTCTCGCGTCCCAAGCGGGAGATCTGGCGTTTTGGGATCGCTCCACCCTCTACGGACTGCGCGGCGTCTTGCAGGCCGGCGAAACCGCCACCGGCCTGCGCTACCTGACCAGCTACACCCGGCGGCGGCTGTTGGGTGATCATGTTCCCTATCCGGTTGAAGCTTGGCCTGAGGGGGACCAGCGACACCTGTCGTCCGAGAGCGCGCTGTATTGCCGGATTTTCACCGAAGGCATGTTCGGCATTTTGCCCACCGGCCTGGAGTCCTTCAAATGCACGCCGTGGCTGCCAGCCGGTTGGCCGCGGATGGCCTTGCGCGACGTTCGTGCCTTCGGCCGCACGTGGGACCTGGTGGTCGAACGCGACGGCGATCAGCAGAAGATTACGGTGAGCAGCGGTGGCAAGCGGGTGATGACGGGTTCCGGCCCCGCCGGGAAGACTTATGCGGTGACCTTCAAAAAAGGAAACAACTGACACGGCAGCTCGCCTTTTTTCATCGCACAGGAATTCCACCCATGAAGCACAACTCTCCCTGCAAGCCCAGTAATGATCGCACGATTCTCCACGGCCATCCGCTCGGGCGCAACCGTTTGAAAATGCGGACGGCGCGCCGCTGCGGATACGCGCCAACTATTATTTGAAAACCATTCAACCATGAAACCAATCCCAATACCCGCTGAACTCTTCGTCACCAACCGCGCCCGGCTCACACAACTGCTGCCGCCACGCTCGGTCGCCATCTTCAACGCGAACGACATTATGCCCACGAACGCCGATGGTTCGATGGGCCATTTGCAGAACGCCGATCTGTTTTATCTCACCGGCGTGCATCAGGAGGAAACCATCCTGCTCCTCGCGCCGGAGGCGTTCGATCCGAATCATCGCGAGGTGCTGTTCGTGCGCGAGACGAGCGAGCTGCTCACCATCTGGGAGGGACACAAGCTGACCAAGGAACAGGCCGCGGCAGTTTCCGGCGTGAAGACCGTCAAATTGCTGAGCGACTTCCCCATCATCTTCCGCACGCTGATGTGCGAAATGGAGAACGTGTATCTCAACACCAACGAGCATCAGCGCGCGGCGACGGATGTGGAGACGCGGGATGCGCGGTTCGTCCGGGAGTGCCAGCGGAAATATCCGCTGCATCATTACCACCGGGTTGCACCGCTCATGTATGCGTTGCGCATGGTGAAGTCCGAGCACGAGGTGGCCGCGATTCAGGCGGCGTGTGATTTGACGGCCAAAGGTTTCAAGCGCGTGTGCCGCTTCGTGAAACCTGGCGTGAACGAGGCGGAAGTAGAGGCGGAGTTCGCCCATGAGTTCATTCGCGCGAAGGGCGCGTTCGCCTACGGCCCGATCATCGCGAGCGGCGCGAACAACAACATCCTGCACTACGGCCAGAACGATCAGGTGTGCAAGAAGGGCGAGTTGCTGCTGCTCGATGTGGCCGCGGGCCTGGGCAATTACATGAGCGACCTGACGCGGACGATTCCCGTGAGCGGCCGTTACACGCGGCGGCAGAAGCAGGTTTACAACGCGGTGCTGCGCGTGTTCCGCCAGATGTCGAAGGCAATGGTGCCTGGGAAGACGATAAAGGATTTGAAAACCGAGTGCGAGCAGATCACGGCCGAGGAATGTGTGGGGCTGGGCTTGTTGAAGGCGTCGGCCATCAAGAAGCAGACGCCGGACAATCCGGCGGTGAAGCCCTGGTTCATGCACGGTGTGTCGCATCCGATCGGGCTGGATGTGCATGACGTGGGTTACCAGCACTTCAAGATCGAGCCGGGCTGGGTGCTGACGTGCGAGCCGGCGATTTACATCAAGGAAGAAGGCTTCGGCGTGCGTTTGGAAAACACCGTGCTCATCACCGAAGCCGGGCAAACTGATTTGATGGCAAAGATTCCCATCGAGGCGGAGGAGATCGAAGACCTCATGCACTGCCGATAGGCTCCGCCTCGAACGATGTCCCTCGCTCGCGGGAGCGGGAGAGGGTGGTCGCAGACCGGGTGAGGGTCGTTGGGGAAAACAAATTACTGCGGATAGGGCCGGGGTGAGGTGTCGAAAACAAAAACCTTTGACACGAATTTCACCCGCCGTGCTCGCGCCCGTCGCGGCAGGCGAACTGCCGCGAATTCAAACGCGCTGAAAATCCCAAATGGATTTCATCATTCTGTCAGGGTTGTGAGGAACGAGCTACTCTAGGAAATAATCCCACAAAATAATTCCTTCTCCGCATTCGTCACGCCTAAATCGGATGAAGGTGCGTAGGATGGGGAGAATGTGGCCGCAGGCCGGATGAGGTGTCTCCTAAATGCGAGGAGAAGAAGTCAGGTGGTGGAAGTTTTGAGCACCAGACGCTCGACTTCGGCTTTGGCGGCTTCCAGCAGGCGCGCGGCTTCGGCGCGGGCGGTGAGGGCTTCGTTGACCAGCACATCTATTTTTGGGGCGATGCGGACGACGGAATCGGGAACGGGAATGGCGAGCAAATCATCTTCGTCAAAGCGCGGGTGCGCCGAGCCGTCTTGCGACCATTTGAGAATGGTCTGCACGGGCAGCGAACGGAGATAAATCAAAAGCGTTTCAGGCGTCAGCTTGCTTTTCGCATTTTCGCGCGGACGCAACACGATGAATTCCGATGAGCCGACGGCGAAAATTGCGGGCGACGTGCGGACGACGGCGATTTCCCGCAAATAGGAACGCAGCCGGGAAATAACGACATCACCGGCTTGGAATTTTTTCTTGGTGCTGCCAATTTCGGCGGCGGGCATGGTCTCCATGCTGTCGTCGAGAACGGGTTCAAGGGCGGCGGTCAGGTCGAAGTTGCGAACCTGCTCGCCATGCCGGGCATCCGTGGCGTCAAACAATTCACGCACGGATTGGTAATGCTCGTTCAGCAAATGTCCGGGTTGTTTTGCGAGCGCATCCAAGACGCGTTGCTTGCAAGGCATGAAATACTCTGCGCCGAAGCGGTTCACTTTTTGCAGTTCCGTAAAATCAGATGAATAAAACAGTGCTGGCGCTAGTTCGTCAGTTTTGACATTCAAACTAGCATTCAATAATTTCTCAGCCTCAATAATTTTATCTCGTGAAAGCAAGCGGCATTGCTCAATGGTATCCGCACGCTTTCGCATGGCAGGCTCGCAAGAAAGCAAGTTGGGTAGTTGCAATGTTCGCAAATTGTCTGCATTGATTTGTCCGTGAGTTCCTCCACTGCGTAGTCCAAGGAGTAGAGCACGTCCAGAAGGCGCGCAAAAAAAGAACTCCAAGCTGCAAACCGGCGCTTCGTGATGTGGTATCAAGCGGAGCGTGTGTGAACTGACCATCGCTCCGGCCCATTCAGTCGTTACACGCGCGCAGTCCCCGTGGTTCGCCCCAGTTCGGACAAGCAATAGCTCGTCAACTGTCGCCCTTGCTTCTCGACCAGATTCATAAACTGCATCACTGACAAAAATTGGCTCTCGATTTTGAATATGACCAGGGCGAACATTCTGGGCACGCAGAAATATGCGACCTCCTTCATCCTGATACTCACGCGTAAACTCTGGCGGGTGAACGATTGCCTTAAATAGAGAACTGAATGGCACACCATGTTTTGCAAGTGCAGCACGGACTTGTGCGCCAGCACTGGTGTAAAATTCAGGGTCGAGTCGAAAAGTAGGCCCAAGCTCATCAATTTCCACACTTGTCCAAAGAGCCATCGTTCAAGTCTCCTTGCAAAAGTTAAGCCCTTTTTTCCGCCCCCAACTAACAAAGGCCGTAGCAATTTCATTGAGGTCATGTTCAACAACCATGTGACCGTGATCGTCAAGCAGTGGTGCGTTATCCTCGCCGATGCGGTAAATGTATTCGCCTGAATTATCTTTTCCAGAATTGAGGCTAGTGGCGAGAAAGATGGGGTATTTTTCCATCTTTGGATTGTAGGTCGGCGACTTTACATCCTCGTTCCATGTCTGCACGAACAGCACGCTTGTTTTTGTGCCGGTATGCGGCTTGAAAGTGTTTTGATGCAGACCGACGACGGCAAGGATGCGTGCGCGGTCTGAAATCCACCGGCGAATCGTCTCGTCGCCAGAATTGTTAAACCGACCTTGTGGCAAGACGATGGCAGCGCGGCCTCCGGGTTTGAGGAATTCAAGATTGCGTTCAATAAAAAGAATGTCCCGCCCGACATTGGTTTCCCATTTTCCTTTCGCGTTCTTGGCGATGTCGAATTGATGGATGATACGGCTGTCCTTGATGTCACCGGCAAACGGCGGGTTGGTGAGCATCATGTCGAAATCAAAGTAGCGGAAATGCTCTTGATTCCACTTGTCGCGTTCCGCGTCTTTCGGGAAACGGAGCAGGCGCGACTTCATGCCGACGCGCACTTCGTCGCTCCACGTTTTCGGGTCAAGCGTGTTGGCGCGATAGACGTTGGTCTTGCCGTCGCCTGCGATGAGATTCAGCGCGCGGGCGATTTTTACCGAGCGCGGATCGAAATCGAGACCATAGACATGACTGCCGGCATAATCGGACTGCCATTTGTTCGGCCCTTTGGCGGTGAACACGTCGCCCCAGACGTGAAAGATGGCGTGAACCGTGAAGCCGCAAGAACCGGCGGCGGTATCAATCACATAATCGTCCACCGTCGGGTTGAGCATCTTGACGCACATATCGATGACATGGCGCACGGTGAAGTATTGGCCTTTCTCGCCCTTCGCCGCTTTGACGGACAAATATTCGAATGCCTCGTCAATGACTTGGAGATTGGAATTGAAAAGTTTTATGTCCTCAAGGAACGAGCCGCAGACTTTGAGATGGTCGGGTTCGAGACTGATACGTTCGCCGTCATTGAATACGCCCGGCCATTCGGCCATAGCCCGCTTGAAAAGATTGTCCACCTTGTCATAAAATTCGCGTGCCGTAGAACCACCGATGCGAAAATCGAGGTAGCGTTTGGTTTTGCCGCCGCGCGCCGCCTGCCATTCATCATAGAGTTTGGCATAGACAAGTTTGAAAACTTCGTCGAAGGCATCCTCGCCCGCTCCAGCAAGGACAAGGTTTTCCATGTCGAGGATAACGCTTTTCAACGAGCGGCGTTCGGTGACGAGCTTGTTATTTTTTTCGAGGTCTTCGAGTGTCCAGCGTTCGGCCAGAAGTTCAGACAGCTTTTGCGTGGCGTGCGGAATCTCCGGCAAATTGCGGAAAATATTCGGGTCTTCGCGGTGCAGGAAAATGGTTTCGCCGCCATTCGTCCAGACGCCGATGGGCGAGCCTTCGGCGTTGCAATAGCTTTTGAGTTGTTCGAGTCCGTCTTTGCGCTTCGGCTTTTTAACCTCGACGATGATGTAGGGCGTGGTGGGCGCGTCCTTTTCCGAAATGACAATGTCGGCGGCTTTCTCGTGGACGGACGAACCAAAATAAACCGGCTTCTCAATGGCAATCCGTTCCTTGGGATAGCCGTAATGCGTCATCAGCTTGCGAAGATAAAGCTGCCGGACGATTTCCTCCGGCTTGGCTGGACGCGGCTTATCGCTGGCGGCGCAGGTGAGGTAAGGCTTGCCGTTTTTGTCGAACAACTTGATGGCCTTGATTTCCTTCTCGCTGAAAATCGTGAGCGCATAGGCGGAGCCTTTGAGGATGTTCTGGACTGAATGGGAAATGGACATGGTTTGTTCGTGCTTACGAACAAACGGGAAATTCTAAAAAGAAAAGGCGCGAACTCGTCGTGCCCTGCATCGAGGCACCGCGAAGCGCCTGTCAAAGAAACACGCCAAGCCGCGCCCACTTGGGCGCGCTCGGTCGGTTCTTTGACGGGCTTGGAAAATTCGCGGTTTTCGATGCAGCCCGTAGCCGTAGCTACGCAAAATTGTTTAGTTAAATAATATTCGTCGTTTGGTTTTTCTAACGCGGGGAGTTTGCGCCGGAAATTTATCAGCGTCAATCAGCGAGACTCAGCGGTTAAGAAATTTTCTTCTCCTCACCCCGGCCCTCTCCTCGTTCGGCGAGGAGAGGGAGGAGAATTTTTTGAATGATGACCCAGGGTAGCGCTTACGTCCGCCTTCATCCGATTTTGGCGCGACAAGTTGTGCGAGCAACCCCGGGCTAATTGGACTCACTGGCTCCCGCTCGTTCGGCCCGCTGCGGGCCTTCGCCTCTGGCAAATTCCTTTCGCCGCTGCCCAAGCAGCTCAAGTCCGTTACGCCTTCAGCGTATTTGAATTCGTGTTAATCCGTGAAATTCGTGTCAAAGGTTTTGCAACCTCCTTGTGCCGTTGGTGCCGCTTTGTGGCGGCGGCAACGGCTTTTTCAAGCTTGAACCTTTTGCGCGGGCGGCGCGACGTCAGGAAAGTCCCTTGACCGACCAGCCCGGGCGGTAATTGCGCCGCACGAGTTGACTGGCTTCGGCAAGATCAAATTTTAGTTTGTGCGCGTTCCACTGGAGCGTCGTCTGCGGAAAATGCGACGCCACCCCGCCGAGCAGGACGGTCTCGGTGAGCGGGCCGGCGTAAGCGAAGTTCGCGGTGGTCTTGTCCGTGCCCTGGCACGCCGCCACAAACTGCCTCCAGTGGTTCGCCTCGCCGACGGAGGGTTGCTCAAAGTTCTGAAATTTCGCGTCCGGGTAGAGTTGCGGCCGGGCAATGTGCGGCAACACCATCACGCCACCGGTGCCGATGAAGATGGACCCGGTATTGGGCAACGCCTCGCCGTCGAGCAACGTTTTGATTTCAGCGGGCGGATGCGCGGTGCCATCATACCAGGTGACGGGCAATGTTTTTTCAGCCGTGTATTTCGTGCCGGGAAAGACGTAATGGATCTCGGAGTTCAGCGCCCAGTTCCATTCATTGGGCGCACCGCCCACGGAGCGAACCGAAAGCGGCGCGGTCAGGGCGAGCGCACCGAATATAGGATCGAAAATGTGGCAGCCCATGTCGCCGAAAGTGCCGGTGCCGAAATCGAGACGCTTGCGCCAGTTTTCCGGATGATAATATTCCCCGCCGATGAACGGCCGCTCCGCACAAACGCCGAGCCACAGATTCCAATCAAAGTCTGCAGGCAGGGGATCGGTTCGATCCGGCCTGGCTTCCGGGTCGCCCCACGATTTCGGGCACCAGGAGTGGACTTCCTTGACCTTGCCTATGACGCCGTCCTGCACGAGCCGCACGGCCTTGCGATAGTGGCTGGTCGAGTGAATCTGAATGCCCATCTGCGTGACGAGTTTTTTCTTCCGCGCCATTTCCGTCATGCGGCGCACCTCGTAAAGATCATGCGCGAGCGGCTTCTGGCCATAAACATGTTTGCCCAGTTGCATCGCCGACATGCCGATGGGCGCGTGCATGTGGTCGGGCGTGGAGACGTTGACGGAATCAATGTTCTTCGCCTCCTTGTCGAGCAGTTCGCGCCAGTCCTGATAAATCCGCGCCTTCGGAAACTGCGCGCGCGCCTCGGCGGTGCGGCTCAAGTCCACGTCGCACACGGCCACGATTTCAACGCCGGGGCATTTGGCGATCTGCGTGAGATCCTCCCACGCCATGCTGCTCGCGCCAAAACTGGCGTGGCGCAGGACGCGGCTGGGCGACCGGGCCAACAGGCCGCTCGTGATGAACGGCGCGCCGGCCGCAGCGATGCCGAGGGTCTTGAGAAACGAACGCCGCGAGTGCAGAGGATTTGAATTCATGGTGGTGCGTTGGGTTAGTTGAGTGGCTGGATGGAAATATTTCGGAACATCACCGGGTCGTCGTGCCCGGCGAAACCAAAGTGGCCGCTCGGGCGGTCCTTGCCGGGATGCGCATGGCCGCCCGCAAATTCGGTGACCTGGCTTAAATCTGCGTCGAGAATCACGGTGCCGTTCAGCTCAACCTTGATCGTCGAACCGCGGACGGTGACTTCCTCGTAGTTCCTTTCGCCGATGGGATGCTGGTAGCCGCGCGCGGCGGCGACCATGCCGTAGGCCGAGCCATGCGCCTGACGCGGATCAATCTTGCTGCCCGTGGCCTTTTCGTAATTGTCGTCGAGCACCTGACATTCGCACATGCCGACATAGGCGGTATCGCCATCGCCGGGGTAACGGATGGCGAGGCCGTTGTTGCCGCCGGGCGGCAGTTTGAATTCCAGTAGGACGATGAAATTCGTGAACTCGTCCTGCGTATAAATCGTGCCGCCTTGTTTGGGCTTGCAGCCAATCGCGCCGTCTTTCACCTCGTAGTTGTCCACCGGCCCGGCCCAGCCGGTAAAATCCTTGCCGTTGAAAATCGGTTTGAAGCCGGCGCCGTCGGCGCCCCGCAGGAGTTGATTCGCTTCCGCGCCGCCCAGCTCGCGGATGAAAACATTGCGCCAGCGGATTTCGCCGCCGTGCGTCTGCAACTGGATCGGGCCGCGCGGCGGGACGGGCAGTTGCCGGTTGAAAAAATTTTCCAGCACCGCGCCGCTGACGGTTTGCTGGCCGTTCAACCAGACCCAGACACGCGCGCCGGCCATGACGATGCGGAAATGATTCCATTCGCCAAACGGTTGATCCGCCTTCACCAGCGGATCTTTGCCGGTCGCGCCGGGGGAATTATTCCACAGCCCGCCGGAGCCTTTGTCCGCGCCAATTTTGAACTTCGCCGCTTCGGTGGCATCCCAGATCTGCACCTGCGGACAGCCGCGCAGATAAATCCCGCTGTCGGCGAGCGGCACGGTCTGGTAATCCACGAGCAGTTCGAAATCGCCGTAGTTCTGATCCGACGTGAGGAAACGACCGTGGCCGTCGTTCACCAGCTCCCCGTTCTCCACGCGCCAGTGCTGGCGGATGTCGGCGAGCGAGGCGTCGTGCTTGGTTTGAAATTCAGCCGCCGGCAACGCCAGGTATTGGCGCGGGTCTTCGGTGTCCGCCCCCCACCAGCCGGCGAGATCCGTGCCGTTCCACAAAGTGGTGAAGCCGGGCGGCGGCGTGTTGATTTCTGTGATGCGCCGTTCGGGTGACTGGCAGCCAGTCAGCACAAGCGGGACAGCGGCGAGGAGCACCAGTGAGCGCGGGAAATTTTTCATCAGGCGGCGGCGGTCGGACATGAATTGGTTGGTCATTCGTTCAGGAATTGGTTGCGATTTTCGGCGGATGGAAAAACAGCGCGAGCGCCACCGCCGCCACGAGCGAGCAAGTCATCGGCACGAGGAACAGGCCGTGGAAATTCATGACGCCGTCGTGCGTGAACACTTTCTGGCTGAGATACGGGCAGATGGAATTGGCCAGCAACGCGCCCGCGCCGAGAATCATCACGTTGAACAAACCCTGCGCGCTGGCGCGGGCATCTTTGGGAAAATGGGCGTCCACAAAAATATAAACCGTGGCGAAGAAGAACGCGTAACAGATGCCGTGGAGCACCTGCACCAGGATGATGAGTTCCGGCGGCTGCGGAAAAAACGCATACACCGCGAAGCGCGCCGCGTGGCCGAGAATGCCGACGATCATCGTCGTGCGCCAGCCGAGCCGCTTGAGCGTCATCCCGAGCGCGAACATGGTGATAATCTCCGCGATCTGGCCGACGCTCATCACGGGCATGATCCAGTTGCCGGGAATCCCCACGCCGCCCGCCGCCTTCGCCGCGCCGAGAAACGAACCGGTCCAGTTGAAATAGCAATTATGCACGAACGAATCCATGAGCGTGACCAGCCACAGCACGAGCACGAACGGATGCTTGAGCAGCTTCAGGGCCTCGACCCACGCGAGTTTTTCCGCGCCGTTGCCCGCCCGCTTCGGCGGCGTGTGCGGCAGCAGAAAACTGAAGCCGGCCAGTGCGAGCGAGGCGAGGCCGGCCACGATGTAAGTCCAGCGCGTCGCCGACTTGAGCGCGTCGCCCGTCAAACCGGAACTCAACACGGTGCCCAGCCAGTTGACCACGCCCACGGCGTTCGCCGCGTGAACCTTGTCCCAATCCACGAGGATGAACGTGAACGGCCACGCCGCGAGAATCCAGCCGATCGTGCCGCCCACGCGCACGAGGCCGAATTCTTTCTGCGGATTTTTCATGTTCGCGAAGGCGATGGAGTTGGTGATGGAAATGGTCGGCACATAGAGCAGGCAATGGACGAGCATCAGGCCGAAGAAGGGCCAGAACGCTTTTGTGAACGCGAGTCCGATCATCGCCACGCCGCCGACGAGATGGCTGAAGGCGAGAAATTTCTCCGCCGCAAAATTGCGGTCGGCAAACTGGTTGCTGAAAAACAGGCCCACGATGGCCGCGAGCGGAAAGGCGTTGAGAATCCAGGCCTGCTGTCCCGGCGAAAACCCGAGGCTGGGCAGGTAGCCGAAAATCAGCGGGAGCCACGCGCCCCAGATGAAAAATTCCAGGGCCATCATGACGAACAGTTTGAAGCGCGGCGATTTTTGCATGGTGATTGATTCGGTGGTTTTAATTGGCGGTTACAGTTTCACGGGCTGTCCGGTGCGGATGGATTTTTCCTCGGCCTCGCAAATTTCCAGCGCGGTCTGGCCGTCGAGGCCGGTGACCCTCTGCGGCGGGCGGCCCTGCGCGACACATTCCAACATATAGCCGACTTCCGCGCCATACCCATCCGCCCCGTCGCAAGGCACCGTGCGCGGCGGCTGGCCGGACTCGGTCACGCGCAGCGCCTCGGCTCCGCGCGACAAATCAAAATCCAGCGTGGCCCGCTCGCAATGCAGCGTGTAGGCCATGTTGAAACCTTGCGTGAGCAGCCAGCTTCCTTCGGCGTGAACCGCCGGGCCGCCAGGAAAGTGATAGTGCGTCACCACATGATTCACGCTCCCCCCTGCCCCGACGACGCCCGAGGAAAAAACACTCGCGGGTCGGCCAAATAAATAATTCACAAAGTCGGTGTCGTGAATGTGCAGATCAAACAACGCGCCGCCGAGATCGCTGCCACCGGCGTAAGTGCCTTGCTGGCTCCACGCGGGCATGGCGGAAACCCGGCAGAAATTCGCCGCCAGAACTTTTCCAAAAGTTTGTTCCGCCACCACCTGCTTGAGCCAAGCCCAGCCGGGCCAGAAGCGCATGCACATTGCCGGCATCAACATTCCCGGCGACACCGCCGCGACTTGCAGGATTTCCCGCGCCGCCGCCGAGGTTCGCGCCAGCGGTTTTTCGCAGAGCACATGACGGCCCGCCTTCAGCGCGGCAATGGCCTGCTCCGGGTGCAGCGGCGTGGGCGTGCAGAGATCCACGAGTTGAACTTCCGGATCGGCGAGCAACTCCTCCAGCTTGCGAAACACTTTTACTTCCGGGCCGAGGTGGATGTCGTCGGACTTTTTGATGTTGCCGGCGACTCCACCCAGCACGCCATTCACCGGCACGCGAACGGCGTCGCACACCGCGACCACCCGCGCGAGCGGGTTGCCCAGATACGCGCGCAGATGCGTCACACCCATGAAGCCGAGGCCGACCACGGCGACGTTCACGCGTTGGGCGGTGGTGGGGGAGGATGAGTTAGTCATGTGATTTTATTTCAGCCGACAGATTTCAAAACAACTTCCCGCGCCGCGCGAATGTCGGCGACGCGTTCGCCGCCGGCTTCGCGTTCGATGACCAGGTCGCCGGTGAAATTCATTTCTTGGAGCGCGTCAAAAAATGCCGGCCAGTCCACTTCCCCGTCGCCGACGGCAACTTCGCTGCCCCACGTCCCCGGCACCTGCGTCTGGTTGGCATCCTTGATGTGGACCTGCCGAATCCACGGCCCCAGCCCCCGCACGGCCTGGATCGGATCGCCCTTGCCGTAGAGCAGCATGTTGGCCGGGTCAAAATTGACGCCCACGTTCGGACGATTGAGCGCACGCAGCAATGCGGCGAGCGCGGTCGCCGTCTCCTGACCGGTTTCCAAACCGACCATGATTTTTTCGGCGTCAAAAATATCCGCCACCGCAGCGAGGCGTTGCAGTATTTTTTCAAAATCAGAATCCGTTGGCGCGTGCGGCACAAAGCCGGCGTGGAACGTGACGAGTTTTAATCCCAGCGCGACGGCAATTTCAACCGTGGCCTGGATGTTTTTTAGATTCTGATCCCAAGTCGCGTCGGGAGCGATGCCACCCGTCAACCGGATCGTGTCCAGCGTCGAGTAATCTTCGCCGACACAGCCGAACATACCCGAGGCAATCGTGATGCCCGCCGACTGCAACACCGAAGCCGTGTCACCCCAGATGCCGGGCGATTCGCGCAACGGATCGAGCGCCAACTGGACGCGGTGAATGTCCGTCGCGCGCAATTTCGCCACCAGATCGTGCGGACCGGTTGGTTGCAGGGACCAGGAGCAGACGGCCAGCCGGTTGGCCAGTTGCAAAAAATCAATGGGCGCAGACTCGCATCCCGGATCCCACGCGGCCGGAACCAAGGCGTGTGGTCGTGGCGGCAACTTAGTTATGGCGGC
>JANPGB010000424.1:0-2325 GCA_031423695.1 Verrucomicrobiota bacterium
GTTCTTCAGTTCCGGCGCGGCACCCAGGATGGAGCCGCGCTGGATGCCCGCCTTATCCTGGCAGAATGCCTGGAACGTCAGGGCCGCCTGCCCGAGTCCCTCGCCTGCGCGGATGAAGTCCTCCGCACCCGCCCCGGCTCCATCCCCGCCCACCGCCAGCGGGCCACCGTGCTGCGCCGGAAAGGACTTCTGGATGAAGCGCTTGCCTGCCTCGCCGCCCTGACCAACAGCGGCGCCCCCCCGCATTGGGAAACCTGCCGCGCGTGGTTTGAGCTGGGGCAAATCCAGGACGCCCGCCGCGACTACGCCGCCGCCTGGCACGCCTGGTCCCAGGCCCGAAAACACTACCCGCCCGGGGCGGACTGGAATCTCTACCGCCATCAGGCCACCCACGTCTGGCAACATGTCAGGAGCCTTCACGAAAGCATCACCCCCGCCCACCTGCGGGAATGGACCGCCCGCCAGAACGCCACGGCGGGGGTGTTCGCCACCAACACGTCCACCGTCAGCCGTTTGTTTGCCGGCCAGATTTGGGAACGGATGATCTCGAAGGCGTGCCGGCCAATGCCTTGCCTGCGCCGGTCGCGCACGACGAATAGCTGCCGTAGATAGATCTCCTCCGCCTGCTCGCGATACAGGATGTAGGCGACGACCTCGCCGCCCAGCTCGTAGATCACCGCCGCGTAATCGGACGCCAGCCAGCCGCGCATCCGCTGCTCCAGTTCGGGAACGGTCATCGGGTTGCGATGTCCCTCGTCGCGGATGAGTTGATGATTCAACTCCGCGAGCAGGGCGCAATCGTCCAAGGTTGCCTGCCGAAAGGTCATGCGGAAGTATGGCAAATGGTGTCAGGTTTGGCGAGCCGGTGATGCAACCGCGAAATACGCCAAATATGCGAAAGGGAAATTTGGCTTTGAAATTGTTCGTGTATTTCGCGTGGTTCGCGGTTCAATCGGTGGCCGTCGCAAGGAGAGCCGTAGGCACGGCATATTTGTAGAACGTCGCCCGCAAAAGGATGAAGCCCCGTCAGGGGCGGCATAGGCGGAAGATGTCGCTCCTGACGGAGCTTGAAATTCTTGGCGCTGGGTTTTCTACAAAGATGCCGCGCCTACGGCGCTGGAAAAATGTTTAATCAACGCGAATTGAGTAAGTCTCAAGGCACATTTTTGCGCGGACAACTTTAGTTTCCGTCAGGCCAACCGCATCAAGCGATTTACGAACGTATAGCTCCTCCAAAGGGCAGTTGAAGCCAAGAATTACTCGCGTGAGAAAATGATCGGGAATCTGGTTGAAGTAATATCCCCCGGAAATGTCGCACCTCTTTAGATCAAGAAAGACTCGATACTCCCGTTCGTAAGCCCACCCAGGGGATTTTTGTCTTAGCAATTGGTTCATCAGCGGCCTTGCATAGTTTTCAAAGCCGGCATGGTCATTGAGACGATTTGCATCAAAAACAGGACGCGCATTCGTATAATCCATTTTGGTGAGCCGTTCAGGATCAAAAATGTAGCTGACCTCAAAAGCAACACCTTGATGTTTGTTGGCGTAGTGCGACCAAAGGACAGGGTCGGCAACTGTGTCACTGAGGCAAAGAATTCCAATCCGGCTATTCACATCGTCAATGAACCCATCCATGCACGCCCGTGCGACGACTTCACCTTCGGAGACAATGTTTGTAATCCCCATCCGCCATTCGAATGGGTCATTAAAATCACGAAGCCTCCCAACTTTGAAGGCTCGTGATTCAATTGTTTTCAACGCCGCACCAGCATCCAAATAGCGATACAGCAGAATCGAACTTGGTGCGGCTGCGTTCATTGACAGATTTTACTTCTTCTTCCCATGCACCTTCGCCGCGACTTTCAGACGCAGACCGTTCAGGCGGATGAAGCCCGTGGCGTCGTCCTGGTTGTAAGCCTTGGTCGGGTCGGCTTCCATCGTGGCGATGTGTGGGTTGTAGAGGCTCACCTTCGACTTGCGGCCGCTGACCATGATGTTGCCCTTGTAAAGTTTCACGCGCACCGTGCCGGTGACGTTCCGCTGCGATTCCTCGACGTAGGCCTGGAGTGCGTAGCGTTCGGGCGCATACCAGAAGCCGTTGTAGACGAGCTCGGCATACTTCGGGATGAGCGCGTCGCGCTGGTGCATGACTTCGCGGTCCATCGTGAGCGATTCCATCTGGCGATGCGCAAACAGCAGGATCGCGCCGCCGGGCGTCTCATACACGCCACGGCTCTTCATGCCGACGAAACGGTTCTCGACCATGTCCACGCGACCGACGCCGTGTTTGCCGCCGAGTTTGTTCAACGCCTTCATCACGCCGAG
>JANPGB010000425.1:0-1723 GCA_031423695.1 Verrucomicrobiota bacterium
AGAAATTGCCAATGTTGAGGAAAAAATAATGTTTGGCAAGAGAGGCGACGTTGGTTCGCAACAAAAAACGGCAATTCCGGCTTCCCAGCCCGCAACACCTTCAACCGATGCGTTTGCTGGCGGCGCTGCGATTCCAAGTCATATTCCCGACTTGAACGCGCCCGCAGCCGCGCCCCAGTTTTCCGGGCAGGCAGCCCGCCCGGGATCCACGACCATTCCACCCGCCCAACCCAAGGCTCCGCGGATGGACACCGGCATTTCCGGCCGCAAATCCGAGAATTACTATGACATCAAGAGCACGATCTTCAACGCGCTGATTGATGCCATTGACCTCACGCAGCTCGGCCAGCTTGACCGCGATGCCGCCCGCGACGAAATCCGCGACATTGTAAACGAGATCATCACGCTCAAAGACGTTGTGATGTCGATTGCCGAGCAGGAAGAGCTCCTCGAAGATATCTGTAACGACGTCCTGGGCTACGGGCCGCTCGAGCCACTGCTCGCGCGCGACGATATTTCCGACATCATGGTCAATGGCGCCAATCTGACCTTTATAGAAGTCGGCGGCAAGATGCAGCAGACTGGTGTCCGCTTTCGTGACAATGGGCAGCTGTTGAATATCTGCCAGCGCATTGTGAGCCAGATTGGCCGGCGCGTTGACGAAGCAAGCCCGATATGCGACGCACGTCTACCCGATGGCTCGCGTGTTAACGTCATCGTGGCACCCCTGGCAATCGATGGTCCGGCACTCACCATTCGTAAATTCAAGAAAGACCGTCTGAAGCTCAATGACCTGGTAAAGTTTGCATCCATAACGCCCGAGGGTGCCACCATCCTCGAGATCATCGGCCGTGTGCGCTGCAACGTGTTGATCTCTGGTGGTACAGGCTCCGGAAAAACTACGCTCCTGAACTGCATGACCGGCCATATCGATCACGACGAACGCATAATCACCTGCGAGGACGCGGCCGAACTTCAACTCCAGCAGCCACATGTCGTGCGCCTTGAAACACGTCCGCCAAATCTGGAAGGCGAAGGTTCAATAACGATGCGTGACCTCGTCAAGAACTGCCTTCGTATGCGCCCCGAAAGAATCATCGTCGGCGAAGTCCGCGGACCCGAGGCTTTCGACCTGCTGCAGGCCATGAATACCGGTCACGACGGATCCATGGGAACGCTTCACGCCAACAGCCCCCGGGAAGCACTTTCACGTCTGGAATCGATGATCACCATGGGTGGTTTTTCCCTTCCATCAAAGACCATCAAGGAAATGGTCTGCGGGTCGATTGACGTGATTGTACAGGCAGCCCGCCTCAGGGATGGTTCGCGCCGCATTACGCACATCACCGAGGTAGTCGGCATGGAAGGTGACGTGATCATAACGCAAGACCTCTTCGTGTATGAAATCGTCGGCGAAGATGCAAACGGCAAGATCATTGGCCGGCATCGTTCAACCGGAATTGCGAGGCCGCATTTCTGGGACCGGGCACGTTACTACAATGAAGAGCGACGCCTGGCGGACGCCTTGGAAAAAGCCGAGATGCGGAACGAACAGGACTAGGTATTGACTGAAAGTGTGCGGCAGGTTCTGCCGCGCAACACTCTGAGGGAAAATCGCGATTATGATCTTTGGGCAGGATATTACGCAAATTGCATTTGTGTTTATGGCTGCTGTCGCCGTAGGTGGGCTGGCGCTGGCGATACTCTATCCGATGTTTGTTGG
>JANPGB010000426.1:0-1904 GCA_031423695.1 Verrucomicrobiota bacterium
CGCCTGCGCCACGCAGGCGAGGTTGTCGCCGCGCGACAACCGCTACCTACGCAAGGCAAAACTCCGCGCGCCGCAGGGTAGAACTCCTCGCGCAGCGAGGAGTCAGCGCCGCGTCCAGCGGCGCAACACCCGGGCCAAGGCATGCCTCCCGTCCGCGCAATCCCGGCTCCTCGGGCGACGGCCGGTTTGGGTGCGCCGGCGCCGGACAAAAAACAGAAAAGGATTGCCACTGTGCCTGCGGTTTGGGTTTAATCAGACGGCCCAATGGCGAACACTTTAAGAATACCGCGCGCCCACCTGATCATGGCCCTGATCCTGCCTTTGGCGGTGATTCTGGGCTATTTCATCGTGGACCCGATGGAGCCCAGCAGCCTCACGGTTCTGGGACTGGTGCTGGCGGCGCTGGCCCTGCCCCTGATGATGCAGTGGTACCATCCGTTGCTGATAATCCTTTGGAACGCCGCCATGTCTCCTGCGTTTTTACCCGGCCAGCCGCCACTGTGGATGCCCGTGGCCATGGTCGGTCTGCTGATCAGCCTGCTCAACCGGTCGGTCAATCAAAACGCCCGCTTCAACACGGTGCCGGCGATCAATCAATCGCTGATTTGCCTCACGCTGGTGGTGTTGGTCACGGCGTATTTCACGGGGGGAATCGGCTCGCAGATCTTTGGCTCCGCCACCTTCGGCGGGCGACGCTATTTTTATACCTTCCTGGCGGTGATAGGATATTTCGTGATGACCAGCCAGCGGATTCCGGCGCGCCGGGCGGGGTGGATCACGGCGCTGTTTTTTCTGTCCGCGCTGACTTCGATGGTGCCGGACATACTGGGGCTGGCGGGCAACTCGACCAGCTTCCTGTATGCGATATTTCCGCCGGATTTCTCCGCCGTGGAAGCGGTCACCGGTGAGAGCGCTTCCAACGAAATGTACCGCATCTTTGGCCTGACCCTTTCCTCCGCCGGACTTTTGTTTGGATTGCTGGTCCGGTATGGAATCCGGGGGATCTTTGCGCCCGGAAAAATCTGGCGGGCCGCGCTGTTCGTGCTGGCCTTTGCCGCCTGCTTGTATTCCGGCTTTCGCTCGTTCCTGGTCCTCATGGGTTTGGTGTTCGTGGTTCAATTCTTCCTGGAAGGACTGCACCGAACCCGCTCGCTCGCGATCCTGCTTGGCGTGAGTCTGCTCGGGTTTGGCGTGATCCTGACCCAGGCCGAAAAACTGCCCTTGGTGGTGCAGCGCACCCTCAGCGTGCTGCCCGTCAAAATCAGCACGGTCGCAAAAATGAGCGCGGAAGGGTCGAGTGAATGGCGGCTGGAAATGTGGAAGGCCGTGCTGCCGGAAGTCCCCAAACACTTGCTGCTGGGCAAAGGGTATTCGATTAATTCCACGGACATGTATTTTGCCAACGACAACAGCAACCGGGCCAACCAGAGCTTCCACTGGGCCGTCGTCACGGGCGATTACCATAGCGGCCCGCTTTCGTTGATCATTCCCTTCGGCCTTTGGGGCGTCCTTGCCTTCGGCTGGTTCTGCTGGGCTTCACTGCGTTATCTGTATCACAACTACCGGACCGGCCCGCCTGAATGGCGCATCATCAACACCTTCCTGCTCAGTTGTTTCATCGGCCGGCTGATTTTCTATCTGTTCGTGTTCGGCGGGTTTTACGGGGATTTGTTTATCTTCACCGGGATCATGGGTTTAAGCGTCAGCCTGAACGGCACCACGCCGGAGACATCCCTCGCGCCCGAAGCCGAACCCCAGACGGCCGAGGAATTATTGGCGGAAGTCAACGCGGATCGGGACAATTATCCCTGAGCTGGAAGATCCGGTCAGCATTCACCGCGAAGGCGAAACATTGATTCCCCAAACCCGCAGGAGAGCGCCGACAGTTTATGCTCACCAACGGC
>JANPGB010000427.1:0-2776 GCA_031423695.1 Verrucomicrobiota bacterium
ATTCGACGTGCCGATGAACAGGCTGTTGACGGCGGAAACGCGGCCACGCTTTTCATCCGGTGTAAGAATTTGAACCAACGTCTGCTGCACGATCACGCTGATATTATCCACCGCCCCGCAGGTGAACAGCATCGCAAACGAAAGCCAGAACCAGGCCGCGCCCGGCAGCCAGCCGCCCAGCGTCGACGCGTTCAAAAGCCCGAACAGAATCGTTGCCATGCCAAACGCGGCCACCGCCCACAGCAGCGCGTGCCCCGCCTTTTGCAGCGGCGGACGGTGCGCCAGAATCAGCGAACAAAACACCGCGCCAATCGGCATCGCCGCCTGGAGAATTCCCAATCCCGAAGGCCCGGAGCGCAAAATATCCTTGGCATAAACCGGCAGCAGCGCCGTCGCCCCGCCAAGAAAAACCGCGAACATGTCCAGCGTGATCGTGCCGAGAATGATGCGGTTGGTGAAAACAAACTTGAATCCGGCGATCAAATTTCCCGGCGTCATCGGCTCCCGTTTCGCCACGACATGCTGCGCGCGCACCAGGCTGACGAACAGAAAGCAGCTCAAGGCGGTGAGCGTGTTGATGCCGTAAATCACCGCCGCCGGATGCGCGAGCCGCCCGTGCATCGCCGCGATCAGCGCGCCGCCCAGGGCCGGCCCCACGACCGAGGCGAGCTGGAACATGCCGCTGTTCCACATCACGGCGCGCGAAAAAATCTTGCGCGGGACCAGGCTCGTCACAAACGCTGCGCTCGCCGGCCACAGGAAGGTCCGCGCCGCCGCGTACACAAACAGGCAGGCGTAAATCCAGAACACCGGCGCCTCCAGCCAGGAAATCAGCGCCAGGCCCAGGCTCGCCACCGCGCTGATGACAAGCACGGTCTTGATGATGGTCTTGCGGTTGAAGTTGTCCGCCACATGCCCCGCCGGCAGCGTGAAGAGCAGCATGGCGAGCATTTCCGCGAGGCCGACATAGCCGAGCTTGAGCGCCGAATGCGTGCGTTCGTAAATCTCCCAGCCCACGGCCACGGAAAGCATCTGCGAGCCGAGCACGGCCACCAGCCGGCCCGTGATGTAAAAACGGAAGTCGCGGTTGCGCAAAACCGCGTAGGTGTCGTTGCCGGCAGGGGAAGTTTCGCCGGCGGAATTTTCAGGACCGCTCATGGCTCAAGGCGAGGAGCGCGGACCGCTGAGTCCGCCCGAACCCAACCGTACAAACAGAACTCGCGGACAAGGTTGTCCGCGCTCCCGGGATTGCGCCCTTGCGTTCAAAGTCTTCGCCATGTTTCTGCCTAAGGCTGCTCGCCCGCCTGGCGCGCCGCGTTGAAAATCTTTTCAACCTTCGCCAACACCTCGGGATGCTTCGCGGCGAGGTTTTCCTTTTCCGCCGGATCCTTTTTCAGCTGGTAAAATTCCGTCGGCTGGTTGGTGGCGGAACGGATGGCCTTCCAGTCATCCACGCGCACCGCCTGCTGGAAACCATTCACCGAGGTTTCCCAATACAGCGATTCGTGGCGGTTGGTTTGCGCCTGGCCTAGCAGCGTGGGCAGCAACGAAACGCCGTCCAACTTGTCCGGCGGCGGGGTCAACGCGAGCTCGGCCGCAGTCGGCAAAACATCGTACCCGGCGGAAAGCAAATCGCTCACGCCGCCAGCGCCGATCCGCGCCGGCCAGCGGACGATCAGCGGCACGCGCAAGCCGCCCTCGTTCAAACTCCCCTGCTGGCCCCGAAAAGGGCCGGCGCTGCGGAAGAATTCCGGCTGCATGGCCTTTTCCGCTTCCGGCCCGCCCACGCTGGCGAAAAGGACGACCGTGTTCGTGCCGAGCTTCAGTTCCGCCAGCTTGCCCAGCAACTGGCCGACCCCGTCGTCCATGCGCGAAATGAGTGTGGCGCGAAGACGTTCCAGCGGCGGCCAGGGCGCATCGGCGTACTCGGAGCCGCCCGGCGGCGCGGTGCTGGCGGACACATGCGGAAGGGGATACGCCAGGCACAAGAAGAACGGGCGGTAATGGTTGAGCGGTTCCGGCGGATTGTTGCGGACAAAATTCACGGCGGCGGTCGTGAGCAGGTCCGGCATGAACTGGCCGCGCTTGCCCGCTTCATTCTCGGGGAAAACCATCTCCGCATCGCCCTGCACCGGGTCATGCCGCCAGAGCCGGTCGGTGAAATAATTCCGCGCGTGGTCGGCGCTGAGGAAGCCGGCGAACTCATCGAAACCCTGCCTGTCCGGCGTGGCCGCGCCGGTGTCGCCCAACCCCCAGGTGCCGATCAGTCCGGTATGGTAGCCCTGCCGCTTGAGCAGCGTCGCGAGGCTGACGGCGTCGGCCGGCAGCGTCTGATTGAAACCCGGATGCAAATGACGCGGTTCCATCCCCGTCAGCAAGGCCGCGCGCGACGCCGCAGCTTCCGGGCTGCCCGCATAAAAACTCGTGAACCGGATGCCTTCGGCGGCAAGCCTGTCGAGATTCGGTGTTTTGATTTTTGTCTGGCCGTAACAACCCAGGTCCCCGTAGCCAAGATTATCCGCCAGAATGAGCACAATGCTGGGCCGCCGCGGGGCCGGCGGCGGCATCTTGATGGTGGCGTTGGTTTGTGCCGGCAGCGAGCCGGACGACGCGATCATCAGCGTCACGACACTGGCGTAGCGCCATCCCAGCTTCAAGAATTTCCCCGCCAAGTTTCGTTTCATCTGTAATAGACAGTCTGTCGCAGCAAAAAGTTCGCGTCCAATTGAAAAGTGCGGACGGTAGGGCGCGTCACCCCGTGCGCGCCGGGGTTCGA
>JANPGB010000428.1:0-1805 GCA_031423695.1 Verrucomicrobiota bacterium
GCCAGCAGCGTGTCGAAGGCGGAGCCACGGGTGGAGATGGTGGCGATGCCATCTGCGGGAGCCACCCACGAGTACCAGAGTGATCGGCCGCCAGGCTTGCCGGCATGGAACGGCTCGCCAGGTTCGCGGGTGGCCGCGCCGTTGTTTCCAACGACCGTGCCGGAGCTGTTGGTCAGGCGAAAACGGCTGGCGAAGGCATCCGCATTCAACGCCGTGACTCCATTCACGGAAAAGGCGGCGCGCGCACTTTCGATCGTGTCGATGCCGTTGAAGCTCGTGACGCTGATGACCCCGCTGTCGGCGGTCTCAACGTCATCGATCGCCAGAGTCGATGCCTGGGCGCCGGGGATTGGAATGCCGTTGAGCTTCCATTGAAAGCGCGGCGGCGGACTGCCGGTCACGCCGATGGTGAAGATGATGTTCGTGCCCGGTGAGGCGGAGATGTTCCCCAGGGAACGCGAGACGCCGAGCGGCTCGGTCACGAGAACGGAGACCGGCGCGCTGCTGCTGACGCCAATCACATTGGATGCGGTGAGAGTGTAATCGCCGGATTGAGTCGCCTGCGCATTGTTGAGCGGAAGTGTGGCGCTCACTGCACCGGGCAGATTGGTGCCGTTGAGCTGCCACTGCAACGAGAGCGGCGGCTGGCCGGTGACCGTGGCGGCAAGCGCACTGTTCTGGCCCATTCTCAAGGTGACGCCGATGGGGAGCTGGGCGATCACGGGCGCGCCCGTCGCGGCAAACGCCGCGAAGTAACGATGCGGTTTGCCACCCAGTGAAGTGAAAATGCCGCCCGCATAAACAGCACCCGTCCCTGCTGTCACCGTTTGCACGGCGGCGGGTCCGGAATCATTGGCGGGGTTCGGGTTCCAATCGAGGGCAGCAGCGGTTTGCGGATCGAGCGCGGCGAGGGATAAGCGTGGTTTGCCGCCAATGTTCGAGAAAGTGCCCGCGACATAAATGGCCTCGTCGGTTGCCGCGATATCCTCGACCAAATCGTCCGCTGCGCCGAACGTGGGTTTCCAGGAAGTGAGCGCGGCATTGCTGGCATTCAGCGCAACGAGATGTCGCCGTGGTTGTCCGGCGATGTTCGTGAAGCTGCCTCCGAGATAAACGGTGTCACCGTGGCGGGTGATGGCGTTGCCCGACGCGCCGGAACCACGCACATCGGGATTCCAGCTTGTAGCGGTCGGCGTCAGCGCATTGACCTCCGCGAAGGCGCGACGTGATTGTCCGGCCACGTTGGTGAAACTGCCGGCGGCATAGAGTGTGTTGCCCGAAGCTTCCAGGGCGAGGACGGCACGATTCGGACGGGGTCGCCAGTTCACCGACACACCAGACGCCAGGTCGAAGGCCGCGAGGCCGGGAGAAAACGTGCCGTTCACGGAGCTGAAGCCGCCTGCGATGTGGACCCTCTCGTTGGCAACGGCCAGCGCCGAGACACGGCCATTGGGTCCGGTGGTGTTGGAATTCCAAGGGAGCGGTTCACCGGTGGTCGCATCGACCGCCGCCACACGCGCGCGCGGCACGTCGCCAATCGAGAGAAAGTCGCCTCCGATGAAAATGATGTTGTTCACATAGGCCAGAGTGAACACGGCGTTGTCCGCGCCAGGATTCCAATCGAGAACCCGGCCCGTCTGCTGATCCAGGGCCGCGAGGCGACGACGTGGTTTCGAGTCCCGACGCAGTTCGCTGCTGGCGAGGATGCGTTCGCCATTGAGGACGAGCGTGCGCAGTCGCCGGCCCACCACGGCCGGCACCCAGTCCACGATGGTCTCCACTTCAGCATGGAGCGCCGCCAGGCC
>JANPGB010000429.1:0-4111 GCA_031423695.1 Verrucomicrobiota bacterium
CCGGGCATGCCGGGGTACAGCCGATGGCGGGCGTAGTGACGGCTCATGTGCACACTCGCGGGGAACCTGTGCTCGTGGTCACGGATTCCTCAGGCAATACGACCTGTCACCGGTGCTTCGTGCCGCCGCCGCCCAAGTGAGTTGAACCAATTGCCGGTTGGATGACCGGAGAACGGCAGGGGTGATCAAACCCCTGCCGTTTCTTTTTTGCGAGACTTGGGTGACGATTCCGGTTGCTGCACGGCTGCGCTCCATTCTCCCGGCGGGTGGAAGTTCCGCTTTAAGCGCGCGGGCGTTTTCGGCATATTGAAGCCATGGCTGAGAATGAAGGCTTGCGCAGAAAGCTCGGCACGGTGCCGCACAAGCCGGGCGTGTACCTGCACAAGGACCGCTTCGGCACGGTGATCTATGTCGGCAAGGCGCGCGACCTCCGCAAACGTGTCAGCCAGTATTTCCAGTCGTCGCGGCGCATGGGCTGGGATTTGAAGTTCAACGCGCTCGTCGAGGCCATCCACGATTTCGATGTCCACGTCGTCCGCAGCGAGCCCGAGGCGCTCCTGCTCGAAAGCAAGCTGATCAAGGAATTCAAGCCGCGCTTCAACGTCAGCCTCCGCGACGACAAGCATTACCTGATGCTCAAGGTGAACCTGAATGATCCCATCCCGCGCTTCACGCTCACGCGCATCAAGCAGGACGACGGCGCGCGTTACTTCGGGCCGTTCCCGGATTCCGGCGCGCTGCGCAGCACGCTCGCATTGGCGCGGCGGCAGTTTCATCTGCGCGGTTGCCGTCCGCTCACGCCCACCGACCGCGACTACAAGCACTGTCTTTACGGGCATTTGAAATACTGCACCGCGCCGTGCATCGCCAATGTGACGCACGAGCAATACTTGGCGCAGGTCAACGCCGCGTGCGATTTCATCGGCGGTCAATGCGAGACGATGCAGGAACAGCTCGAAGGCGAAATGAAAAAGGCCTCGGCGAAACAGGACTTCGAGCGCGCCGCCCAGTTGCGCGACCTGATCCGCGACTTGAAGTACATGTCCAAGAAGACGGAGAAATTTCCGCGCGTGCCCTACAGCCTGCCGCTCTCAATCAACCCGGTGAACGATTTGGCGGAACTCGCGAAGGTGCTGAATCTCCCTGTGCCACCGGTACGGATCGAGGGTTTTGACATTTCCAACATCAGCGGAACTTTCGCGGTGGCATCGTTGGTAAGCTTCAAGAACGGACGGCCCGACCGCGCGAATTATCGGCGGTTCAAAATTAAAACAGTGGTCGGTCAGGATGATTTCGCGAGCATCGCCGAGGTGGTGAGGCGCAGATACACGCGGTTGCTGCGCGAGAGTGAAGTTAAAGTAGGGCAGGCTTCCAGCCTGCCCACGCCGAGTGAAGCGAGGCGTGAAGCGCTCGCGCTGAAGCGCTCGCCGGGCAGGCTGGAAGCCCGCCCTACTTTGCCCGACCTGATCCTGATCGACGGTGGCAAAGGTCAGCTCGGCATGGCGTGCGCGGAGCTGAAGAAACTAGGGTTGGAACGAATTCCCGTGATTGGATTGGCCAAGGAGTTTGAGGAGATATACCGTCCCGGTGAAAGCCAGCCGCTGCGGCTCGGCCTCGATCATCCGGCGGTGAAATTGTTGCAGCGCGTGCGCGACGAATGTCATCGCGTGGCGAACTCCTACAACGCCGAACTGCGCCTGAAGAAAATTTCCGAAAGCATCCTCGACGAATTCCCGAACATCGGCGAGAAGCGCAAGGCGTCGCTGCTGAAAAAATTCGGCTCTGTCCAGCAACTGCGGCTGGCGAGCGTGGAGAAGATCGCCGAAGTGTCCGGCTTCGGCGGCAAGGCGGCGGCGGAGTTAAAAAGCTTCTTGGAGGCGCGGTCGGGGTAGCGGCGAGCCTGCGGCTCGACTGATTCGGCGCACAGCGCCGACGCTGCACCGGTTTGTTCTTGATCCCGCGCTTCAACTTCGTCATTTCTGGCGCCGCCATGAACCCCTGCTACGACATTGACTCCACCAAGGTGACCCATCGTGAATATTGGTGGGGCAGCAGATCGCCGCTGGTCCTGATCGGCTGGATCATCAAATGGCTGCATATCCGCATCCCCAGTTCCTCCGATGATCCCAACATTGAATCCCTCCAGCCCTGCGTCGTTGTGGAACTGCCGCTGGAGGTCCAGTCACGCTTTCAGCCCTTGATCCGGCAGCTAGGCGCATTGGAATTTCACTCGCCGGTTTATCATGTGATCGAAGACCCCGGCACGGGGACGAAAATATTATGGGCCACGTTTCTGCATGCGTCGGGGCAATGTTTCGCGCGGATTCACCATCGGACTTGGACCAAGGCAGTCAAGTCCAGCCGCGCTTTGTCCCCGATGTTCTTCACGGAATTCGCCGACGGCACGTGGCTGGTTTCATCCGCCGCCAAGCCCGACATGCTGGCACCGGCGGTGGTGCAGATGAACCGGAGGCACAACGCGCCGGTCGAAAAACTCTGGGCTGCGCATCAGCAACTCCTCGAGGCATTGAGCGCCCGGAAAAACATCTCACCCGTGTCGTCACCCGGGGAAATGCTGGCCGCCATCGAACGGCATCACGTCCTGTTGCGGGACTTTCATCTGGCGCGCGGTGTCTTTAAGCCACGCTCGGCGGCGGCGCAGGCACAGGCGGCGGCGTTCGCGGCGCGCGTGCGGGAAATCCAGTCGCAAGGATTGGAGCACGCTGACGTGCTGGCGGAATTGGACAGCTTGCAAAACAAAAAACCGAGCTGGAAGTCCGCGATCTGGATTCTGGTGATTTCCATAGTTGCCTTCATCGTGTTGGGTGCGAAGAACTGGGACTGGAAATTCACCCTGCTCCTGCTGCCGATTTTATTCTTCCACGAGGCCGGGCACTGGGTGGCGATGCGTTTCTGCCGCTACCGCAACCTCCGGATGTTCTTCATCCCGATGTTTGGCGCCGCTGTCAGTGGGCAGAACTGGAACGTGCCTGGCTGGAAAAAAGCGCTCGTATCGCTGGCCGGACCGGTGCCCGGTATCGCGCTGGGCGTGGTGCTGGGAACGGTCGGCCTGCTGATGAAAAAGCCTTTGCTGATTGAGGCCTCAACGCTGGCGCTATTCTTGAACGGGTTCAACCTGTTGCCCATCCTTCCGCTGGACGGCGGGCATGTGTTGCAAGCCACGTTGTTCTGCCGGAACCGCTGGCTTGATTTCGTGTTCCGCCTGCTCGCCATTGCGGGCCTGCTGGTGATGGGCATCGTCGGGCAGATGAAATTCATGCCGTACATTGCCATTGCGATGGGACTGGCCCTCCCGGTGGTGTTCAAGCTCGGCAAAGTCACCGAAGAATTACGGCAGCAAAACCTGCCGCAGCCGTTGCCAGATGAAGACCGCATTCCCACGGCGACTGCGCAGGCAATCATCACGGCGGTCAAGTCGGCGCTGCCGAAAGTCACAGGCGCAAAAATGGTCGCCACCCACTCGCTCAGCGTGTTTGAAAACCTCAACGCCCGTCCGCCCCACTGGCTGGCCACGCTGGGGCTGCTGGGTTTGCACGGGGGCGCGGTTGTGTTGACGGTCGTGTTCGGCATGTTGCTGGTCCTTGGCCAGCACGGCGGCATCGGGGATTTTCTTGGGGCCGCCATCCGCCAACCGCAACATGCCCTGACCTGTGAAGCCGTCTCCCTCTGGAGGGGCGAAGGTTCCGCTGCGCTGGCATCCACGGCGCACGATACCTTGGTCGCAACTTTTCCCAAACCGGCCGGGGCGCAGGCGGCTTTTGCGGAGTTGACCAACCAGGCACCCGCCACATCCAGCCTGATGTTGTTTGGTGATTCCGTGGTGCTGACGTTGCCCGTTGGAACCGACGCCACGCGCGAAAAATGGTTCGACGATCTACAAACTTTTTCAACCAACAGTTTCGTGGCACCGAGCAACAGCACTGTAAATCTTTCGCTCACCTTTCTCGCTCCGACTGAAGCCGTGGCGACGAATCTGCAACGTGAGCTGAGCGACTACTTCCAATTGACCGCCATGTTTAACCTGGTCGCTCCGTGGTCGCCGGCTGCGAAAGCCGCAGACTACGCAGGCAAGCAGCAAGCCCGGCGGCAA
>JANPGB010000430.1:0-3900 GCA_031423695.1 Verrucomicrobiota bacterium
ATCGAGGACGCGCGTGGATAATTCGTCGGCGGCGGTTTCGAGCAGGTAACGCTTGTTCGGGAACAGCGGCGTGAGGTTGTCAAAATGCGTTTTGTCCTTCGCCTTGTCGGGATCTTCGCCATCCACGCCCTCGACCTTGAGCAGCGCGAAGAAGCGTTCCTTTTCCTTGGGCGGGCGAATCTGGCCGGCGATCAGGTTGCCGGTCTGCAAATCAAATCGGCGGATCTGCGACGGCGAAACGTAAATGTCCTCAGGGCAGGGGAGGTAATTGAAACTTTGCGAACGCAGGAAGCCGAAACCTTCCGGCAATACTTCCAGGACGCCTTCAGAGAACAGCACACCGGCGCGTTCGGCATTTTTCTGGAGGATGTGGAAGATGACCTCGTGCTTGCGCATGGTGCCGAAGTTTTCCACGCCCAGCTCCTTGGCCATGTTGTTCAACTCGCTCATCTGCATCGCCTGCAGCTTGGCAATGTTGAGCGAGGTGGCGATACGGTCCTTGTCATCGGTCGCCTGAAGTTCGGATTTTTCGAGCCCGCTGGTTTCGATGGGGGTCGTGGGCGGCTGGCAGGTTTGATCCTGCAAATCCTCGACCGCGGTCATCGGGGCGGATTCCATGATGGCGGGGTCTTCGATGGGTGCGGGCCGCGCCGCTGCGACGCGTGGTTTCCTGGCTTTCGGCGGCGCCGGTTTCTTGGTGCTGACTTTAGGGGGCATAAAATTAAATGGTTAGGATTAAATTAAATCGTGCTGGTAAAGCTTTCAGGCCGTCGCCGACCCAATCGCTGGATTGGACGGTCAAGGACACGAATGGTTCAAATTGATTGGAATTACCACCAACCGGGAGCGCGCTGCGAAGCTCGGGATTTATTTCTAGTAAGGCAACGGAAATCTCGCAGTGAGTTCCCGGACACGTTGACGCACTTTGGCGAGCGTGTCAACATTCTTGATGTCCATTAACGCCTCGCTGATCATGTCGGCGATTGCCGCCATATCCGCCTCTTTCATGCCGCGCGTCGTGCTGGCGGGCGTGCCAAGCCGGATGCCGCTGGCCTGGAACGGGGAACGGGTCTCGAAAGGAATCGTGTTCTTATTGACGGTGATGCCGGCTTCGTCGAGGGCGATCTGACAATCCTTGCCGGTCAGGTTTTTTGCCCCCACGTCCACGAGCATGAGATGATTGTCCGTGCCGCCGCTGACCAGGCGGAAACCGTTCCGCTTCATGCCGTCGGCAAGCGCCCGGGCGTTGCGAACGATCTGCTCCTGATAATTCTTGAAGGACGGCTGAAGCGCTTCATGGAAACAAACCGCCTTGGCGGCGATGACGTGCATGAGCGGGCCGCCCTGGATGCCGGGGAATACCTGCGAATCAATTTCCTTGGCGTATTTTTCGCGGGTCAAAATCAAACCGCCGCGCGGCCCGCGCAAGGTCTTGTGCGTCGTCGTCGTCACAAAGTCCGCGTGCTCCATCGGGCTGGGATGGATGCCCGCCGCGACCATGCCCGCAATGTGCGCGATGTCCGCCAGCAGCAGCGCGCCGACTTCCCGGGCGATCTCGCCCATGCGCTCGAAATCAATGATGCGCGGGTAGGCGCTTGCGCCGACGGTGATCATCTTCGGCTTGTGTTCGCGGGCCATTTGCGCGAGTTGATCGTAATCAATCCGCTCGTCGTCCTTCCGCACGCCGTAGTGGACGATCTCAAAAAACTTGCCGGAAAAATTCGCCTTGTTGCCGTGCGTCAGGTGGCCGCCGTGGCTCAGATCCATCGTGAGCAGCTTGTCGCCGGGTTTGAGGAAGGCGAAATAGACCGCCATGTTCGCGCCGCTGCCGGAGTGCGGCTGCACGTTGGCATGTTCCGCGCCAAACAGTTTCTTCGCGCGGTCAATCGCTACCTGCTCGACGATGTCCACGTTCTCGCAGCCGCCGTACCAGCGTTTCTTGGGATAGCCCTCGGCGTACTTGTTGGTCAGGAGGGAACCCTGCGCCTCCATGACCGCGGGGCTGACGAAGTTCTCACTGGCGATGAGTTCGATGTTCTCCTGCTGGCGCACGCGTTCATGCTCAATGGCGTGGGCAATTTCCGGGTCAACGGATTGCAGTTTCAGGTCGCGGTGGACGAACTGGGTCTCCATCTTGTGCACGCGCCGCTCATGCCGGCCGCCCTCGAAGCGGGCGTTAAGAAAGGCGTCCACGATTTTTTTGGCCGCGTCCGTGGAGGTGTTCCGGGTGCCCAGGCAAAGGACGTTTGCGTCATTGTGCTGGCGGGTCAAGGCGGCGCTTTCTTCATCGCCCACCAGGGCGGCGCGGATGCCGGGAATCTTGTTGGCGGTGATGCTCATGCCGATGCCGCTGGTGCAGACCAAAATGCCCACCTGCCCGCGGTGCTGGGCCACGCTGTGGCCGACCGATTGGGCGAAGTCGGGGTAATCATCTGACGGCTGCTTGGTCAGCGCGCCAAAATCCGCCACGCTGACGCCGCGTTCCGCCAGGTGTTTCTTGAGCGCCTCCTTCATTTCAAAGCCGCCGTGATCCGCGCCGATCGCGACCGCCGCCGTCTTGCCGCCCGCCACCCCGGACGACGAATCGTTCTGCTCGATGAAACGCAGCAGCGAGCCGATGCCCTGTTCAATCTGATCGCGGCAGTTTTCATAGACTTCATACGAGCCGCCGATGGGATCGCTGATGTCCTTCTCGAAGGTGTCGAGCGTGTCGTCGAATTCGCGGAGCAGGAAGGTTTTTTCCGCCGCCTGCGGATACAGCACCATCACGGTGTCCACATGGCTGTGGGTCATGCCGAAAATATAATCCGCCTGTTGCACCATCTCGGCGGTGAGCATGCGACTGCGCTGGTTCGAGATGTCAATGCCGAGCACCTTGGTCGCCTGCACCGCGTAGGCGCTGGGCGGCTGGCCGTGCATCGCGCCGAGGCCGGCGGAGAGGACGCGATAATTTCCGCGGCCCTGGACGGCATGGCGGAAGAGGCCTTCGGCCATCGGACTGCGACAAACATTGCCGGTGCAGATAAAAAGGACAGTCTTCATGAAAAGTAATCGTTAGAAATTGGGTCTGGTGGATTCAATCGTCAACGCCGAAATCACGGTTTGGCCGGGCGTACAATGGCCAGTCCCCGGAGCAAGTCCAGCGCCCGGGCAAGCGCCGGGTCTTTCACGACGGGGATTTCGGGTTTGGTTTCGTGTGGTTCGTTGAGGATTCCGGTTTCGTCCGTCTCAAGATTCAAGCCTTGTTTATGGGCGCGCACCAGGGTGGCCTCCGTCAGGCGTGCCCGGCGGCCGGCTGAATTCGTGCCGGCTGGTTTGTTGGTGAGCGCGGGCGTAGGCGTGCCGGCGGAAACCTTGAACGGCTCCGTCAGAAAGGCTTGTTCCTCCTGCGCGCTGACGGCCACGGTGATGTCGGGCTGCACGGTGGAGAGCTCCACGCCGTTTAATTTCACGGCCGCCGTGGCCACGCGCAAAAGGCTGCCGTTGCTCAAAGGAAAATCCTGCGTCAGCAGGGCGTGCCCGGCGGTGGCGTTGCCGAGGAGCAGGCCGGCGCCGGTCTCCCGCAGCAGGGCAGCCAGGGTCTCGGCCGCGGCATGCGTGGCGCCGTTTACCAGCACCACCAGTGGCAGGGACAGCAGTTCATTTCCGGGCTTTGTTTCATGAGGCCCCTTGCCCCAATCCAGCGTGGCCGTTTTTTTCAACGTGAACAATTCCGCCGCCGTGACTGCCGCCGCGTAGTCCGCGCCGTCCGCAAAACGCAAATCCAGGACCAAGCCCGACAACTTATTGGAGGCCGCCAGCGGCTGATACGCGCTGCGCAAAGCCGCCGCCAAACCCTCGCCCACCTGCCGCACGCGGAGATACGCAAGGTCGCCTTCGAACAGGGAGGCCATGCTGACG
>JANPGB010000431.1:0-5411 GCA_031423695.1 Verrucomicrobiota bacterium
TCGCCGACTTCCTCGAAACGCAGATCGCCCAGGTTTCGAAACAACTGGCAGCGCGCGTTCAACACCGGCAGCTTGCTCCGATGTTTCTCCATGTCCGACATGGTTTGCACCGTCGCCGCGTGCGCCAGCTCCGTGTCCGCGTCCGTGTAGTCCTGCAAGTTGCCGCACGACGTGAGCAGGTCGGGATAGCCGTCGAAGTCCGCGTCAAAAAAAACTGCGCCCCAGGTCCACTCGCTCGCCATCAACCCGGCGTAGGGCGCAATCTCGGCGAACGTGTTATCGCCCCGGTTCAGAAAAAAAGTGTTCTGCGGATACTGCGGCTGCAAGGCGTAACTGTTGATCTCCGGCGAACTCAATTTCAGCAGTGCCCGCTGCCGCATGCGCGTCGCGTGGTTGCGGCTCAACATGTCGCTCACAAAAAAGTCCAGCGCGCCGTCGAGGTTCACGTCCGCAAAATCCACCGCCATTGAACTCGAACTCATGTGCCGTTGCGTCAGCGGCGGCGCGAGGGTGAAATGGCCGCGGCCGTCATTGAACCACAGCCGATCCGGCGTTTGAAAATCATTGCAGACGTAAAGGTCGGGGAAACCGTCGCCGTTGAGGTCGTGGAATTGTGCGGCCAGGCCCGAACCGTCCAGCGGCCCCGGCGCCGGCGAACCGGGCGGCATCGTGAAATGATTTTCGCCCGCGACTTTGAAGTGGCCGTGACCGTCGTTCAGCAGCAACACATCCGGTTCGCCCTTTTCATAGAGGCTGTTGCCGTCCACATAAAACTGGTTCGTGTACTGCGACGACAGCGACTTGCCTTCGCGCACGGACTGAAACTCCCTCGTCAGCTCCGGGCCGATCTCAATGTGCGTGTCGAGATACGAACTCGTCGAGTAATTGCAAATGTAAATGTCGAGCGCGCCATCGCCGTCCACATCCGCCACCGCGATGGAGGTGCTCGCCAGTTTCGATTCGCGGCCGGGAAAAGTTAAGTCCTCGGTGAATTTTCCCCTGCCGTCATTGAGGAAAATCCGGTTCGGCCCGCCGCGCGCGGTCACGATCAAATCCAGCGCGCCGTCGCCGTTCACATCCGCGAAGGTCGCGCCGATGGAATGCTGCCCCGGGCAACCGACGCCTGCGCCAGCCGTGATGTCCGCAAATTTCCAGCCGCCGAGATTGCGGTAGAGAACATTCGCCCCATTGCCATTGCAAAAATACAAATCACACAAACCGTCGCCGTCCACGTCGCCTGCCGCGAGACCATTCGCGATCAGCGTGTGCATGGAATGAACCGCCACGGAATTGGAAAACGTGATCCCGATTTGTGACGGTGAAATCTGGGTGAAACCAGGCGACCCATTGCCGGCGACCTGGAGAGGAAACGATTTGGCGTTCGCCATTTCAGCCGCGGAGCAAAGTTGCGGCAAATAAATTTCCAGCGTGACAAAAAGCACGAGCAACCAGGCAGGGCGGCGCTGCCGCGTCGCCTGCCCGCACGAACGGTGATTCATGCCAGCGTCGCGGCAGCGGCTCCCTACCAACGCGCCGATTTTTTTTGAGCATTCGTCTGACCGGCCAAGAACGGCGGGCGCGGAACGACGCGCCCTACCCGAGACAAATTGTTTGAACGTCGTCACAGTTTACTACCGCAGCTTGCTCGTTTCGCGCAACGTGACGTTTTTGACATCCGCCTCCACGGGGAAGGTTTCTGAGGCGCCATCCGGCCATTGCACCTGCAGCGCGGTGACCGGCGCGGTGCCCGTCACGATCAGCGTCGCGGAATCTTGCGACCAGTAGCCGGATCCCGCCGTCACCACTTGCACGCGACCCAGCCCGGCGGCAGTTTTCGCACGGACGATCGCGCCGACGCATTGCGGATTGCCCGCGCCGCCTTGAAGTTTCACGCGCAGGCCCGGTTTCGCGCGACGGTTGTGCAGCAGTTTCGTCTGGTCATTGGATTGCGCCACCATCAAATCCACGCGGCCGTCGCCGTCGTAGTCGGAAACCGCGCTACCGCGCTGTTCGCCGTACATTTCTATGCCAGACTCTTCGCCATTGAGCGCGCGGAAATCCCCTTTGCCGTCGCCGAACAGCAACAGTCCCCGGCCCGCGTCATTGCGGATCGTCTCCGGTTGCGATGAGAAAAAATTCTGCGCCAGAAAAATGTCGTCGTTGCCATCGCCGTTGAAGTCCGCCACCGAAATTCCAAACGCCGGCGACCACTGCGCCTCGACGGGCAGCGGATGCGCTTCAAATTTCCCGCCGCGATTCAGGAACACCATCGAGCGCAGTTCCCGCGCCTCCACCGCCGAGGCCGCTTTCAATTTTTCGCCATAAACTTCTGCCAGGTCCGCATCGCCGAACGACTGGAAGGTCGGTGTGTTGCCTCGAATATACGGCACGGCGGCAGCGCTGTCGGTGAGGTCGCGTTCGGGGACGAGCTTGTGCGTGAACGGGTCGGTGTGCGCCTCGGCGATTTCGACGCGGTTCATCTCGTTGAAGTCGCCGTAAAAAATTTGCAGCGGACGTTGCGCGTCGTATTCGCCTTCGTATTTGCTGTTCTGTCCCCAGTTCGACGCGACGATGTCAATGCGTCCGTCGCCATCAAAATCTCCGACGGCGACGCCGTTCCACCAGCCGGTAAATTTATCCAAGCCCCACTCGGCCGTCGTGTTCGTGAAGCCTTGGCCGGTGTTGATCAAAATTTGAATCGCGCCCCACTCGCAGCCGACGATCAAATCCGGCCGGCCATCGCCGTTCAAATCGGCGAACACCGCCGATGTGACCATGCCCAGATTGTTCAATACTTTCACCGCCGCGCCGGTGGCTTCGGTGAGCTGGCCTTTCGCGTCGCGGAGAATCATCATCGAATCCGCCGGTTCGGGATAGCGATTGAACCGCGCGCGGCCGCCGATGAAGAAATCCAAATTGCCATCGCCATTGACATCCGCCAGCGCCAGCGGGCCGGTGGAATTTTTTCCGCGGGACACGTGCGGGCCGGCCGACCAGGTGTTTGATTTGGTCAGGCTTACGAACTGCGCGGCGTCCTTGAGCGCGGGGTCTTCCCACGACGAGACGCCGAGAACGAGCGAGACGCCGGTTTCCTTGCTGCCGCAGCCCAACACGCTGGTGAGATCGAGGCGCGCGCCCATTTGTTGGTCGTCGGGATTGAACGGCGCAAATCGTCCCCCTAGATTTTTGTAAATGCCCATCAGCGCGCCGCGCGACGTGCCAAGAATCAAATCGTCCAGCCCGTCGCCATCAATGTCGAACCAGCTCACACCCGGCCCAAGGCGGCTCATCCGATTTGGCAACAACGGCTGCGCTTCAAAATCGTTGAAATTATTTTCATGGTTCGTGTGATTCAACGACGCGCTCGCGTCTTCAAACCACGGATTCGGTTTGCTGGCAGCCTTCAGCGGCGCGGCCGTCGTGTTCGTTTCTGTGATGACGTAAAGTTGGTTCGCCTCCACTCCGGCCACCTCAGTCACGCGACCGTCGCGCCACGTCACTTGCAATTTGTAAGGCGACCAATCGGCCCGCGCCGCAAATGCCAAAGCATAATCGCAGCCCGATCCGTAGCGGCCGCCGGAGATGATTTCCTGCTCCTGCGTTTTCTTGCCGATCAATTCCACCTTCGCGCCGACGCCAAAAGCGTTCGGCGCACGGCCATGTAACTTCACCGCGATGCGCGGCGCGGTGCAATCGTTGCGATAGATTTCCGGCTGGCCGTTGGCGTTGTTGATGACCACGTCGAGATCGCCGTCATTGTCCAAATCACAAACGACCATGCCGCCGTGCGGTTGCTCCGCGTGAATGCCGTAGCGTTCGCCGACTTCCTCGAATTTCAAGTCGCCGAGATTGCGGAACAACTGGCAACGCGCGTTGAGAATCGGCATCGTGCGGCGGTATTCCTCCATGTCTTGAATCTTCGACATGGATTTTCGGCGCGAGGCCATCGCGTCGGCGTCCATGTAGTCCTGCAGGTTGCCGCAGGAAATCAGCAGATCCGGATAGCCGTCGAAATCGGCGTCGAAGAAAATCGCCCCCCAGGTCCATTCACTCGCAGACAATCCTGCGTAAGGCGCAATCTCAGCGAAGGTGTTGTCACCGCGATTCAGGAAGAAAGTGTTTTGGGTGTATTGCGGAATGAGGCCGTAGTTGTCTGTCTGCGGCGTGCCGGGCGCAGCAATGCCGCGTTGCCGCTGTCGACGCGAATAATCACGGCTCAACATGTCGCCGACAAAAAAATCCAACGCGCCGTCCAAATTGACATCGGCGCCGTCCACAGCCATCGAGCCAAAACTCTGATGCCGCAGCGTCGTCATCGGCGCGAGGGTGAAATGGCCTTTGCCGTCGTTCCACCAGAAACGGTCGGGCGTGTGAAAATCATTGCAGACATAAAGATCGGGAAAACCGTCGCCGTTGAAGTCACGGAACTGCGCGGCGAGACCCGAACCATCCAGCGGCCCAGGTGGCAACGAGCCGGGCGGCATTGTGAAATGGGATGCGTCGGCGAGCTTGAAGTGGCCGTGCCCGTCATTCAAATACAACACGTCGGGTTCGCCTTTTTCGTAGAGCCCGCCACCCTGGGCATAGAACTGGTCTTTGAACTGCGGCGACAATTCCTTGCCGTCGCGCACGCGCAGCCATTCCTTGCTCAAGTCCGATTCGATTTCGATATGGTCGTCGAGATACGAACGGCTGCAATAGTTGCAAAGATAAATGTCGAGCGCGCCGTCGCCGTCCACGTCCGCCACGGCGATGGAGGTGCTCGCGAGTTTCGATTCACGACCCGGAAAGGTCAGATCCTCGGTGAAATGGCCCTTGCCGTCGTTGATGAAAAGCCGGTTCGGCCCGCCGCGCGCGGTCACGATCAAGTCAAGCGCGCCATCGCCATTCACATCGGCCAGCGTCGCGCCGATGGAGTGTTGCCCCGGACACGCGACGCCCGCGCTCGCCGTGATGTCGGCAAATCTCCAGTTGCCCAGATTGCGATAGAGCAGGTTTGCCCCGTCGCTGGAACAAAAATACAAATCGCACAAACCGTCCCCATCCACGTCGCCCGCGGCAATGCCGCTGGGGATCAGCGTGTAGAGTGAACGCGTCTGGCTCGAGACAAAATTGGAGAACGTGATGCCGGTCGGCGACGGCGGCAGCGCGGTGAAACCGGGCGGGGCGTTGCCCGCCACCGGCAGAGGGAAGGATCGGATGCCGGCAGATTCCGCAGCATCGCAACGGAGAGCAAGCGCCAGCACCAACCCCACGATAGAACTAATCCGACCAGGCGACAGGCGCCACCGAAGGCGGCTGCACCCGACGCAATTCATTTCCCAAGCAAACCATGTCATGTCAGAGCAGCGGTGAAAGTGTTCTGACAAAATAGAAAGCCCTGCCGCATGAAGCGAGCGAAAAGTAGTTGG
>JANPGB010000432.1:0-17197 GCA_031423695.1 Verrucomicrobiota bacterium
CACGGTGAAGATGCCGATCAAAAAGCCCAGCAGATACGCGCCGCCGTCGCCCAGATAAATCCGTGCGGGTGGAAAATTATAACGCAGAAAACCGAGGAGCGCGCCGCCCATGCCGGCCGCCAGGAGTTGCAGGTCGCTGCCCTCCTGACCCACGCATAAAAGCAGAACCATCAGCATCAGACAAATGCCGCCCGCCAGGCCGTCCACGCCGTCGATCAAGTTGATCAGGTTTGTCATCCCGACCAGCCACAGGATGGTCAGCCCAAATCCCCAGGCATGCAGTTCAATGATTTGACCGGTGAACGGCAGCTTGAAGTGCTGAATCCCCACATCCAGGCTGGCGACCAGGGCGGCAATGATCACTTGCCCGAGCAGCTTTTTCCGAGCGCCCAGCGGTTTCAGATCATCCCACAGGCCCAGGCCAAACATGGCGAGCGAGCCGCCGAGAATCACGAGATGGGTCCGGAGGGCTCCCGGTTGCCCGGCGCGAAACGCGAGAAAAATTTCCACGCAGACAAAGGCCACGGCAATCGCAATCCCCCCAAGCCGCGGCACCGGCGCACGATGGGTGTGGTGCAAGTCGGTCCGCCGCTGGGGCAGGCTGCTTCTGGCCGCCAGCTTCAAAATCTGCGGCACCAGCAGCAGCACGATGGCCGCACCGGCCGCGCTGAAAATGAAGGTCAATGCATTCACTGCGGACGAATGGGTTCAGGATCCGGTTGACCGCCGACCTGCGACGAGCAGCCGCCTGGGGTTCGGCGAAATCTGTTTGCGCGCCAGAGTCCCGACAGGACGAGCAGCCCCGCGAAAACTCCCAGCGCCACGTTGACCGGCTCCGGCACGGCGGTGATGTCCAGACTCCACCCGTTCAACGTGGCCTGGCCGCCGCCGCCCGAGAGGTCCGCAAAAAACAAGCTCCATGTTCCGTTCGGATTCTGGCCATTGAAGGAGGCGAGCGTGCCTCCGTCGGGCGACCATGTGCCGGTCAGCACGCCGCCGCCCGGATCGGAATAGTTCAGGTAATTGTGGATGCCATGGGCCGCGCCGTCATCGAGCGACACGTTGAAGCCCGCGTCGCCGTAGCCGAAGGAATCGCCGCCGCCGGTGCCCACGCGGTTCAGCAACGTCACCAGCACGCCGTTGTAGCTCAGGTAGCCGTACAAATCCCCGTTGTAGCCGCCGGAGATGTTGAAGTTCACGCCGATGTGCGTGATGGAACTGGCCGCGCCGCCGACGGCGATGGTGCTAAAGGCCCCGTTTGGATTTCCGTCAGGGATGGCATAAGAGGATCCGGAGTAAGTGTAGAGCGCCGCCTCCGTTTGCACGGCGGCACTCAGGGCCAGCAGCCAGACCAGCGATTGAAGTTTTATCGTGGAAGCCATTCGTTTTGAAAGTTCAGGGTTGCGCCGTGCGGTAATACGCCGACGCGGGCGGGCCGCCCAAGTCACTGAAATTATCCGTGAAGATAAACAGGCCGGCGCCGGGCGCGTTCGTGTTGAGCAAGGTCGTCCAGGCAACCAGGTTGGTGGAGCGCTGGAGCAGATACGGGTAGCCCGGAATGCCCGCGCAATGCACCGTCACGCTGCCGCCGGAGACGGTGAGGTTCTGGGCCGCGCCGGTGGCTGTGACCACGTTGATCGTGATGCTGGCAGTGGCGGTGCCGCCGAAACCGTCTTTGACGGTGTAGGTGAAGCTGTCGTTGTTGTTGCTGCTCGCGCCGGTGCTGGGCAGGTAAAAGATGAAGGAGGCGTTGGTGGTGATGGTCGCTCCCTGGCCGCTGCCGCCGAGGGACAGCAACTTGTTGGTGTCGCCGTCGGCGTCGCTCGTGTTTGTGACGATCAAATCCGAAATCTTGATCTTGAAACTCAAGCCCGGCGCGCGCACGAACGCGGCGTTGCTCGCGGCCGGCGGCGTGTTGTTGGTCTGGTTCAAGGTGTTGGTGCTGCCGGTAAAGTTGCCGTCACCCGCATATTCGGCGCTGATGACATGCGCGCCGTGGGAAAGGTTGTTGGTGGTTTTGGTGGCCACCGCCGAGCCGTTCAACACTCCGGCTCCCAGCGTGTTCGTTCCATCCTTGAAGGTGACGCTGCCCGTCGGGGTTCCGGCTCCGGGCGCGATGGCGATGAGCGTGGTGGTGAAAGTCACGTTGGCGCCGGGCAAAACCGGGTTCGACGAGGAGACTGTCGCGTTGGCGGTTCCGGCCCGGTTGATGGTCTGCGTCAGGGTGCTGGAAGTGCTCAAGCCGAAATTGTCGTTGCCACTGTAATCGGCGGTGACCGAATAATTGTTTGCTGCGGTCGTCCCAGGCAGCGCGCCGCTGGCGGCGCTGCCGGCGGACAGGCTCACCGCGCTGCCGAAGTTCACTCCGTTGGTTTTGAACTGCACCGTGCCCGTGGGCGTCGGGCCGGTCCCGCTGACGGTGGCCGTGAACGTCACGCCGCTTTGGCCGTACACTGACGGATTCACGGCCGAACTGACGGCAGTGCTCGAAGCCGGGCCGGTGCTGACGGTGAGCTTGCCGGTGCCCAGAAAATGGGTGTTGTCGGGATGTCCCGCCCCCGAGCCGGTTGCGCCCCAGGTGCCGGAGGCTTTGGCCACGCCCGCGATCGTCAGATTGTTTGCGCTGCCGGCGGCGACCAGATTGAGCACGGCCGAACTGCTCAGCGCGACGGTGCCGCTGGCGCTGAAACCCGTGACGTTGGTCACGGCGGCGCTGGTGTTGGCGATGGACAGATTGCTGAAGGTGGTCGAGCCGGTTCCCCCAATGAACTGCGCGGCAGCGCCGCTGAAGGTGACCGTGGCAGCACCTGGATTGAAAAGTCCGCCGCTGGTGAGCGACCAATTGCCGGCCACGGAGAAATTGTGCACGCCCGCATTGACCGTGGCGGAACCTTGAATTGCCACGCTGCCAAAAGTCGTCGTGCCGCCGCCGCCCAGATTGTGCGTGCCCGTGTTGTCAAACGTGGTGGTCTGGCCGGAACTCTGGCTGAAGGTGCCGCTGTTGGTGAAATTCCCACTGATGGTGGTGTTGCCGCCGGACGAATTCACGATGGAGGCGCCGGTGTTGATGACCAAGTTGTAAAACAGTTTGCTGTTGGCTCCTGAGATGGTTCCCGATGTTCCCGCAAAGGTGATGGTTGAGGTGCCGCCCGACATGGTTCCCGCGGAGGTGGCCAGGCTGTTTGAAATCGTGATCAGGCTGGAGCCGAAACTCGTCGTGGCGCCGCTGTTGTTGAGCGTCAGGTTGTAGAAGGTCGTCGTGCCAGCCAGCGTCTGCGTGCCGGACGAGCCGTTGAAGGTGACCGTGCCGGCGCGCGGCTGAAAGGTGCCGCTGTTAGTCCAACTGCCGCCGACGTTCAGTGCGAAATTGTTCCCGATGCTGGTGTCGAGCGCGGCTCCGGAGTTGATCGTGAGCGATGCGCTGATGGTTTTGGCGGCACCGAGCGTGACCGCGCCCGCCGTGTTGGCAATGATCACCCCGCCGCTGCCGCCCCAGGTGGCTGGAAATTCCGTGCCCGTCGTTTGTGCGGCGCCTCCATTATATTTTAGCGTGGCGGAAGCCCCGTAGGTTGCCACCGTGCCGGTGGTCGTGGCGGTTCCTTCCATCGCGAGCACGCCATTGACGGTCGCGCCCGTTGTGGTTTTCGCGCCGCTGCCGGACAGCGTTAGGTTTGCGTACGTGGCGGCGAAGATTGTCTGGGCTGCTCCATTGTAATTTACCGTGCATCCCGTCGCCGTGGCGATGGATCCGCCGCCGGAGAATGTGCCGCCGACATTGAGGGTTCCTGCACCCGTGAAACTAATTGTGCTCCTGGTCGCGGAGCCGACCATGGTGAGGTTGTTGGTCACCGTGGCCGATCCGGTCGAAATCCTAAGCTGGCCGAGGTCTCTGCCATTATCGGAAAAAGTGAGGGCGCTGCAGGTGAAGGTGCCGGCATCCACAGATATTGAAATCGTTCCGCCCGTGCCATTGTTTGCGGTGCCGATTGTGGCTGTCCCGGAAACGTTGAGGGCACTGGTGGCATCCGTGAAGTTGAGGCTGCCGCTGTTTGCAACGCTCGTGGTATTCAGATTGAACGTTGCACATGCTTCGGTGCGACTGCTCGCGATCGTGACCGTTAGCCCACCCGGGATGGTGGCGATGTCACCCGCCACGGGGAAAGGGTTGCCGCCCCACGTGGCGTTATTGTTCCAATTGCCGCTGGTGGTGGCGGTGCGGGTTGCCGCGCTGCCCGTCGATGCGCAGAGCAGAGCCAGGCCAACCGCCAAGGTGAAACAAAGTTGAAAGTTCTTCATCGCGTTTTCAGGAGTCGGGATTGTGCTTCTGAGCAGTGTCGGGCGGGCCATGGGGACGGGCAGTCGCGCCGCTGCACTGGCCCGGTGGGTGGCCGGTGAGCCGGACAAAACATTTGGCCGCCAATGGGAATTAAAAAATGTTCTTTGCTCGCGGCGCGCCTCAAAGCCTGCAGTCCAAGCCTTGCTGCTGCTGCCGTTGCTCGTGGCCAGTCGAGCCCCGCCGCCAAGGACCCGGCACCCATCAATCCCAACATCCAATCCAGCGGGTGAATCATTGGACTTGTGCTGCGTTCATCGGGTTGCATGCATTCTGGTAGATCGGCCGAGCCTCAGCATTCGGCGTCCCTAGGCGAGAGATTGTGCAAGAACCGCACGGCACAACAAGATGAGTGAATACGGATTTTTCTCCGTAGGCTTACGGAACCAAAGCAGAACGGCGGGGCGAAAGAGCGAAGCAGGATCAAGCCAGCCATCCGTGGCCGGACGACCGAACCCGAGAGGGACCGCGTTCAAGGGGTCGTGGATTCAACAGTTAATTCCCCGGCAGTCGCGCCGTTGAACCGGTCGTCGTGGGTGGGGGCGTGGTGACCGGTGCGCGGAAGACGTCCTCAAACTCGCCGCAGTCCCAGGAACGGAATCACTTCCTCTGGCGTTGCCGGCTGGGCAGTTATTGGAAGGGGCTGAACTGGTTCAACGACGCAGGCGGTGACGGTGTTAGAAGGTCAAAAGGGCCTCAAAGTGCCTCCCTTGGGCAGAGGCGAATCGTTGCGTAAAAGTACGGATTGACGACCGATTTGTCGGCTTCTAGTGTCGAAGCGGAGATTGGTGGATTAGAAAAAACCAAAACCAAAACCAAAGGAGAATAAAAATCATGAAAGCACATAAAGTATTGGGAGGAATTGCGCTGGCTTCAGCGCTGTTCGTTGGAACTGCTGGCGCCTTGGCGCAGCAGGTGGTAAACGTCACTCAAATTCCCGGTTACCATGCCGAGTCCGGTGAATTCAATGTGACCCCGATTATCGGCTCCGGCTACGGCGCGGACGCCATCGTGAACAATGGGTTCGAATCATTCTGCATTTCCAGGAATGTCGGGATCATTCTACCCGGTTCGTATTTCTCATTCCTCAGTCCCGACGGGCTTTTTCTGCCGGACGGTTTGACCATCACCAAAGGCACGGCCTGGCTGTATTCCCTGTTTGCTGCCGGCACCTTGCCCGGGTATCGCTATGCAGGGGCTGGCATCATTGATCCCGGCCACGTCCTGTCGCAGCGCGCGGAAAATGCGTTTGACTTGCAACTGGCGTTTTGGACTTTGGAAGGCGATTACTCGTATGGGTTCCCTGACCCCGACCCGCTTTCCAACTACTCCCTGACCCAGGATATTCTGAGGAATCCGTATCTCGCGCAGGTGGCCGCCAACTTCGGGGGTGGGCCGGGCGGGTTGCTGGCGGCGTTGGCCCCGAACAGTGTGGGCGGTTACAACGTGGGAGTGCTCAACCTGAATCTCCTCAACCCTCCCGTTTGGGACCTGCTCAATACGGTGCAACCCATCTTGGTCATGCTCTCGTCCCCGGTTCGCACCAACAACGTGGGTCCCGGCGATACTGCCACCATCGGTTTCTGGCATAATAAGAACGGCCAGGCCTTGATCAATGCGATGCCCAACTCGCCCGCCCTCGGCAACTGGCTCGCAGGGAACTTCCCCTGTCTTTATGGCAATCTGGCCGGGAAAGCCAACTCCGTGGTCGCTGCCCAGTTCATGACCTACTTCAATGTGAAAGGCCAGAAAACCTACGCGCAGGTTTTGGGTGGCGCCCTGGCGTGTTATGTGACGGATTCGACGCTCGCCGGCAATGCCGCTGTCAAATATGGCTTCAATGTGTCGGTGGGCGGCACAGGGGCGAAGCTTTACAATGTCGGTTCGTTGGGCACGGTGCTCGGCCTGTCGAACAACACCTCCTACACCGTTCTGCAGCTGCTTCAGGCGGCGAATCAGAACTGCCCGTTCAATGCAAATGTGTTCAACGCGCTGAACACCATCTTCGACGGCATCAATGAGTCGGGCGACATCCTCTGACAGCTCATTGCCGTTGAACCGCGGTTTCGCAGTTCAAGCCAGGTAATTCGGCAGGGCTTCGGAAAACTCCGAAGCCCTTTTTCTTTTCCTACGATCCGGTCCTTGGCTCCTTGCGCCGTCATCGATCCCCCGCAGGGCCACCTGCGTCTGCCTCCCCTCGCGATTCGGACAGGCGCCGCCGACCCGCGTGCGATTTCTTGGCGTTCCGAGGGGGGGCGCGCATCTGACCGCCGCCGGATGTATTAAGGCTTGAACCGGTTGTAATTTTTCAGATCATCCCCGCAATGTCTCAATTCCCGCAACCGGTGCCAGACCGCGCGATGACCTTGCAGGGCTGGATTCAAACGGAACACACGGCATCGAGGAAGCCGCAGCCCTCGGACTTCCTTTGAGCGCCGCGCCTTTTTCCAGCCGGATGCGGCTGGGGTGAATCAGCCCTCAGCTTTCCGGCCTCCTGAAAATGTTGGGTCAAGGGTATCCCGAATGGACCCGCGCTGAGTTTCCTGACATGCTGGCCCCAGCCGCCTTCTGATGGGGCAGGCTTATGAACTCGGAACGGCTCAAGGCCACCGGGGAAACGCCGACTTAATATCGGCACCGCTGTTTCTCCTTTTGCAAGCCGGGCCGGTCCCATCGCGGTACCGGTCGCACGGCGTGGATGGAGAAAGGGGAATTGGACCGAGTAAGGTCAATTGGTCGATGGCTGGCGCGGAAGCCGGCCGGGGTTGGAACAAATACCGGGCTTTTTGTGCGGATGCCCCAAATGAAATCAAGCCAAGGCGCTTTCGCTGAATTCAGTGGAAGTCTCCAAGTGCGGCAGCTTGCCCGCAACCGACTTTGAAATGAACTGTGGCCCGGACCGCGACGGCACCAGTCCAAATTCGCCTTATTCGCGGTGATTTTTGGCCCGCTTTCAATCTTCAGCTTTCAGGATTTCAGTTTTTAACCATGTGTGGCATCGCCGCCATCTTTGCTTACCACCCCGATGCGCCCGGCATTGATCGGGGCGAATTGACAGCCATCCGCGATCACATGGCGGCGCGCGGCCCGGATGGCAGCGGCGAATGGTTTTCCCCGGATCACCGCGTGGCCTTGGGGCATCGCCGGCTGTCCATCATTGACCTCTCCGCGGCGGGTGCGCAGCCCATGTCGGGTGCTGACGGACGGTACGTGATTGTTTTCAACGGCGAGATTTACAACCACCGCGAACTGCGCCGCGAACTGGAGGCGCTCGGCCGCGTCTTCCAATCGCAGTGCGACACGGAAGTCATCCTCGAAGGCTATGCCGTCTGGGGCGCGGAGGTGGTCGGGCGGCTGCGCGGGATGTTTGCCTTCGCGATCTGGGACACTCTCAAGCACGAACTGTTTGCGGCGCGTGATCCCTTCGGCATCAAGCCGCTTTACCTCGCTGATGATGGCAAGACGCTGCGCCTGGCCTCGCAGGTCAAGGCCCTGCTCGCCGGGGGGAAGATCGATCGCACTCCTGAACCCGCCGGACACGTCGGGTTTTTCATCTGGGGAAATGTGCCGGCACCGTTCACGTTGTATCGCGGCATTCGGAATCTGACGGCCGGAACCACCCTGCGAGTGAACTGCGGATCAAATCCTGAATACAAGACGGGCAGCGGCATCAAAGAGTTTTTCAGTCCGCAGGCGTCGTCGTCCGCGACTTCGCTCGCCGACGCGTTGCAGGATTCAGTGGCACATCATCTCATCGCCGATGTTCCCGTGGGAGTGTTTCTTTCCGCCGGTTTGGATTCCTCAACCCTGGCAGCGCTGGCCACGCAAGCGGGCGGACGGTTGAAAACGGTGACGCTGGGCTTCCGCGAATTTCGTGGCACGCCTTCCGACGAAACCGTCAGGGCCGAAGAAATTGCGCGGCGCTATGGCACCGACCACCAGACCGTCTGGGTGACTGCCGGCGATTTCGCCTTGGAACGTGAACGGCTTTTCAACGCCATGGACCAGCCTTCGATGGACGGTGTGAACACTTACTTTGTCAGCCTCGCGGCGCGGCGGGCGGGCCTCAAGGTTGCGCTCTCCGGTCTCGGTGGCGATGAATTGTTCGGCGGTTATCCGAGCTTTCACGATGTTCCTCAGTTGGTGCATCGCGCCCGTCCGTTCGCGGCGATTCCCGGCCTGGGGAGGTTTATCCGCAAAGCCGCCGGGCCGGCCCTGGGCGCCTTTACCTCGCCGAAATACGCCAGCCTCCTGGAGTATGGCGGCTCCTTCGGCGCGGCATATCTGCTGCGGCGCGCGCTGAATCTCCCGTGGGAGCTGGAAGGTTTTTTTGATCGCGAGTTTTTGGACCAGGGCCTTGATCGCCTCGACACCGTCAACCGGCTCAACGATTCCATCACCGGGATCACCTCGGATCGTGACCGTGTCTCGGTCCTGGAAATGTCCTGGTATATGCGGCAGCAATTGTTGCGGGACGCGGACTGGGCGGGCATGGCGCACTCGTTGGAAATCCGCGTGCCGCTGGTGGACGTGGAGTTGACGCGCGCCGTCAGCGCGCTTCGGCAGGCCGGACAGGCCTGCACCAAGCGGGACATGGCGCTGGCGCCGCGTGTGCCGTTGCCAAAGGATGTGCTCGAACGGCCCAAGACCGGGTTCACGGTGCCCGTCCGCGAATGGCTGCTGCGGGAAAATCGGGAAACGGAAAGTGGTAATAACCATTCCGCCGCGCGCGGGCTGCGCAGTTGGGCGCGGGAAGTGTATGCGCGGTTTGTTCCCGAGCGCGAGCGCGCGGCGGTGCTCCAGCATCCTGCGAAACCGAAACCGGTTTCGGCGACTCCCGCCCAATTGAAACGCAAGCAGCGCATACTCGTTTTCCGCATCGGACAGCTGGGCGACACGGTCGTCGCGCTGCCAGCACTTTGGGTGGTGCGGAAGGAATTTCCCGACGCTGAAATCACGCTGCTCTGCGACCGGCAGGTGAGCAAAAATTATGTCTTTGCCGCCGACCTGTTCACAGGTTCCTCGCTGATTGACGCCTTTGAATCCTATCCGTTTCACGCTGGCGGCGGGCAGCGGCTGCTGCGGCCGCTGACAATGGTTCCGGCCACGCTGCGCCTGCGCGCCAACAAATTTGATGCGCTCGTTTATCTGGCGCCCTCCGCGCGAACGCAGAAGCAGATGGACCGCGACCGCCAGTTCTTCAAGGCGCTCGGCATTCACCGGCTCATCGGCATGTGTGAAATTGGCGGCGGCGCGCCCCGGCTATCCAGCGGCCAGGCGGGAGTGATGGCACACGAGGCGGATTTGCTGCTGGCGCGGTTGGCTGCTTCCGGCATTCCGATTCCGCCGCCGCAAAGTGGCTGCATGGATTTGGAAATCGGTCCGCCCGAACTTGAGCAGGTGTCACGGTGGCTGGCAGACTTGCCTGGCGATGGGGGGCGTCGCTGGCTGGGCTTGGGGCCGGGTTCCAAAATGCCGGCCAAACACTGGCCAACGGATCGTTACGCCGCAGTAGTGCAGCGTTTGATCGAGGAATTTGACGTGTGGCCCGTGGTCTTTGGCGGACCGGAGGATCGCACCGAGGGGGAGCAACTCCTGGCGGGTTGGGGCCGGGGATATAATGCCGCCGGCTTTCTTGGCGTCCGGGCCGCCGCCGCCGCTTTGGGCCGGTGCATTCTTTATCTGGGCAATGACACGGGCACGATGCATCTCGCGGCGGCAATGAGAGTGAAGTGCGTGGCGGTCTTCTCGTCGCGCGACGTGCCGGGCCGTTGGAACCCTTACGGTCAGGGCCACGCCGTGCTGCGTTCCCAGATTGAATGTGAAGGCTGCGGCCTGGTGGAGTGCCTCGAACGAAAGAACGAATGCCTCAAGCGAATTTCCGCCGATGAGGTGATCGCCAAGTGTGATGATTTATTGCGTCGGGCAATCGGACGGAAAATCCCTTCCGTGACCGCCTCACTTTGAGGTTTCAGCCCATCAGACCAGCAACCCCAACAACTCTTTTTGTCCAATTTTTTTGTTCGGTGGTTAAATCCGAATTTCAGCCTTTCAGCCTTTCAGCGTTTGATAAGAATGTCTCAGCACTTAGCCTTTGATTATGGACTTGATCCTTGAACCGGGCCGCTCCGAGAAGAACTATTGGCGCGACCTCTGGCGTTACCGCGAGCTTTTCATCATCCTCGCCTGGCGGGATGTCACCGTGCGCTACAAGCAGACGATTATCGGGGTGGCCTGGGCGGTGATCCGTCCGTTGTTGACGACGATTGTATTCACCGTTGTTTTCAGCAAGATCGCCAAACTGCCCGCGCCCGGTTCCGTGCCCTATGCGCTACTGGTCATGGCGGCCAATCTGCCCTGGCAATTTTTTGCCACCGCCATGAGCGAGGCGAGCGGCAGCCTGATCGGCAATGCCAACCTCATCTCCAAGATTTATTTCCCGCGACTCATCATTCCCGCCGGCTCCGTCATCACCAGCTTTATGGATTTTCTTATCACGCTCGGCCTGATGGCGCTCATGATGGTGTGGTATCGGTTTGCACCGGACCTCCGGCTTCTGGCCCTCCCGCTGTTCATGCTGCTCGCGTTCGGGGCCGCCTTTGGCATCGGCCTCTGGCTCTGTGCGCTCAACGTGCAGTACCGCGACTTCCGTTACATCGTGCCGTTCGTCATGCAGTTCGGTTTTTTCCTCTCGCCCGTGGGCTACAGCACCGCGAGGGTGCCGGAACACTGGCTCTGGCATGGCGTGGATGTTCCCGCGCGGTTGCTCTACTCGCTCAACCCGATGGTCGGCGTCATTGACGGCTTCCGTTGGTCGCTCCTGCGCGGCGAATCGCCGTTTCAGCTTTCCACATTAAGCATTTCAGTTTTTGTCTCGGTCATCCTCTGTCTGTCCGGCATCTGGTATTTCCGCAAGATGGAACGGACGTTTGCGGATGTGATTTAATGCGCCGCCTTTTCAAACGACTGACGCTGCTGTTTAGTGTCCTCGGTATCTTGCTGCTGGCGGCGTTTTGGTTTCGCGCACCGCTGCTCCTCCGCGCGGCGGACGCCTGGGTCATCAACGAACCTCTGGCAAAGGCGGACGTGATCGTCGTGCTGGGTGGTGGATTGGAAACGCGACCGTTCGCAGCCGCCCGACTCTATCACCAGGGGCTGGCACCGAAAATTCTGCTGGTGAACCCGAAGCCCACGCCCGCCCAGGAACTGGGTTTGACCGTGGCGGAAGCGGAAATTACGCGGCAGGTTTTGTTGAAGCAGGAAGTAAACGAGGCGGACATCGCGATTGCGACCGATTTAGTCAACAGCACTTACACTGAATCCATCGCCGTCCGCAACTGGGCCAAGACCAACCAGATCAAGCGGCTCATCATCGCCACCGATGTGTTTCATACGCGCCGGGTGCGCTGGCTGTTTGGGAAAGTGCTCGGCCGGGCGGGCATCCAGGTGGGAATCGCCGCCGTGCCCGTGCGCGAATACACCGTGGCCGATTGGTGGCAGCACGAACAGGGTGTGGTTGCGTTCCAAAATGAAGTGCTCAAGTATGCATATTACCGGTTGAAATACTGACCCGCCATGTCAAACGATGTCATCATCTCCGTGGAAGGTTTGGGCAAACGATATAAGATCAAGCACCAAGCCGAGCGGCAGCGTTACACCGCCTTGCGGGACGTGATTGCCAACCAGTTCAAACGTCTGTTCCAAACTCGAAACCCGAAACTCGAAACTCGAAATTCAGAGGAAGATTTCTGGGCGCTCAAGGACGTTTCTTTCGAGGTCAAGCAGGGCGAGGTGGTGGGCATCATCGGGCGGAACGGGGCGGGGAAGAGCACGCTGCTGAAAATCCTGAGCCGCATCACGGAGCCGACGACGGGGCGCGTGCATCTCAAAGGCCGTGTGGCGAGTTTGCTGGAAGTGGGCACCGGCTTTCATCCCGAACTGACGGGCCGCGAAAACATTTTCCTGAACGGCGCGATCCTGGGCATGAGCCGGGCGGAGATCAAACGGAAGTTTGATGAGATCGTGGCGTTTGCCGAGGTGGAGAAGTTTCTGGACACGCCGGTGAAGCGTTACAGCAGCGGCATGTATGTGCGCCTGGCCTTTGCCGTGGCGGCGCACCTGGAGCCGGAAATTTTGATTGTGGATGAAGTGCTGGCGGTGGGGGATGCCCAGTTTCAGCAAAAGTGCCTGGGGAAAATGCAGGACGTAAGTCTGACTGGCCGCACGGTAATTTTTGTCAGTCACAATATGGAGACGGTGACGCGGCTCTGCGGCACAGCCATTCTGATGAAGGATGGGGTTTTAAAATCGAAAGGGGCGACACATAAAGTTGTTGCCGAATATCTGCATGACGGACGGGGAACGACGGCGTTTTGCAGTTGGCGCAATTCACCGAAACTGCCCGGCAATGATGTGGTCCGGTTGATCGAGGTCAAGGCGCACGATTTATTGGGGTGTGTGAAAGACACGTTTGATGTCCGCGAACCGATAGGGATAACCCTATGCTATCAGATTTTACGAAACGATGTCGCCCTTGTGGATGACTTGAATGTGTTCAACGACCAGGGATTGATGCTGTTCGTAAGTCACAATGTTGGAGCGGAGGGTTACAACAAGCCGCGCGCTGTCGGTTGCTATGAATCCACCGCCTGGATAGAGGGTAATTTGATGGCGGAGGGCGGTTGCGTGGTATCGCTCGGCGTGGTTACGATATCTCCATTCACCTTTCATGCCAGGGTGGATCATGCCATTGCATTTCAAGTGACCGATCCGATTGTGGGCGGTTCGGCTCGAGGCTCCTACACCTCTGAATTCCCCGGGGTGATGCGGCCGTTTTTGAAATGGACGACAAAAAGACTGGTGAACGGCGAGAATCTCGCGGCGACATGACTGAACCACTGATTTCGGTTGTGATCCCCGTAAAAAACGAACGCGCCGCCGTGCGGGCGTGTATCGAGGGCATCCGGTGGCAATCACTCGCGGATTCACTGGAGATTATCTTCATTGATTCCGGCTCCACTGATGGCACCTTGGAAATTCTGGCGAAGTACCCGGTCACCGTGCATCGGATTCCCCCTTCGGAATTCAACCATGGCGAGACGCGCAATCTGGGCGTCCGGCTGGCGCGCGGGCAGTTTGTCGCGCTGACGGTAGGGGATGCGCGGGCGGTGGATGACCGGTGGCTGGAACGGATGCTGAAACATTTTGAAGATCCACAGGTCGCGGGTGTTTGTGGGCAGCAAGTGGTGCCGCATGAGCCGGACAAAAATCCCCTGCAATGGTTCCGCCCGTACAGCCAGCCGGTGCCAAAGAAAATCCAGTTCGCCGCCCCGGACGAGTTCAAGCAATTGGCCCCGGCGGAACAAGTGGCTTTATGCGGCTGGGATGATGTGACGGCCATGTATCGGCGCGCGGACTTATTGGCGATTCCGTTTCAACGCGTGAATTTTTCGGAGGACGGGATCTGGGCCAAGGACGCCCTGTCGCAGGGCCGTGCGCTCGTTTACGATTACAGTGCCAAGGTTTACCACTATCACCACGAGACCTTCCGTTTTCGCTTCCGCCGGATCTACACCATCAAATACCAACTGCACCGCCACTTTGATTTTGTGCGAACTCCGGACTGGCTCGTGCCGCAATTGGCGCGTCATGTTTATTGGTCGGCCCGGCGCAAATATTGTCCCGAACGCCGCGCCCGCTGGTGCGCCTACAACGTGCGACTGGATTTCGCTGAGTGGCTCGCGGGTTGGTGCTTTTGGGCCGCGCACAAGTGCGGTGGGGACCGGCTGGTTCAGCGCTCACACGATTGGCTATGCGCGCGGGCACCGCAACCGGTAAGAGCTTCATGAATTCCATCAATATTACCAAAATCAACTCTGCGGGTGTGTCGGTGGTGATTTGCTGCTATAACAGCGCCGCACGTCTTGGGCAGACGTTGGAGCACCTGGCGCGACAGGCGATGCCTGAATCGCTTCCGTGGGAGGTGCTTGTAGTGGTTGACAAAGCCTCGCCAGATGACACGGACGTTGTCGCAGTTCGGACTTGGCGGGAGGCGGGAGCGCCGGCCCCACTGAAGGTAATTATTGAGGAGAAACCAGGAAAGAGTCCTGCGTTGACAAATGGTTTTACCAACGCACGACATGATATAATTGTGGTTGTTGATGATGACAACTGGCTAAACTCAGATTATCTCGCACGGGCATTTCTCTTGATGCGCCAGCATCCGGAAACTGGGATTCTTGGCGGCAAAATTACCGGAGCATTTGAAGTGGAACCGCCCGGGTGGTTTCAGCATTTTCAAGCGGCCTACGCGGTGGGGGCGCAGGGAAAAGTCTCGGGTGACATTACCGAACACAAGCGGCATGTAGCGGGTGCCGGGATGGTGGTGAGAAAATCCGCGTACGAACTCATCAAGCAACGTGGTTTTCGTCCGGTGCTTACTGGCGGAAGGAGAGGAAATCTCACTGCCGGGGAAGACTTGGAGTTGTGCTATGCGGTGGTGCTGGCTGGGTATCGTATTTGGTATGACGAGAATCTTTGTCTTACGCACTTCATGCCCAAGGATCGGATCACAATCGAAAGTCTTCTCGAAATGAACCGGCGCAATCGAATCGCCGGACCGCTGCAGGCCGGGTATGAAATCGCCTTGCGCGGGACGGATGCCAGCCCCCTGAAATTCTACCTTCACCGTGTGCTGCTATTGGGTTCGTGGCTGCTCAAAAGCGCCCTGAAATTTCTCCTCCAGCGCGAATCTTGGCTCGCTTTGAGGATCGCCTTCTCCGATTGGACTCAAAGTTTGTTTGACTATGCTGAATTGCGCCGCGTGTTCAGACTTCATTATCCGGAGATCCTGAAGCTCAAACCGGGCAATGCCTCAAAATGATTTTATGAGTCTGCTGACCCAATTCAAAGGAACGGCAAACCGGCTGCTCGCCGCGTTGAACCTGCGGCTTGAGACGCTCACGGCGGAGCGGATGGAGACGGACAGGCTGGGTGGGTTGGAAAAACTGGGCCATTTTGAAAACCCGGTGTTCCCCATCTTGAACCAATTCAAAGATTGCGATCCATCAACACTTTTTGCCGAAGTTGCCAAACATGAGAAACGGTTTGCCGGATTTGCAGCGGAACCGAAGGGTGGTGAACAGTTCTCCCTCGACAACAATTATTTCACCAGCCCGGATGCGGAGATTCTTTATGCCGTCGTGCAGTTGCATCGCCCCAGGATCATCATCGAGGTGGGTTCTGGCAACAGCACCCTGCTGTTCCGGCAGGCAATAACCGATGGGAAGCTCAACACTCGGCTGGTCTCGATTGATCCGCATCCACGCCGGGAGATTGCGCGACACTCGGATGAAGTACTCAAGGAACGGGTCGAGAATTTGAGCGACGTCAAGCGGTTCGCCGAGCTGACCGCGAACGACATTCTTTTCATTGATTCCAGCCACGAGGTCAAACCTGGCAATGACGTGCTGTTTCTATTTCTCCAACTCCTGCCATCTCTCCAGCCCGGCGTGTTGGTTCATATTCATGATGTCTTCCTGCCCTACGAGTACCCCCGGCAATGGCTGGTGGAGGAGAAGTGGCATTGGACGGAACAGTATTTTGTTCATGCCCTGCTGCAAGACTCGGCACAGTATGACGTTGTTTGGGCCGGTCACTACCTTCAACGCAACGCCCCTGATTTCAATGGCCGGTTTGTTCATGGGCGGGGAGAGAGCGCAAAGAGTCTCTGGCTTCGCAAAAAATAATGCCGTCCGTCGCCATACTTACTGGCAGCCACCTTTGTCACAATCCGCGTGTCATCAAGGAAGCGAACTCGTTTACCGAGGCTGGATACAAAGTCGATGTGCTGGGTGGCTGGTTTGACCCGGTGCTGAAGGCGCGCGACCAGGAGTTGATGGCGAAAATTAAATTCCAGTTTCGTCCATTGCATGATTTAACGCAGCAGCCGGCATTGCGTTTCGGACTGCGCCTGCGGGGTCGTCTGGCCAGCCTGCTCCACGCAACGACAGGGTGTGAAAATCACTGGCAGCTTGGCTATTTCGTGTCGGCACTTGCAAAAGCAGCGCGCCGTAGCAAAGCGGACCTGCTGATTGCCCATTCGGAACAGGCGCTGTGGGCTATTCATAAAATCGGAAAGCGGAAATCGGACGACTCTTCCCAATTTCAGCTTTCAGCTTTCAGCTTTCAGGATTTACGTATCGGCGTTGACATGGAGGATTGGTTTTCGGAAGACCTGCCGCCGGAGACAAGACGTCATCGGCCAATCAAGTTGTTGCGGAGCCTGGAGAAAAAACTTCTGTGCGGTGTGGCATACACAACCTGCACATCACAGGCGATGAGCGAAGCGTTGGTCGGTGAATTCGGCTGTCGCCCACCGGCGGTCATTTACAATGCGTTCCCTTGGGCAGACCGGCAATCCGTGGATGGAAAGTTCAAGGATCGTCAAAACCATGCGCTGCCCTCGGTGCATTGGTATTCACAGACCCTTGGGATGGATCGCGGACTGGGAGATTTGTTTGCGGCCTTGCCGCTTGTGAAACATGAGTTCGAGATACACCTGCGGGGCAAAACCGTTGCCGGATTGACGCAATGGCTGGCGGCAAACGTTCCTGAAACTTGGCGGAAACGGGTGTTCATTCATCCCTTGGTTTCCAATGATGAACTGCTGTCCCGCATCGCCGAACATGACATCGGTTTTGCCGGGGAACAAAAAATCAGTCGGAGCCGTGATCTCACTGTGACAAATAAACTTCTGCACTACCTGCTTGGCGGGCTTGCCGTCGTGGCTAGCGACACGGCAGGCCAAAAGGAGATTGCGGCAAAGGCGGAGGGTGCCGTGAAGATTTACCGTTCCGGTGATCC
>JANPGB010000433.1:0-3415 GCA_031423695.1 Verrucomicrobiota bacterium
CCCAGCGCCGCGAGCGAACTTTTATCTTCGCCGGGTGCCAGCCGGTCGGCGGCGATTTGTTCAACCAGAAATTGGTCGTACGGTTTGTCCTCGTTGAACGCGCGGATGACATAATCGCGGTAGGTGTAGGAAAACCGGAAACGCCGCTCCTCGCCGCCGACGAGATAACCCTTGGTGTCAGCGTAACGCGCCACATCCAGCCAGTGTCGTCCCCAGCGTTCGCCATAATGGGGCGATGCCAGCAGACGATCCACCAGCAGCGCGTACGCATCCGGGCGACGATCCTTCACGAAGGCTGCAACTTCCTCCGGCGTGGGCGGCAGGCCTAGCAAATCGTAACTCAACCGTCGAATCAGTGTTCGCCGATCTGCGACAGCGGCGGGCTTGATCTTCTTTTCCTCCAGCTTGGCGAGAACGAAACTATCCACCGGAGTCTGTACCCAGCGGGAATTTTTCACCTCGGGCAACGCAGGCTTTTGTACCGGCTTGAATGCCCAGTGCTTCGCGCGAGCCACGCCGACTTCTGTGAGCAGCGGTTTGGCATCAGAATCCTTTGGCAACGGCGCACCCATCTTGACCCAAGCTTCTAAGTCAGCGATTTGCTCGGCTGGAATTTTCTTGTCCTTGGGCGGCATCTGCAAATCCGCATCCAGATATCGCACGGCTTTGATGAGCAGGCTGGCTTCCAGATTTCCCGGCACAATCGCCGGGCCAGTGTCTCCTCCTTTGAGCAGCGCTGCGGGGCTGTCCAATCGCAACCCACCCTTGATTTTCTTTTCCGCGCTGTGGCAGGTGTAGCAGTTTTCAGCCAGTAGCGGACGGATCTTGGTTTCGAAGAACTCGATTTGCGCCGGACTAGGTTCGGCGGCCACGGCAACACTCACCGTCGTCACAACCAATGTTGCGATACAAAAATTCCTCAATCCGCATTTCACGCGATCAACTCCTTGACCACGTTGCCATGCACATCGGTCAACCGGAAATCCCTGCCCGCGTGGCGGTAAGTTAATTTGGTGTGATCAAACCCAAGCAACTGGAGCATCGTCGCGTGCAGGTCATGGACATGGACAGGATTCTCGACTGCCTTGAATCCAAATTCATCCGTCGCGCCATGCACGTAACCGCCGCGCACGCCACCGCCCGCCATCCACATTGTGAACCCGTGATGATTGTGATCACGCCCATTGACCTTGCCCGCGTTCGAGCCGGGCGTGGGAAGCTCGACCGTCGGCGTGCGACCAAATTCACCGCCCCAAATCACGAGCGTATCTTCCAGCATGCCGCGTTGTTTAAGATCCTTGAGCAGCGCCCCGATGGGTTGATCCGATTCATGCGCCAATTTGCGATGCCCCTCTTCAATGTCATCGTGATTGTCCCACGGTTGACCTGCACCATGCCAGACCTGCACGAACCGCACGCCGCGTTCGAGCAAGCGCCGCGCAATCAACATCTGCCGGGCTTGCGTGCCCTCGCCGTACATTTTGCGCACCGACTCCGGTTCGCGCGTGATGTCGAACGCATCCGTGGCGTCAATCTGCATGCGGTAAGCCAGCTCGAACGATTGCACCCGCGATTCAAACCGCGCGTCCTCCGCGCGCCGCTTGGCGTGCTGCTCATTTAGTTTTTGCAACAAGTTGAGCTGTTGGCGCTGTTCCTCCAGCGAGACGGACTTGTTCTTGATGTGCTCGATCAACTTCTCCACGTCTTGATTCGCAGTGTTGACGTACGTGCCCTGAAAAATCCCCGGCAGAAACGCGCTCTGCCAGTTCTGTGATTCCTGGATCGGATAACCGCCCGGGCAGAGCGTGACGAAGCCCGGCAGATTTTGATTCACCGTGCCCAGCCCATACGTGATCCACGATCCCATGCTCGGCCGCGGCTGCCTCGCTTCTCCGCAATTCATCAGGAGCAACGACGGCTCGTGATTCGGCACATCGGCTTGCATGGAGCGGATGACACAGATGTCATCAATGCTTTCGGCAACGTGCGGAAAAAGTTCGCTCACCTCGATGCCGCTTCGTCCGTATTTCTGAAACTTGAACGGCGATTGAAACGCCGCGCCGGTTCGGCGCTCGGTGGCGAGATTATCAATCGGCAATGGTTTGCCGTGGAGCTTGGCGAGGATCGGCTTGGGATCAAACGTATCCACATGCGATGGACCGCCGTTGGCAAAGATATGGATGACGCGCTTGGCTTTGCCGGGAAAGTGTGGAGCATGAGGGGCGAGCGGACTATTGCTGGCGATTTCCTCCCCCAACGCGCTCGAACCCAGAAGCTCCGGCCCAAGCAGTTGCGCCAACCCCAACATCCCGAAACCCATCCCACAGCGACCGAGAAAATCCCGGCGCGTGAGAAACCGGTCTTCCAACTTCGGTTGATGATGTGGCACTGGCATGGTCGGGAGAATCCACCAATCGAACAGGTGCGTCAACCCGTGGATTGAACACAAATGGACGGGTTGCGAGCGGATTAATTCTTACACATGGGTGCAAGCGATTCTCCCACCGAGGAGGAAACGGTTCAATCCAACCGGCAATATGCCGCCAGCCCCTGCAAACCGCCCTCGCGACCGAAGCCGCTTTCCTTGTAGCCGCCGAACGGACTCGTCGGGTCGAACTTGTTGTAGGTGTTCGCCCAGACGACGCCGGCGCGCAGCTTGTTCACGAGCTTGAAAATCTTGCTGCCTTTGTCCGTCCAAACGCCTGCGCTCAGGCCGTAGGGGATGTTGTTCGCGCGCTCGAACGCCTCCTCCGGCGTGCGGAACGTCATCACGCTCAGCACCGGCCCGAAAATTTCCTCCGACGCCACGCGATGCGCGTGCGTGACGCCCGTGAGAAATGACGGCGCAAACCAGTATCCTTTCGCCGGGAGCGTGCATTGCGTTTGCGTCAACTCCGCGCCTTCGTCCACGCCGCTTTGCACCAGCTCGCGGATTTTTTCGAGCTGCGGCCGCGAATTGATCGCGCCGATGTCGGTGTTTTTGTCGAGCGGATTGCCGACGCGCAGCGTCTGGATGCGGTCGCGCAGTTTCTTGATGACCTTGGAAAAAATCTTCTTTTGCATGAACAGCTGCGAACCGGCGCAACAAACGTGGCCCTGATTAAAATAAATTCCGTTGATGACGCCTTCGATGGCCTGATCAATCGGCGCGTCCTCGAACAAGATGTTCGCCGCCTTGCCGCCGAGTTCGAGGGTGAGCTTCTTCTTCGTGCCCGCGACGGCCTGCGCGATGCGCTTGCCGACCTCGGTGCTGCCGGTGAACGCGAGCTTGTCAATGTCCGGATGATTGACGAGCGCCGCGCCGGTCTCGCCCGCGCCGGTGACGATGTTGACCACGCCTTCGGGCAATTCCGCCTCCTGAAAAATCTGCGCCAGCCGCAGCGCCGTGAGACTCGTGGTCTCGGCGGGCTTGAGC
>JANPGB010000434.1:0-10825 GCA_031423695.1 Verrucomicrobiota bacterium
GAGAATACCTACTTTGGAAATCCCAACTACGATGGCTTAAGCCCGGTCGCCAGTTATGTGCTCACCTATTCTCTGCCGCTGAAAAAAATCTGTCTCACGGGCAAGGATGCGAGCCATGCCAACTGGTTGAACCCGCAGGAGGTCAAGGCCGCAACCGCTGCCGGACGCTTCGATCTGGACCGGAAGAAAATGACGGCGAAAGAACTCGTGGCGGCTTTTGAAAATTGGTCGCCCATCGTGCGCAGTTGGGCGGCGGAGGAATTGGCCAGCCGGCCCGAAGCCAAGGCGATGGTGCCGCAGTTGATCATCATGGCGGAAGGCGCGGATGCTCATGTTCGACAAGGCGCGTGCGAAACGCTCGGCTTCATCCAGGATACGCAGGCGTTGCCCGTATTGGTCCGCCTGCTCCAGCATGACGACCGTTGGCTGCGGTTCAAGGCGGCGGAAGGATTGAAAAAATTCGGCGATAGCGCGCGGCCAGTCCTGACCGACATGCTCCAGGCGGTGGTCGCCACCGGCGAGCCGCTGCAACCGGTCGCGTGGGGCGATCCGATTCAGATCGCGCAGGGCCAGTTGGCGAAGGCGACGTTCGGCGGCTTGATGCGGAAATCCGTTGAAGGCGTGGACAAGAAGTTGTTGTATCCGGCGATTGCGATCCTCGCCCAAAACCCGGATGGCATGGCGCGGGCCAATCTGGGCGGCACCTTTGAAAAGCAATTGAGCTTGGAGGACGTGCAGGCGCTGGGGCCGGTGCTTCAGGCGGCGGTCATCACGCCGTGTCCGGCGGACACCATGTTTAGTGCGGAGATCCGCATGGGCGCCTTCAAAGCCTTGACGAAGTATCATTTCAAAGAAGGCATCGCGGCGGGCGTCATCTTCGCGAAGACACAAGGCGGCCACGGCAGCGAGAATCGGACCGGGCAGATCATGCAGGACATTATGAGCTATGGCAGCGCCGCCCGCGAAGCGGTGCCGGGACTGAAAGAGTTGATAGTGGAGTTGAACGCGCAAACCGATCGCAATGAATTCCCTCGCGATCTCAACGGCCGGCGCGTGGGCGACGTCCAGAAAGCCATCCAGACGATTGAAGCGGCCAAGACGCAGCCGGCACTGCGGCACATTACGACGGAGCAAGTCTTGCCGTAGCTCCGGGCAAGACCGAAGATCGAATCGTGAAAATGAAAGCTGATAGAACGGGGGCGATCAGGCGCTTTGGCCTGATCGCTTTGGTTTCAATGCTGGCATTGCCGCTCCTGGCACAGGAACGCGATCCCTACAAAACCAAACCCGTCGGCCACGAGCAAAACCAGCAACTGGCCGCCAGCGCCTATCAAGTCAATCTCAAGAAATACGTCGGCGACACCAACATCATGGTTCTGCCCGGGCTGGTGGCTGACAAAAAAAAACAGCGGATTGAAGTCATGGTTGAAAGCACGGGACTCGATCCGAAGTCACACTGTGAGTTCACCATCGTCGGCGAGCAGAGCGAGCACGCCTACGAAACGCTGCTGATTGCCTTTGCCCAGCCCAGCGCGGTGTATCAAGCCCTCCAGTTTATCGGCAAGTTACCCGGTGAACCGGCTGATCCCGAAGCCTTGCGGTTTTGGGCCAGAGGCGAATGTTTTGAGCTGGGCCTGGTCAAGGACGGTGAGCCGCCGATCCGGCTGGAAAAACTGGTGCTGGATCGGCGCACCGGAAAAACTCTGCCCGAGACCGGGTTTCGTTTCACCGGCTCGACTAAAGTGGCCGACCCGAAGCATCGAGGAAAAAAAACGCTGGCCGCCGACGTCTATCAACCGATGGCGATTGTTTCCCTCTTCAATACGCCCGGCTCGGTGTTGGAAGTTCCTTACGTTGCTTCCAAGGAAGACGTTTATCAGAACACGACCGCCAATCCGGAACATCCCTTTCCGTCCGGGGCGTTGCTGACCTTGGTGCTTGAGCCAGTCAAGAAGGAGGCGGCCAAAGGCGTCAAAGACCTTTCACTGACAGTTGCGGCGGGCAACCGCACGGCCACCAATGTTTTGACCGGCCTCGAACGAATCAAGGCTCTGGCCTTTCAACTCAAGGATGGAACCACGGTGCTGAATGAACAGCCGGCCATCAGTGCCGTGATGCAGGTGCTGGGCGCGCTGGATAGAAAGAAGGTTGAGTATTATCTCACGGTCAGTTTTGAGGATAAGGTCGAGTTAGGCGCGGCGCAGGCTCTCGCGCCGCTGCTGGCCATCATGGATAGCGAGCGGGGCATACGGAATGAGCCGCCGCCGCCGGGCCAGCTTTACTATCGGGCGTTCACGCCGGACCGGGATCTCCTGGACCGGGATGCGAGAATGTTTCATCCTTGGGAATTAGCCTTGTCCGATCAGGCGGGCGAGATTTCGGGCCGGCTGCTCCGCATCAACTCGGTCTATACCAACGGCAGCTCGCAGGCAAAATTGGAGATGACTGAGCAGAAGATTTCCAGCCCGCTGGCGCTGCGCAAAGCACTCGATGCCGAGGCGGCCGCGCCCGCGAAACCAGGCCAAGCATCCCGGCCGCCGGTGATCATGGTGTTTGCGCCCGCCACCCTCAAGTATGGGCAACTCATCAAGTTTCTCGAGCTGGTGTTGCCCGCGCATAAAACCATTCACGTTTATTTGGACGAACCGCTGCCGCCCTTCACCGGGCAGAACCCCTGACCGCCGAGCAGGCAAGTCAACGCCACACAAAGCGGCGGCGGCGCACTTTATTTTCCGGGGCGGATTCAACCCGCAATAATGCTGACGCGAAATGGCGCAAACCCAAACGCAAAATGGCAGTTGCCAGAGTTTTTTGCGGGTCTAAAATACCAAGGTATGAAAAAGCTGGATCGAGAGTTGAAAAACTGCGCCCTGATTCCGGCGGTGGCGGCTGATGTTGCCGGCACCACCCATGCCACCCTGATGCTGGAGATTCGCTGCTGCCACGCACACCGTCAACTCCATCGGATGAATGCCGGAAAATAATCCTACAACCGAATCACCCCTGAAATTTATGATGCAAGATTCCATTGCCCGCCCGTCTGGAAAGCCACATCAAGGCGGCTTCACCCTCATCGAACTGTTGGTCGTCATCGCCATCATTGCGATTCTGGCCGCGATGCTGTTGCCCGCGTTGGGCAAGGCCAAGAAGAAAGCGCAGCAGACATCCTGTCTCAACAACCTCCGTCAGATCGGCATCGCCACCGTCATTTACATCGGGGATTTTCACAAGTATCCGGGGAACTTCTGGTTCGGGGTTGGCGGGGATCGGTATGTCTGGCCGGAGCGCCTCCTGACCACGATGGGCGGGAACCGCAAGTCCTTCTGGTGCCCGGTGGCCAACGTCAACAGCAGTTGGGACACAAGTGTCAACAAGGGTGTGGGCGGTCTGGGCAACCCCGGGGATCCCTACGCTGTTAGAAACGATTCGCGCTTCTCCTATGGTTACAATGACTGGGGAGCCTACTTTGCCTTCACAACCTTTGGTTTGGGCGGTGACGTCAATGATCCAGCCAACGAGATTAAAGACACACGGGTTTTGAGGCCTTCGGACATGATCATGCTGGCCGACAGCCGAGTGGATGCGATTTGGGATGCCAATATTGATCCGACAACCGAGTCGGAATGGCCGTCCAGCCGGCATGAGGGCCGGACCACGCTGATGTTCTGCGACGGTCACGCCGAGAAGGCCTGGCGCAAGGACGTCGTCAACCCGGCGAACGACACCTGGCATCGCCGCTGGAATAACGATGGTCATTCGCGTGGCGCGAACGCCTGGCCTTACAACGCAACACGCGCCGCTGCGGTGGACACACAATAATACCTGGGAGCCCACAGCGCTCTCCCCTTTCGGACAGCGTACGTCCCCGACTTGGATAAATGCCGGGCACTTGCCTCGTCGCTCGCCGATTGATTCAGCAGCGAAAGACCTTTTGGAAGAATACTCCCTGGCAATTTCGGTGGAACCGAAATTTCAGAGATTGATGCTTTACACACGATGAATAAGGAAAAAAATGAGAGTGGGTTGAGGTCATTGCATCCGGCGGTGCGTTGCGCGTTCACCTTGATCGAACTGTTGGTCGTGATTGCCATCATTGCGATCTTGGCCGCGATGCTGTTGCCGGCCTTGAGCCGGGCCAAGAACGCCGCCATGGCCGCCTCCTGCCTGTCCAACTTGCACCAGATCGGCCTGGCCTTCACCCTCTACGCCAATGCCGAAGTTTCCTTGCCGTGAGGCGGTCAGCAATCCAGCAGCAACCTGATTTTTCGGAGTTAGAAACAATCTGAAGAACAAAACCGGCATAAGGAAAATGAAGAATGTATCCATGAAAACGAAGAACAGCCTGACGATTGTGGGAATGAATATAATGGCCTTGGCCTTTATTTCCCCGCTGTTCGGACAAGAACCGGTGGCACCTGCTGGCCAGTCCAGCCCGACTAAAATGCCGGAGGTCATTGTCACCGGCAGCCAGCCGGCGGAGAACCGGTCGGGCTGGTTGTCCGAGGAGCAACCTATCGGCGCTTACGGACGTCCGGAGTGGACGACCGCGCGGCGGTTTCCCAGCACGCGCGTTTACCTGCAACAGGAGCCGTGGGGTATAGGCTTTGAGCAATGGGTGCGCTACCGACATTTCCGCGATGGCACCTCGCAGATGCGGTTTCAGGAAGAGATTGAAATCGGCCTGCCGTATCGTTTCCAGCTGGATCTCTACGAAACCTGGGCGGTGGATCAGGATCGCCACACCCAGCAGAGCGAGGTCTCTGCGGAAATCCGTTATGCGCTGGCCGACTGGGGCAGGATTCCGCTGAACCCGACGTTGTATCTGGAATACTCCAAACACGATCATGATCCCGACGCCATCGAAGGCAAGCTGCTGCTCGGCACGGATCTTTCAACCCGCTGGCATTGGGGATTGAATCTGATTTGTGAACAGGAATTGAGCGGTTCAGAGAACACCGAACTTGCCGTCAGCCAGGGCCTGAGTTACACCTTCATTGACGGGAAACTGGGCGCAGGCCTTGAAATGAAATATTCGCACCAGAAGGCTAACGGCACTCCGGGTGTAAACGAATTTCTGATCGGCCCCAGCGCCCAATGGCGGATCACCCCGCGGATGCACCTTGATATCGCACCGATGTTTGGCTGCACGCAGGATTCGCCGGCGGTGGAGGCTTTCCTTGTGTTCGGCATTGATTTTGGCACGGCCAAGAAGAAATCGCATTACGAGCCGGCCTCCGTGCGGAGCCAATAACCCGGAGCTGCAAAGATTGTGAAGCTCACTCCGCTCCAGGCTGCCATGTGTCTTTCATTGCTGGTTCATGGAGGAATTGTTTCGGCGGTTTATGCGTTGCGGCAGGAAGCGAAGAGCGCGCCTGGGCAGTTCAGTCACGAGCGGGCTTTGGAAATAGAAATTGTCAGGGAACCGGAGATCGAAGCGATGAGCGTTCCAGCCCCGGTGGTGGCTAAAGCCGCTGAAATTCCAAAAAATTTGCCGCCGCCGCCGCCGCCGGAAATCGAACCAGCCGCTTTGGCGGTGGCGGTGGTTTTGGCACCGGTAAAAAACCAGGAGATGGAAGCGGCTTCGTCGATCCTTGCGAAGGTTGTGGAACTGGAAACTAAAACCTTTGCTCAACCGGTCCAAGTCGAAGCCGCAAGCCCGCCGGCGACAGCAATGGATGGCGGTGTGCCGGCAAATTATTTGCTCAATCCGAAACCGGTTTATCCGCTCGCAGCCCGTCGGCGCAGGGAAGAGGGCGTGGTGGTTTTGGCGGTCCAAGTGAATCGGGAAGGGTTTCCCAACCGGATTCAGATTGTGCAAAGCTCCCGATTTCAAATGCTGGATGAGGCGGCGGTCCGGGCGGTGAATCAGTGGCGGTTCACCCCCGCCCGGCTTGGCAGGCTGGCGGTGACCTCACAAATTCAAGTGCCGATTCGCTTCAAATTGTCCGTTTCAAAATCAAACGCCCCATAAATCGCAGCCACGGGACAGGAGTCATATATTGTCTCGGCAAAGCGAAAAACATGAGTTGAGCGGGGTAATGCTAATAATCTCCGGCTCGGCGGCAAAACCGACGGCGCAAAATGAGACAAGGCAAACGCAAAATGGCAGTCGCCAGATTGCCTGCACTGGCCTAGCCTGTGGGGATTCAAACTGACCATCAGGGCGGTTTTGCCGGGAGTTGAATGCCTTGTAAACGAGAACGGTAATAACCGTGCTGGCAAAGGCCTCGGTTCCTAAAACCAATTGCGTTCAGCATTTGTCGGCGGATAATTATCCATCATGAAAATAAAAAAAGTAATCAAGTCCGCTTCCGGGTTATTCGGCCTCTGGCTCGTCAGTATGGCCATCTTGTCCAAGGCGGCGGACGCACCTGCCGGCCACCCGGCGGCGGCGAAAAGCGCCGGCCCCACAGCCGCCGCCTTGCGCCAGGCCATTGACCGGGCCACGGACTATCTGCTCAAAAGCCAAAATTCCAACGGTTGGTGGTCCACTTCCGAGCAGCCGGCCGTGACGGCGCTGGTGCTCACCGCCTTGAACCTGGAGCCTTCCGGTCGTTTCCGGCACGATCGCTCGTCGGAACTGGCCCGCGCCTACGATTTTATCCTCAACTCCGCCAAGCCGGATGGCAGCATCCAGCGCGCCGGGCTGGCCAACTACAACACGGCCCTCTGTCTCACGGCGCTCGCGTCGGCCAATGATGCCAACTTCACGCCGGTGATTCTGGCCGCGCGTGGTTATTTGGCCAGTTCGCAGATTGATTTTGGAGTCAAGGGCACGAACGACACGCCCTTTGATGGCGGGATTGGCTACGGCAGCAAATACCAACATTCGGACATGAACAACACGCTTATCGCCCTCGAAGCTATGCGTCTGTCGGAAGGCGTGGTCATCAAGGATGTCGCGGGGGTTAAGGACAAACTGGTTTTGTCCAAACCCGAACCAGAGATTGACTGGGCTGCCGTCACCCATTTTCTCCAAAATTGCCAGAACCTTCCTTCGGTCAACCAGGCCGACTGGGTTTCTTCCGATCCAAAGGAGCTTGGCGGTTTCGTTTATTATCCTGGCAAAAGCAATGCGGGCGGCGTCACCAATGCCGCGACCGGGCGCGTGGCGCTCCGCAGTTATGGCAGCATGAGTTATGGCGGACTGTTGAGTTATATCTACGCCCGCGTGGACAAAAATGATCCGCGCGTCGTCGCCGTGCTCAACTGGCTGCGCACCAACTACACCCTCGCGGAAAATCCCGGCCTGGATCAGCAAGGTTATTACTATTACCTGCACCTGATGACTAAGGCCCTCGCGGCCGCCGGCGTGGACAAGTTGAAACTGGCCGATGGCCGGGAAGTTGACTGGCGGGCGGAAGTCGCCAGCCAATTGCTCAAGCTGCAGAAGCCGGACGGATCGTGGGTCAATTCCGAACCGCGCTTTTGGGAATCCGATCCCGTCCTGATCACCACCTATGCCATGTTGTCGCTGGAGATTCTCCAGGCCCATGTAAATCATGATTGATGGAAAACGAGGGGAAAATCTTTATTTGAAAAATTACGAAATGCGAAAATTAGCAATCAAGCAAGGTTGCAAAGAAGCTTGAACGGAGGCGGGCATGATCATCCCGCTGACAAATTCCGAGGGGGGCGTGGGCAAGTCCACGCTGGCGGTGCATCTGGCGGTCTGGTGGCAGCGTGATCTTGTTGGGTAATGCCCACACCGCGCAGTTCGCGCCGCTCACCAATTACAGCGGCCCCGTCTCGTTCAACTACGCCGCCATGGATGACGGCCCGAGTTCGCGCTGGCTGGGGCATTGTAATTTAAGCTGCCCGACACGGCCGATGACGAAAGCATCACCGACTTTTTCGCGACCAATTTGACCAGCCCCATTGAAAAGTATGGCGCTGGCACGTCAAGTTTCGATGTCAATGTGCCGCCGCTGCAGTCACCGTTCAGCACGCAATCGCTGTCATTCACGGAGTCTGGCGACGAACCTACCCCCACGCTGTACAACATGGCCAAAGATGATTGGACACTGGCCACCTGGGTTCGCCACGTCTTCGCGACCAATGACGATTTCATTTTTACACGGGCAAGAGCAGGGGGCTCGGCATCAATGGAGACAAGCTTTGTCTTTTCATGAACAGCAGCAGCCAGATCCACCAGATCGCGCCGGGCCTCGCGCAAGCCGGCGAGTTGGCGTGTGGCAGGATCGGCAAGCGCGTGTACGGTGTGAGCTTGTCCCGATGGCGCACGAGCAGTCAGGAATACCTGGGCGTCGAACGGATCGAACACGAAATCCCCTTCGCAGGTTGTGGCCAGCAGGCAACGTGTTACCAAAGCGACGGGTTTTTGGGTGGGATGCCTGCCCCTCGCCTTTTCTTCCAGTGACGGAGCGTTCAATCGCCAGACGGACTGCATTTGCGATCCCCGGTTGATCCGCCGCATCAAATCATAGTTGAAAACATGATCGGCATCTTCGCCGCGCGCGGCCCAGATGAGAGTTTCAATTGAATGCGTGAAATAGCGGCAGGCCAGGTTGGGCGGCGGGTTGAGCTTTTCCCAAACGATGTCGTTCAAAATTCTGAACCCCAGCTTCTGGAGCACGTAGCCCACGACATGAATGCTGTGATGCGTGCCTGAAGCCCAAAGTGTGCCTCCGGGATTCAACGCGCGTTTGACGCCGCGCAACCACGCCCGAGTGAATTTGAAATCTGCGCGCAGCCCGCGCGACTTGTCCCAGTCACCTTTGCTGACGTCAACCCGTTCGCCGTTCTGGCAGGTGGAACCGCCATTGGATAAAAAATAGGGCGGGTCAGCAAATATCATGTCGAAAATGCCGTCAGGATATTTGGCCGCGATTTCGTCGAGGAGATCCAGTCAGTTGCCGTGGTAAAGTCTAATGTCGTTGGCTTCATCGTAATGGGCCAGGCGCGGCGGATTTGGAGGTGGCGTGGAATCGGATTCCAGAACTGCCGGTTCCGGTTCTGATTCGGTGCGAACCTTCGTGGCAGCCTTCCGCAATGTCCTGGCGTCAAACAGCTCCGACTGGCTCAAGGTCGGGTCGTTTTCCGCAAGCGATGGGCACTGGCGCTTCACGCGAGATTCTTTTACGCCGCCGCAGAGTTACCGGGGCCATTCGCTGATGCGGCCCCAACGCGAGGCGAGCCATTGTTGAAATGCTGCCGGCTCAACCTTCACCGTGGCGGAAATGCGCTTCACGGCGGCGCGACTGCCGAGGGATTTGTCGGGCCAGAGATGCAGGCGGTTGGCGAGGCCGGTTTCGAGCGCGAGGCGTTCAACTGTTTGCAACGAGTTGATCGCGTAGTCCTGCCAGGCTTCGCTGGTGGCATAGACGCTGGTGTTTAACTTCACGCCCAGACTGTTTGCATGAGTTTGGATGCGGCTGACATTCTCGGCGCGGATGTTGATCGGTTCGTGGAACACCGTGACCGGATTGAGTTCCGCGACCGCCTGCATCGTCGCGCGCAAATCGGCTTCGTCGCATTCAGGATAAGTCGGAGCCATCGCCACATAGACATGCAACCCGGCGTTCTTCGCCGCGTGCACCGCCGCCAGCCGTTGGGACGGCGCAGGTGCCTTGGGTTCGTAAATCTTCGACAAGTCATTGCGCAGCGTGGGCAGGCTCATGCCGAATAACAGACGGTTGCCGAAACTTTTGAACAAATCAAAATCCTCCCGGGCCAGCGGACTGCGCGTCAGAATCCGCACCTTCAAGGTGGAATGGTGGCGGATTAATTCGAGCGAGCGGCGCACGAGGTGGCGCAGATGCGCGTTCAACTCGCGCTGACGAAGGGCGCACGGATGGGAGATAAGCTGGTAAGGGTCGGTGGTGCTGCAATAAATCACGGCCCGATTGCCATCTGGTTTTAGCTCATCGAGCGGCGTGCGCTGGGCCTTGCGGAGCGAAGCGCGAAACTTATCTTCATCCCACGGACGAGGCAGGACGTATTGGCCCCACTCCGCGTCGGGATCATTGATGCCATATTTTTTCAACTGCGGTCCCTGTTTGATGGTGGCGGCACTGGGGACATAGCAGAAGCGGCAGGCATGCGCGCAGCCGATGGCGGTGTTGAACGCCCAGTTGGACAAACTTTTGAAAACGAAGTTGTTGGGGGCGATGATGGCCGGGGCGTGCCAGTAATCACTAAACTTTTTTGCAAGGTTGTTTTTCATAATCATGGATGGTTGTCAGTGAGTTCGCGGAAAAGCGTCCGGAGGTAACAACTATTCTTGTTCGCGTATGCCGTTGGCAGATTCAGGCTGATCCGCCGGGTCGGCGAAACGTCCCTCCGACCGAATTGTGCCCGGCACCTTTCGACCAGGGCAGCCCGTCGAGGAGGAGGCGGGCCGCATTCCGCAATGACGGTCGTTTTTTTGGCGGTGCCAGTTTTGGATGGCCTCGGTGGCACGGGCCAGCCATTTGGTGTCGGCGCGCAACGCCTCCAGTTCGGCGAGCGCGACAAACTTGCTGGCATTGGGTTTGGGTCGCCCCAGCGGTTTTAGGAGTCCGGCAGAGATGAGCACCGTGACCGAATCTATATTGCAGCCGAGATACCAAGCGGTCTGTTCCGGCGTGAGGCGGGCCGGTAGCGTGCGCAGACTAAGAAACGATTTTTCTTCAGCGGTCATGGTGGGTTTCGGAAAGGCGGCCGGCCACCCGAAGGTGACCGGCCGTGTGTGGGTTACTGGGATTTCTCCTGCTGCTGGGCATGAATCCAGGAGTGGACCTGATCGGCGACTTTCGCCAACGGCAGCAGGACGTCGAGTCCGAACGTCGTCGCCGACTTCCATTCATTGCCGACTTTGTAGAGC
>JANPGB010000435.1:0-11056 GCA_031423695.1 Verrucomicrobiota bacterium
CGTGTGGGATTCCTCGGCATCGGGTCATGTGGATGCGGGGGAGGATTATGATCAATGCGCCCCGCGTGAATTGCGCGAGGAGCTCGGCCTGAAGGTTTCCCAACCGTTGCAGCGGTTGTTCAAGATCAACCCTTGCCCGGAAACGGAAGCGGAGTTTGTCTGGGTTTACCGTTGTGAAAGCGCGGGGCCGTTTGAATTGAACGCGGACGAGATCGAGCGCGGCGGTTGGTTTTCGCCTGCGGCGGTCACGCGCTGGATCAGTGAGCATCCGCAGGAGTTCGCGCCGGCGTTTGTTTTCATCTGGTCGAAGCTAAAGCCGTGACCTTTTTCCACCGACGAAAAAGATGCGGCACTTGACCTCGTCGAGGGCGTCAATTACGTTTCGCGCCTGATTAAAAACTATGAATAATTTCCTGGTTCCGATGGTGGTTGAGCAGACGGGCCGCGGCGAACGCGGCTACGACATTTATTCGCGGCTGCTGGTGGACCGAATTGTCTTTCTCGGCACGCCCGTGGACGACATGGTCGCCAACCTGATCATCGCGCAGTTGCTGTTTCTCCAGATGAGCGACCCAAAGAAGGACGTGCATCTCTACATTAATTCGCCCGGCGGCAGCGTCACGGCGGGCCTCGCGATTTACGACACGATGCAATTCATGACTTGCGACGTGAACACCTATTGCATTGGCCAGGCGGCCAGCATGGGCGCGGTGCTGCTCTGCGGCGGCACGAAGGGCAAGCGCTACGCGCTGCCCAATGCGAACATCATGATTCACCAGGTGCTGGGCGGCGCGGAAGGCCAGGCGAGCGACGTGGAGATCCGCGTCAAGTACATGCTCAAGTTGAAACAGCGCCTGAACGGCATCATTGCTCACCACACCGGCAAAGCCATCGAGCAGGTCGAGAAAGATTGCGACCGCGACAATTTCATGTCGTCGGAAGAAGCCAAGAATTACGGCCTCGTGGATCAAGTCGTGCAATCGCGCAAAGAGATCACGAATCTTGCCGAGAAAACTTCCGTGATTCCCTGATCACCCGTGGCGCGACCAACGAACATCACGCTCTGCAGCTTCTGCGGCAAATCGCACGCCGAGGTGAAGAAGCTCATCGCCGGTCCCGGCGTTTACATCTGCGACAACTGCATTGTCCTGTGCAAAAACGTCCTCGACAAGGAGGCGGAGGCGCTGGTCAAGAAACCCCTGACGCGCATCCACGTTCCCAAGCCGGCGGAAATCCGGCGGCAGCTCGACAAGCATTGCATCGGTCAGGAGCACGCCAAGAAAACTCTGGCCGTGGCGGTGCACAACCACTACAAGCGCATCTTGCAGGAGCCGGATATGGATGTGGAAACGAGCGCGAAAGATTCCGAAGCGCGGCCGTTGCACGAATCCCACGCCGAAGTGGACATTGAGAAGAGCAACATCCTGATGATCGGCACGACGGGTTCCGGCAAGACTTTGCTCGCCCGTTCGCTGGCGAAAATTCTCGACGTGCCCTTCGCCATCGCCGACGCCACGACGCTGACCGAAGCCGGTTACGTCGGCGAGGACGTGGAAAACATTGTCTTGCGACTGCTGCAAAACGCCGACTACGACGTGAAGCGGGCGCAGCGCGGCATTGTCTATATTGACGAGATTGACAAGATCACGCGCAAGACGGAGAACGTGTCCATCACGCGCGACGTTTCCGGCGAAGGCGTGCAGCAGGCGCTGTTGAAGATTCTCGAAGGCACGGTCTGCAATGTTCCGCCGCAGGGCGGGCGCAAGCATCCGCAGCAGGAATACATCAAGGTGGACACGTCAAACATCCTTTTCATCTGCGGCGGCGCGTTCGTGGGGTTGGAAAAAGCCATCCAGCGCCGGCTCGGCAAGAACGTGATGGGTTTCCGCGGGGCCGAGGCCAGCCAGAAAATAACCTCGATCAACCGCCAGGAAATTTTGCAGCACGTCGAGCCGGAGGATCTGTTGAGCTTTGGATTCATCCCTGAATTCATCGGGCGTCTGCCGATGGTGACGGTGCTGGCGGAGCTGACCGAGGAGCAGTTGGTTTCCATTTTGACCGAGCCGAAGAACGCGCTCACGAAACAATACGCCAAGCTCATGGCGATGGAAGGCGTGGAACTGGAATTTACCAAGGACGCGTTGCACGAACTCGCGGCGCAGGCCATCAAGAAGGGCACCGGTGCGCGCGCGCTGCGCAGCCTGCTGGAAAAACTGATGCTCGAAGTGATGTACGAGGTTCCAGGCAGCGAGGATATTTTGCACGTCAAGATCACGCGGCCCGCCGTCCTCGGCGAGGCACGGCCGATCATCCGGCGCAAGGCGGATCAGAAGGCGGCCTAAAAGCAGGATTTGCGGCGGAGGAACGACTACCAGCCCGGTCGAAAAACACCCAGCCGTCCCGCCCGCGCCAAATCGCGGAGAAAACCTCCACAAGGTTCGCCACCAGTCCGCCGCACGCACGGCCATACCCCAAGAGTGACCGACAAAGGACGGAATGGCCTGCGGGACAGTTTGCGCCCGCTCCCGGCAGCACGCGAAGAATCTCCGCCCGCTGCGACGCGAGCCGATCGTCCTGCAAATGGTTGTGCGCGTCGAGCAGACGGAGGTTCATGTTGGTTAACCGGGCAAAGTTATTCCGCCCTCGGAATCCCGACATTAAAGTTGCAGCCAAGACCGTAACCGCTCGTTCAATGTCTGGAGGTCAGCGGCGCTGATGGAACCGACAACCTTGACTACCAACCGTTCTTCCACCGTGGCAAGCTGGGCTTTGACACCCGAAGGCACGTTCAATCCCGTCGCACTCCATTCCTTGAGCGGAAAATCCGTGTTGGAAAGAACCGAAGAAATGGGAACGAGGAAAAGATCGGCACCGTTGCGCCCGATGACGATGGCGGGCCGGACTTTGCGGCTGGTCAAATCCGTGAACGGAATCGGCAGCAGAACCACGTCATTCTTTGAGGAGTTCATTGAAAACGTCATCCGCGTCATTGTCCCAGACCTGCTTGAGTGATTCCTCGGAGAGTTTCAGCCACGCCTCGCGCTCGGAATCGGTTTCGATGGTCACGCGCACATGGGAATTTTCCGGCAGCGACAACGGTCGCGGGAGCACGAGCTTGCCGTTCTCGTAGATGGCGTCAACGGTCGTTGTCATGGGGGCAGAGTAGTTGCAACCGGGCCTGTTTGCAAGCTGCGGCTTGAGCGAGCACAGCGTAACTATTGACGTACGGCAATTTGTCGAACCGCTTCGGCGGCGGATGAATTAAGTGACGGATTTGGATCAAGCATCAACTCTCTCAACGGATTGAGGCTTTTAGATGTCCCGATCTTGCTGAGCACCCTGCAACCAATTCGTCTGGTCTCAACGTTTTTTTCTTGAAGCAGCGGCAGCACGGCGTCTTCAGCAATAGCGCCGATTTGTGCCAGAGCCTCGCCAGCGGTCGAACTATCAGGCTCGCCTCTTGCAATCAACATTACAAGGGGTTCAATTGCGCGCTGGTCTTTTAAACGGCCCAACCCGCGAATTGCAGCCCATCTTGCATCATTGCCTTTAAGCATTTTGAGTAGAGCCGGAACATCCTGGCTGGTACCATGATCCGCGACGACTTGGCCAATAATCTCTCGCACAGCGCTATCTTCATCACTCAACAGACTCAGAGCGGACTCGATAACCTCAGGGGATACATTTGTGATTTGGGAAACGCGCAGTTTATAGGCAATCACGTAGCGATCAGAGGGCGCTTTAGACTTTAAAGCTTTGATAACGGTATTCACATCGTCACTCGTAAGCGTGGGTGCAGGTTGATTTGGCATGACATTGACCGATGCAGCTATTTGATCCAGCACCGATTGTCGATTTGTACCTTCAAGCAGCGTAACCTGAGCCGTGGCCGTAAAACGGCGTGTTACATTTTCGCTATTAAAAATTGTTTTGTAGGCCATGTGAAGATTACGCAGAAACCCAAACTCCGCGTCCCATAGAACCTCCCCGTCGCCGCTCGCGCTGATATAGGGACTGACCTCAAACGACAATCTGCTATCGAGCGTGAAATGATTGCTGATAACGATCTGTCCGACTGGGCTGGGTTCGGCTTTAATTTCACAACGAAGCTTTCGCGCGACTGGAAGCAACCCCAAATTATTGCGAGAATCATATGCTGGGGTGGATCCATATTGGTGGGCGTCAAAGGAGATAAAGGAAAGCGCAGGTCCGAGATTCATGGGTTCTAGCACCGCAAGTTCCTCTGAAATCTCCCAGCGTGATTCAGAGGCTGATGGAAGAGGCTGGATGAACAATTGTGCTACTGATCCAAGCGGTATCGGCAATGGAAAATCACCCGAGAGTCGAAGTAAGTGGCCACGTTCATCAATCCGGATTTCAGTGTTGGCCCCGAGAGAAACAGTCGAAGGCCAAATCCGACCGTTCCAACTGGCAGAGGATGCCGGGTTTGCAGCTTCGTATCTGGATGCGAGCAAGCCACGCAATCCAAGACAAAGAATGTTCGATGGTGTCAGCTTTGCCGTGACAAAAATATTCCCAGCAAGAGTGCTCGTGCCATTTTCCCCGCGAACTTCGATTTCAACTTTGTAAATATTCGTTTGTCCCACCGGAAAACGGTATCGTAGCACGGGCAGTCGAGCCGCTTCACAGAACTGCGAGATGCAAACAAACAGGAGAGAACCAAGAATCAGGGAATGTTTACCTTTCACTTCGTAATTTTGTGTTCCTTAAAAAAATTGGCAACAGTATTCTTACGATTTTCAAATCACCAAACCTGGGGCACTAGGACATGCGGTTGAAACTAATTTAGTGCGCCAACGGAAATTCTCGCGCGCTAAAGCCAGTTTGATCAACTGTTTGAAAAAAACAGACTGCCGGCACCCCTTTGCCCAAAAATTCTTCGCGCCATTCCGCCAGAAACCTGATTTGCTTTCGGCATGGCGAAACGGTTGTTTTTACTGGATGGCATGGCGTTGGTTTACCGGGCGCACTTTGCGTTCGTTCACCGGCCCATTCTCACGTCGTCGGGGCTGAACACGTCCGCGCTTTACGGGTTCACGCAGACGTTGCTGGAAATTCTCAGCAAGGAACAGCCCACGCACATCGCCGTGGCGTTCGACACCAACGCGCCAACCGCGCGGCACGTCGCGTATCCCGAATACAAGGCGCAACGCCAGGCCATGCCCGAGGATTTGTCCGCCGCGCTGCCGCACGTCCGCCGCATGATCGAGGCGTTCAACATTCCCGTGCTGATCGAAGACGGCTTCGAGGCCGACGACATCATCGGCACGCTGGCGCGGCGCGCGGAGGTCGCGGGTTTCCAGACTTTCATGGTCACGCCGGACAAGGATTTCGGGCAGCTCGTGGACGCGAACACGTTCATTTTCAAACCCGGACGCTCCGGCGACGAGGTGGAAATTCTCGATGCAGAAAAGATCAAGCAACGTTGGGGCATCCAGCGCCCGGAGCAAGTCGTGGACGTGCTCGCGTTGATGGGCGACGCGTCGGACAATATCCCTGGAGTGCCCGGCATCGGCGAAAAGACGGCGATGAAATTGATCGGTGAGTACGGCACCGTTGAAAATCTTTTGGCCAACACCGCCAAGCTGAAAGGCAAGCTGAAGGAATCGCTGGAAACCAACCGCGACATTGCGCTGCTCTCGAAAAAATTGGTGACGATTTTGCACGACGCGCCGTGCCCGGTGGATTTGGAATCGCTGAAGCTGCGACCGCAGAACGAGGACAAGGTGAAGGCGCTACTGGTGGAGTTTGAGTTTAATTCCATTGGCCGGCGGTTGTTTGGCGACGAGTTCAAGGCGGGCAGAGGGTTTCAACAAAAGCCGACGATCAAATTAGCAACCGGCGCGAGTCCACTCCCTCTCCCCGCGAGGAACGAGCGGGGAGAGGGTCGGGGTGAGGGGCAACTTAGAGAAACAGACCTCCTCTCCCCGGCCCTCTCCTCCTTTGGGGGAGGAGAGGGAGAAGAACGCGCTGCCGGTGAAAAAACGCTTGCGGCAGATCTCAAATCCCTCGCCGCCGTTCCGCATCAATACGAAATCAGCGCGACAGAATCAGCGCGGGCCGCATTAATTCAGACGCTGCTCGGCCTGAAATCCTTTTGCTTCAAAGCCGCGACGTTGGGTGACGATTCCAAGTCCGCGCGACTGGAAGGCTTGGCCTTTTCTTTCAAAGCCCACGCTGGTTTTTTCGTTCCCCTGCCCAGTGAAGCTGATCGGGCCGCAAAAATCCTCGCCGCGTTCCAGCCGGTATTCGCTTCTGGAAGCGAAAAGGTCGGGCACAATCTCAAGTTTGATCTGAGCGTGCTGCGGTGGCACGGGATTTCTGTCCACGGAAAACTGTTCGACACGATGGTTGCACACAGCCTCGTCGAGCCGGAGCAGCGGCATGGGCTGGAGTATTTGTCGGAAGCGTATCTCGGATACAGCCCCACCAAAACCGCCAGCGAAGCGAAGGAGGAACAACTCAGCCTCGGCGACGTGGCTTCCGATAAAATCGCCGAGCGCACGACCGAGTCCGCCGATGTCGCCTGGCAGCTCCGCGCCGTGCTGGAAGCGTTGCTCAGACAAAAGGCGCAAGAGCGCGTGTTTTACGACATTGAAGCACCACTGATTTCCGTGCTGGTGGGTATGGAATTTGAAGGCATCCGCGTGGAGTCCGCCGCGCTGGCCGAGTTCGCCGCGCAGCTCTCCGGGGAGATGCAGGCGGCGGAGAAATCCATCCACCAACTGGCCGGGCGCGAGTTCAACGTCGCCTCCCCGCGCCAGCTCGGCGAAATCTTGTTCGACGTTCTGAAAATTTCCGCCGGCGCCAAGAAAACCAAGAGCGGTCAATACGCCACCGACGAACAGACGCTGGCCGCGCTCGCGCCGGATCATGAAATCATCCAGCGCCTGCTGGAACATCGCGGGGCGACGAAGTTGAAGTCCACCTACGCCGACGCCCTGCCGCTTGCGATCTGGCCAAAGACGGGACGCATCCACACCACCTACAACCAGGTGGCGACGGCGACCGGCCGGTTGAATTCGGTGAATCCGAACTTGCAAAACATTCCCATCCGCACCGAGCGCGGGCAGGAAATTCGGAAGGCCTTTGTCCCGCGCGGCGAGGGCTACGTCCTGCTCTCGGCGGATTATTCGCAGATCGAGTTGCGCATCATCGCCGGACTGAGCCGCGAAGCGGGTTTGCTTGAAGCGTTTCGGCTCGGCGTGGATGTTCACACCGCCACGGCGGCGAAAGTTTTTGGCGTCACTCCCGAGGACGTCACCCCGGCGATGCGCAGCAAGGCCAAGATGGTCAACTTCGGAATCGCGTACGGCATCTCCGCGTTCGGCCTCTCGCAGCGGCTCAACATTCCGCGAGCCGAGGCCGCCGAGATCATCGGGCAATACTTCGCGCAGTTTCCCGGCATCCGCGAATTCATGGACGGCACGATCCGTTTTGCGCGCCAGCATGGTTACGTCCAGACCGTGACGGGTCGGCGCCGTTATCTGCGCGACATCAATTCCTCCAACGGCACCGTGCGCGCCGGGGCTGAGCGCAACGCCATCAATGCGCCGATCCAAGGCACCGCCGCCGACATGATCAAGCTGGCGATGATTGCCATCCACGGCGAACTCGACCGTCGGCATTTCAAAACCAGAATGCTGTTGCAAGTTCACGACGAACTCGTCTTCGATCTTTGCGTGGCCGAGGAAAAGGAAGTGCTGCCCGTGGTGGAGGAAAAGATGAAGTCGGCGATGGCGCTGGAAGTGCCCATCGAAGTGGAAATGGGCACGGGCAAAACGTGGCTTGAGGCGCATTGAGCACCGACGTGCATCAGAAATCCTGGCCCGCAGATTGAATAACCCACCGGCCCAGGTGGTCGTATCTCCGGCGAAAAGAAGTTGGCATCCGGGGGGATTGCGTCAATCTTCTATCGACGTAGTGGCTCAAAAAACAATTTATGAATGAAAAATCAATTGCTCCGACCGTTCCCGCCAAGCGCCGCAGCTGGCTGAAAATCCTGGGCGGCCTTTTTGGCCTGCTCGTGGTGCTGCTGGTCATCGCCTTTTTTGTCTGCACCAGCGCGGGCTTTCTCAAGAGCTTCATCCTGCCGCGCGTCGGCTCGGCGGCCAACGCCACCATCACCGTGGACGACGCGACGCTCAGCCCGTTCAGCCAGGTCATCCTGCGCAACTTGAAAGTGCAGACCACCGGGACCGAACCGCTCGTCACGGCCACGGAGGTGCGCCTCCGCTATCATCTGATGGATATCCTCGGGGGCAATCTTAACGTGGAGGAAGTCACCCTCGTTTCCCCGGTCGTCAACTTGGTAGAGAACGCCGACGGCACGAGCAACCTCGACCCGCTGCTTAAATCATCCAAAGAAAAGAAGCCCGAGCCGGCCAAAACCTCATCGCCGCCGCAGATCAATTTGAAGAAATTCGCGCTGACCGGCGCGACCATCCGCCAGACCAAGCACCACAAATCTGGACCGCCCGACGTGACTGAATTGTCCAACGTCAACATCACCCTGGACGACTTGAAGAACGGGGCTTCCGGAAAACTCACGCTGGCCGCCGGCGTGAAGGTGGATAATCACCCCCCCTCCCCAGCCGTCGCCGGCGCCATGATGGCGAAGGTCAGCGGTGAATTTGTGTTCGCGCTCGCCGCCGATTTGAAGCCACTTTCCGTCAAGGGAAACACCCGGCTGGAGGTGACCCAAGCCACCGGGGCCATGCAGGAACTGGCCGCGCTCAGCATGGATTTGGATTGCGACGTCACGCCCACCGACATCAAACAGGTGGCGCTGAAGTTCCAAAAATCCGGCACGCCGCTCGGGGGCTTGCGGATCAGCGGACCGTTTGATCTGGCGAAGTCCGAAGGCAAGTTCAGCGTCGAACTGCTCGCGCTCGACCGGCAGTTGCTGAATCTCGTGGGCGCATCGGGCGGCCTTGATTTTGGCGGCACGACCATCAATGCCACGAATCAAATTGAGCTGGGCAAGGCCGGCGCGATCCTCACCGCCAGCGGCCGCCTGAACGTCGTCAATTTCCAGGTGACGCGCGCCGGGCAGGCCACGCCGGTGCTGGATCTGCTGGCGGATTACAGCGTGACGGTGGATCGCGCCGCACAGTCCGCGCAACTGCGCACCTTCACCGTGAGCGCCATGCAAAACCGCAGCCCGCTGCTGCGCGCGGAACTGTCCAGCCCGATGAACCTCAACTGGGGTGGCGCCGCTGCCAGCGCCGGCGACTCCGCGTTGAGCATGGAGGTGACCGGATTAAACCTGGCCGACTGGCGCCCGTTTGCCGCGGACCTCGCCCCCGCCGGTCTGGTCACCGCCAAGCTCAAGCTCCTTGCCCAAAATGGCGGCAAGCAACTCGCGTTCGATCTCGACAGCCAGGTCGCCGGCTTGTCCGCGAAGTTCGGCAGCAACGCCATTCACCAGGCCGATGTGCGCTTGTCCGCCAAGGGACGCGGCGTGGATTTTCAACAGTTCAGTTTGGAAAGCTATCGCTTCGAACTCGCCCAACTGGGCGAAGCTGCATTAACAGTTTCCGGCTCGGGCACCTTCGATAAAACCACCCAGGACGCAGACTTCCAGGTCGCGGTGAAAGCGGCGCTGGTCAAGCTGCTGGCGATTTTCCCGCAACCCGGCGCCAAGCTCGCGGGCGGATCGCTGGACTTCAAGGGCCACGTCTCCAGCAAGGCGCAAAGCCAGTCCGTCACCGGCGAACTCGTGCTGGCGAATCTCGCGGCCAGCGCCACGCCGGGCCAGGTGCTCGCGGCAAAATTGAACCTCGACGCCTCGGTGAGCAAACAGGTCGCCGACCTGCGCCAGTGCCTGCTCACGCTGACGCCCACCAAGCGCGCCAAAAATGAATTGAGCCTCAGCGGCAAAGTGGATTTCTCCAAAGCGGACGCCGTCACCGGCGGATTGAAGCTCGCCGCCGAGACGCTGGATGTGACCGGATACTACGACATGTTCACCGGCCAGACGGCGCCCGAACCCAAGACCCAGCCCGCGCCCGCCCCGGCACCGAGTCAAAAGGAGCCGGACGCCGTCAAGCTGCCGTTCCACAATTTCACCGTGGACGCCACCATTGGCCGGCTTTATTTGCGCGAAGTGGACGTCGCGAATTTTTCAACCACTCTCAAACTGGACGGCGGCCAGGTGCTGCTCAACCCGTTCCAGATGACGCTGAACGGCGCGCCGGTCAAGGCGACCGCGGATTTGAATCTCGGCGTGGCGGGCTATCAGTACGACGTGATGTTCGACGCCAACCGCGTGCCGATCGCGCCGCTGACCGACACGTTTTCGCCAGCCTACAAAGGCAAAGCCAAGGGCGATCTGCTGGCCAGCGCGCAGATCAAGGGCGCCGGCATCACCGGCAAGAGCCTGCAAAAAAATCTTTCCGGCGGCGCCAGCGTCGTGCTGACCAACGCGGACGTGCAACTGGCCGGCCCGAAGGCGAAGGCGCTAATCAACCCGATTGCGCTAGTGCTGGGCCTGGGCGAACTGACCAGCTCGCCGCTGAGCGGCTTGAACACGCGCCTCAAAATGGGCGGCGGCAAAATCAACCTGGAACATTGCGACGTGTTGAGTCCGGCGTTCCGGGCCGACACCACCGGTGAAATTCCCATTGCGACCGTGTTCAACGATTCGCCCCTCAACAACTGGCCGCTCAATCTCTCGCTCAGCCGCAATCTGGCGGGCAAGGCGCACCTGATGCCGGCGAACACACCGACCAACGCCGCGTTCGTGCAGTTGCCGGCTTTCGTCAAACTCGCCGGCACCGTCGGCAATCCTACGGCAAAGACCGACAAGCTCGTGATTCTTGGCCTCGTTGCCCAATCAGCCGGCGGCCTGGCCGGCGGCGTTGGCGGCGATGCAGGGAAAGTTCTTCAAGGCGTCGGCAGCTTGCTGACCGGCCAGAAAAGCGCGGCCACCAATCAAACTGGAACTAATGCCCAGCCGGCCAATCTGCTGGATTTGTTCAAAAAGAAAAAATGACGGACGGAGTGGCGCGGCTTGTTCAAGCCGCACCCCAAG
>JANPGB010000436.1:0-9373 GCA_031423695.1 Verrucomicrobiota bacterium
CCGGTGCCGGCGGTTTTCAAAACCGCAACCCGTTTCAGTGGGGACCCGTGGTTCTGCACCCGCGCGTCGGCTACGGGTTGAGTTACGGAACCGGCCTGCAATCCCAGCCCGGACAGGCGAGAAAATCAGCCATCAACAGCCTTTCCGCGGGGTTTGGTTTGGATTGGGGCCGGCATTGGGAGCTGGGCTATTCGGCCGGGGCCGCGTTTTATTCCGACCCCAAATTCAAAACCAGTGTGGATCATAGCGTGACGCTTCGCGGCCACACCACTTATGAAGACTGGAGTTTCAACCTCACTCAGGGCGTGGCGATCTCCTCCGATCCGCTGGTGGAAACCGCGCAGCAGACGGATCAGCAAACCTATTCCACTTCGCTGGGCGCCAGCTACCAGATCAACAATGCGCTCTCGGCCGCCCTCACCGCCGGCCAACAACTGCACTCCGCCTCCGGCTTCAGCAACTCGGTCGGCAGCACCATCGACTGGTCCCTGTCGAGCTCGCTGAATTACGAATTTGGCCCGGGCGTTTCGGCCGGCTTGGGGGCGGGCTGGGGTTACACCAAAGTGGATATCGGTCCGGACAACACCTACGAAGATTTGAATCTGAGTTTTAACTGGGCCTTTGCGCGCAAGTTAAGCCTCTCCCTGCACGGCGGGGCGCAAATCCGCCAGTTTATTGGCTCTGGACAGCCCTCGCTGATCAGCCCTACTTTTGGTGCTACCCTGAACTATCACCCGTTTCGATTTACCTCGCTCTACCTGAGCGCCAGCCGGAGCATCGGCTCGTCTTTCTTCCAAAACCAGGTGACGGAGAACACGACTGTGACCCTCGGACTGAGTCAGCGGTTGTTCAAAAAATACTTTTTTAACTTGAACGCTGGCTATGGTCTGTCCGCTTATCAAGATTCCTCGCCTGGCGGCGCGGCCGGAATCACCGGACGCTCTGATACTCGCACGTTCCTCAGCGCCAGCTTGAACCGAAGCTTTTTGAAACGCGGCACCGCGTCGCTCACTTATTCCAAAAGCCGCAACTCCTCCAACACTCTGGGCTATGGCTACACCAGCGATCAGATTGGATTATCCCTGTCTTATAGCTACTGAGCAGCGGCCGATTTTCCAACGCATGGACTTCGACCGGCTTCAAAAATCATCCTCAAACTGATGATGGAAAAATCCAACACCCCTTCCGCCCCTTTTCCCGCGTCAGGCCACGGCCCGAATCTGCAGCAGCGTACGAAAGGCTTCTTGGTCTTTGTCGCGGTGTTAGGCCTCGGCTTTGGCGGCTCCCTGCTGGGCCTCCTGCGGTTTTCCCTCGGCAACGATTTGTATTCGCACATTTTGCTGGTGCCGGCGATCAGCGCCTATCTGGTCTGGATGGACCGACAAAAGTTGAACCGCGTTTTTGAACCGGCAAAGCGTATCGCCGTGTCGCTGCTTATATCCGGCCTGGCTGTGCTCGGCGTTTACTGGCTCAGCCGCGCCGCCGGTTGGCAGCCCGCTGGAGAAAACGACCACCTGTCCCTGCTGACGCTGGCGTTTCTGTTTTGCTTCGCCGGTGGTTTCGCCTGGTTTTACGGCGGCCAAATCCTGCGCAGCACCGCCTTTCCACTGGCATTCCTGATTTTCATAGTGCCCTTCCCTTTGGCGCTGGAAAACTGGCTGGTGGATTTTCTGCAGCATGGTTCGGCCGAAGTCTCCTATTTGATGCTGACGGGATCCGGCATGGCCGTCTTTCGCGAAGGCACCCAATTCACCCTGCCGGGAGTCACCATCGGTGTGGCACCGGAATGCAGCGGCATCCACTCAAGCGTGGTCCTCTTCATCACCGGATTGCTGGCCGGCTATTTCTTTCTGCGCCAGCCATGGTCGCGGATCACCCTCGCGGCGGTGGTGGTCCCGCTTGGCATTCTGCGCAACGCCTTCCGCATTTTCACTCTGGCCCAGCTCGCGGTGCACTACAACCCTGACATCCTCAATTCGGAGCTGCACCATCGCGGCGGGCCGATATTTTTTGCGGTGTCACTCGCGCCCTTTTTCCTGCTAATCTGGCTCCTGCGAAAATGGGAAAACCGGCTGGATAAAAGAAAAGAAAACAGGGTGAAGGAAATGTTCCAGGCACCCGCACCGCCTCGCTGACATGAAACGATCCTCGCTCAAACACCTGCCTGTGCTGCTCATCGCCCTGACCTGCGTTGTGCTGGCGGGTTGCACCCAACAGGCGCGCAAAGCCCGTCACCAAGCCAAAGCCGACAAATACTTTGACCGCGGCGCCTACCCGGATGCCGAAGTCGAATACTTGAATGTCCTCAAAGCGGATCAACTGGACGCTCACGCCTTCAGCCGGCTCGGCTTGATCTATTTTGAAAACGGCCGCATCGCGCGCGCCTATCCATTTCTTAAGCGAGCGGCTGAGCTGGACCCGAACAATCTTGCGGTGCGGATCAAGCTCGGCCAACTCAACCTCCTTCTGGGCCGCACTGAAGCTGCAAACACCGAAGCGCTGGCCATCCTGGACAAGGATCCCAAATATCCCGAGGCCGCCCCGCTGCTGGCCCAGACCGCCAAAACCAAGAAGGAAACCGACACCATCCGCCAACGCCTGGACAAGCTGGTAGCTCAAACGGGCGTCTCGGGCGGGACGGAAATCGCCTTCGGCATGTTGGCCTTCCAAGCCGGCCAGCTCAAGGAAGCCGAGACCCGGTTCGCCCACGCGCAAACCCTCGACCCCAAAACCCACCATGCCCCCTACGCCCTCGGCACGCTCTACTGGAGCCTGAACGACCGGACGAACGCCGAAATTTTCCTCAAACTGGCGGCGGAACTTGCCCCGCCGCGCGCGCCGGAGCGGGTAGCCTATGCGAACTTCAAACTCAAAACCGGGGCCGTGGAAGATGGCCGGCAATTGCTGACCGCGATCACGAAAAGCACGCCGGACTGCCTCCCCGCCTGGGGGGCTTTGGCGGAACTCGCGCTCACCCAGTCGCAGACCAATGAGTGTGCTGGTTTCATCAATCAGATACAGGCCCGTGATCCGGAAAACTATCAGGCGCAAGTGTTGGGCGCACGCCTGCTGCTGGTGGAGGGCCAGTTCACTGCCGCAGTGGCGGAATTCGAAAAATTGGCCGGCCGGTTCCGGAGTTCGCCGCAAATTCGTTATCAACTGGCCCTCGCCTACCTGTTCACCGGCGATAGCGCCAAAGCCCTGAAGAGTTTCAACGAAACCTTGGCGCTCGATCCGAACTACGACGAAGCCCTCTTGGGCCAGGCCCAGTTAAACATCCAGAAGGACAAACCCGACCTGGCCATCAAATCCCTCGTACCTCTGTTGGAACGCCGGCCTCAGCTGGACATGGCCTACCTGTATCTGGCCGGTGCCTATGCAGCCAAAGGCGATTTCGCCGCTGCCGTGGCCACCTGCCGCCGCTTGGAAAAGCTGCATCCGGAAACCCCCCAGGTACCCTTCGTCATCGGCGGCCTGCTCCTCAAACAAGGCAAACCGATCGAAGCCCGCCGGGAATTCATCAGTGCGCGGACCCTCTCCCCGGATTTTCTGCCGGCCCTCCAGCAGTTGGTGGGGCTCGACATCCATGAGAAAAACTTCGGCGCCGCGCTCACGAACGTCGAGGCCGAAATCGAACGACACCCCGCGCTCCCGGAACTTCGCGCCATCCGCGCCCGCGTGTTGCTTGCGCAAACCAACCTGGATCTGGCCGAACGCGACCTCCAAAAAGCCATTGAACTGGACGCCGGCTATCGCCCCGCCTACATGATGCTGGCCGATCTCTACACCACCTCCAAAAAGACCGAACAAGCGCTCGCCGAACTCAACCGCTATGTCGCCAGGAACCCGCGCGATGTCCCGGCGCTGATGCTCATCGGGATGCTTGAAAATGAACGTGGCAATTTCACCGGGGCCCGCACCGCTTACGAACAGTTGCTCGCCGCAAATCCCAACTTCAGCATCGCCCTCAACAATCTCGCCTGCCTCTACTCCGAGCAATTCAACCTGCTCGACCGGGCGTACGAACTGGCCCGCAAAGCCCGCGACCTCGCGCCGCGGGATCCCGCCTCAGCGGACACGCTGGGCTGGATTCTCTTCAAACGGGGCGACTATTCGTGGGCCCTGAGCCTGCTCCAGAACAGCGCGGAAAAACTGCCTGACGAGCCGGAAGTCTTTTACCACCTGGGCCTGACTTACTACATGATGAACGACGAGGCTCAAGCCAGCAACGCCTTCAAACGTGCTCTGGCCGCCCCCAGGGATTTTGCAGGGAAGGAGGAGGCACGCAAACGTCTGGCGCTCCTGACCCTGGATTACTCCCAACCTGGTGCCGCGCTAATTTCGGTCCTGGAAAAACGCCTGGTGGAACAACCCGACGATCCCATCGCCCTGACCCATCTGGCGGCCATCTATGAAAAGCAGGGGGAACGGGAGAAGGCGGCGCGGGTCTACGAGCAAGTCATCAAACAAAACTCCGGCAATTCCCGATTGCTCATCAACCTGGCCCGGCTCTATGCGGATCATTTGAACAACGCGCCGAAAGCCTTGGAACTGGCCAAGGCCGCGTACAAGCTCGCGCCCGAGAATTTCGACGTGGCCCACACGCTGGGGCGCCTGGTGTTTGCCGACGGCCAGTACAAAAGGGCCCTGACCCTGTTACAGCAAGGCAACGCCCGGCAATCCGCCGATGCGAGCTTGCTGTATGACCTCGCGTGGGCGCTTTACGCCATGGGTCAGGAGTCGGAGGCGGAAGCCACCATGCAAGATGCCTTGACCGCCAATCCTGCGTTTGCACGAGCGGCGCAGGCAACTCAGTTTCTCGACCTGCTTTCATTGTCCACGGATCCCGCCAAGGCAGATGGAGCGCGCGAAAAAATCCAGCAGGTCCTCAAGACGGATTCCAATTATATTCCAGCCTTGATGGCCGCCGCGGCCGGCGCGCAAAATCGGGGGGACCTCTCCGCCGCCACCGGCATCTGGGAGCAAGTCCTCCAGCGCTACCCGGATTTCACACCCGCCATCAAAAAACTGGCCGGCCATTATGCCGAGGTCGCCGGCAAAGAACAGCGCGCATACGAACTCGCCGTCAAGGCCCGCGAAGCCGCTCCTGCCGATGAAGAAACGGCACGTGTGCTCGGGATCATTTCCTACCGGCGCGGAGATTTTCAAAACGCCGTCCGACTGCTCGATCAGGGCGCCCTTAACGCCGCGGGCGATGACGCCAAGTCCTGGTACTACCTCGGCATGGCACAATTCCAACTCAAGCGCACCAAGGCGAGCAAACTCTCGCTGCAACAGGCCCTGGCCAAAAACCTGTCCGGCCCGCTGGCTGACGAGGCCAAACGGGTGCTCGCGCAGATCAAATAACGCGACGCCACTCCCCTCCTCCTCAATCACACATCCGGATTTCCGCCCAAATAATTATTATATTTGCATGAAGGCAGCCCGGACAAATCCCCACCCATCGGCCACCGCCGAGTTTGTTTCTTCCCGCCCATGAGCAGCATGGTCATCCTTGCTTACGCCAGCGCCCTGTTCAGCCTGTTGCTCGGCTTGGGCTACTGGCTGCGACGGTGGCGCTCCGCCACGCATTGGTTTTTCTTTTTGGGCATGGCCGGCCTGACGCTGGAAAGTATTTTTGACGGGCTGAGTTTGCACGCCGGTTCCTCGGAGTCCGTCCTGCGCTGGCAAACCACCGCCGGCAGCATACGTTCATTCTTGCCCGCCTTGTGGCTGTTTTTCAGCCTCGCCTATTCGCGTGGAAATTACCGCGAATTCCTCGTGCGCTGGCGGCTGGCCCTGCTGGCCGCCATCTTCATTCCAGTAGTTCTCCTGGTCGGCCTGGATCAGGGCTTGTATCAATCCATCCAGCAGATTGAAAACACCGAAGACTGGGTTCTGTCGCTCACGCCAGCCGGCAAAATTCTCAACCTTTTCTTCCTCATCGGCATCCTGCTCGTGCTGACCAACCTCGAAAAAACCTTCCGTACCACCGTCGGCACGATGCGCTGGCGCATCAAGTTTGTCGTCCTCGGGCTGTGCGTCATCTTCGGTGCGCGGATTTACGTGTGCAGCCAGGAACTGCTTTATTCGCGCGTCATCCTCTCGCTCGCGGACATCGAGTCGGGGGCCTTGTTGATCGGCTGCCTTTTGATTGCAATTTCCTTCCTGCGAACCGGCCAGTTGGAGGTGGACGTCTATCCCTCCCACACTTTTCTTTACAACTCGATCACGATTCTGCTGACCGGCGTTTATCTGCTGACCGTCGGCACGCTGGCCAAGGTCGTCATCTTCCTCGGAGGCGACACCGCGTTTCCCCTCAAGGCCCTGTTCATTCTGCTCGGGATCGTCGGACTCGCGGTCATCCTGCTTTCCGACCGCATCCGGCAGGCCACGCAACGATTCATCAGCCGCAATTTCAAACGGCCGCTTTATGATTCCCGCAAAGTCTGGAGCCAGTTCACCGAAAAAACCGCTCACGCCACCGACCCCGCCAGCCTGTGCGAGGCCACCACCAATTTGATTTCCGACACCTTCAATGTGTTGTCCGCCACCATCTGGCTGGTGGATGAAACGGAAACGCAAATCGTCTTCGTCGCCTCCACCGCCCTGCCTTCGACTCAATCGGGGCAGCGCATCGAGACCGGCGCGGCGGCGGAACCGTTCCTGACGCACCTGCGGGAGCAACCCTTGCCCTTCGATCTGGACGAAACGCTTGAGCCTTGGGCCGCTGAATTACGGCGGACCAACCCCGCCAATTTTCTGAAAGGGGGCCACCGCATTTGCGTGCCGATTGTCGCCGCTGAACGCCCGCTGGGCCTGCTCATCCTCGGTGACCGCGTCCGGGCCCTGCCCTATTCGCAGGAAGAACTGGACCTGCTGCGCTGCATCGGAGGCCACATCGGGGCCGGCCTGCTCACCATTCAACTCTCCAAACAACTGCGGGAAGCCACCGAGCAGGAAGCTTTCCGCGCGGTGTCGGCCTTCTTCGCGCACGATTTGAAAAATGCCGCCTCCACCCTTTCGCTGATGCTGCAAAATCTGCCATTGCATTTTGACGACCCGGAATTTCGCGCCGATGTCCTGCGCGGCATTTCCAAGACCGTCAACCACATGAACCACCTCATCGGCCGGTTGAGCGTCCTGCGTGAGAAACCGGAACTGCGCGCCGTGCCCGCCGATCTAAACGAAATCGTCACCGCCGCGCTGGCCCGCTGGCAATCCACGGCTGAAATCCAGATTGAAACCGACCTGCAATCCCTGCCCGCCATTCAAATCGACCCCGAGCAGATGCAGAATATCGTCACCAACCTGCTCCTGAATGCCCACGAAGCCATCGGCACCCGCGGTCACATCCGCGTGCAGACCGCCCGGCAAAGCGGCTGGGCCACCCTGACCATCACCGACAACGGCTGCGGAATGAGCGATGAATTCCTGCGCCAGTCACTGTTCCGCCCGTTTCGAACCACCAAGAAAGGCGGCACCGGCATCGGGATGTTCCAATGCAAAATGATCGTGGAAGCCCATCGCGGAAAGATCGAAGTCGAAAGCCTGCCGGGCAAAGGCTCGTCCTTCCACGTCCGGCTGCCGCTCGAATAATAAATCTGATGAAACAAAAACTGCTCATCGTTGACGACGACGACGAAATCCGCACCCAGATGAAGTGGGCTTTGACCGCCGACTATGAAATCGTCCTGGCAGAGGACCGCGCCAGCGGTTTTGAGGCCTTTCGCACGCACAAACCCGCCGTGGCGCTGCTTGATCTGGGCCTGCCTCCGCGCGCGGGTGACACTGAGGAAGGTTTTGCGCTGCTCGCAGAAGTTCTCGCCTTGGACAAAATGGCCAAGGCCATCGTTATCACCGGCCAGAACGACCGCGAACACGCCCTGCGCGCCATCGCCTCAAACGCGTATGATTTTCTGTGCAAGCCTGTCAACATGGACGAACTGAAAATCCTCATCAAACGCTGCTTCCATGTCGCCGGCCTCGAACGCGAAAACCGCAACCTCTGGCAGAACCTCGGGGACGGCCTTTTTGAAGGCATGCTGGGCACCGGCCAGAAGACGCAGGAATTGTTTTCCGCCATCCGCAAAGTCGCCACGACCGAAGCCCCCATGCTGCTCCTCGGCGAAAGCGGCACCGGCAAGGAGAAGGCGGCGCTGGCCATCCACTGCCGCAGCCCGCGCAACGGCGGCCCTTTCATCGCCATCAACTGCGGCGCGATTCCCGACACGTTGATTGAAAGCGAACTCTTCGGCCACGAAAAGGGGGCCTTCACTGGCGCGCACGTCCAGCGCAAAGGCCGCATCGAAACCGCCGATGGCGGCACGTTGTTTCTGGATGAAATCGGCGAACTCCCCGGCCCGATGCAGGTCAAGTTCCTGCGCTTTCTTCAGGAGCAGCGCTTCACCCGCGTCGGCGGCCGCGAGGAAACCAACACCAACGTGCGCGTCATCGCCGCCACCAACGCTGATTTGAAAGGCAACATCCAGAGCGGAAAATTCCGCGAGGATCTGTATTACCGGCTGGCGGTCGTCACCATCAGCCTGCCGCCGCTCCGCGAACGCGGCGAGGATGCGAAACTGCTCGCGCAGATTTTCCTGCAACGCTTCGCCACGGAAAACGGCAAGACCAACCTGACTTTTCAACCCGACGCCCTGCGCGCGCTGACCCGCCACACCTGGCCGGGCAATATTCGCGAGCTGGAAAACCGCGTGAAGCGCGCCGTGATCATGGCCGACGGCAAACGCATCACGGCAGCCGATCTGGAACTGACGCAACTCGCCGGCGCTGACCGCCCGACCACTCTCAAGGAGGCGCGGGAAATCCTCGAACGCGAAATGGTGCAGCAGGTCTTGCAGCGTCACGCGGGCAAGATCAGTTCCGCCGCCATCGAACTCGGCATCAGCCGTCCCACGCTTTATGAGTTGATGGAGAAACTCGGCATCCAGCGCGAGTAAAAACCAGCTCGATCCTAATATTTGAAAGGCGCGGATTTATTTCCGCGCCTTTTGCTTTGCCCCGACTTGCTCCCGATTGCATTGCGGAACTGGCTTTGGCCAGCTTCAGGGGATGATGGCAGGATGCAATTCATCCGTGCCCAGCGCCCACAGGTAGAGATAATTTCTGCGCGCCACCCATTGGGCATGGCCGTCCCCGAAGACCACGTTGGCACCATCCACGCCGTGGTTGTCCCCGGGGTCGGGATAGTCGCCGTTTTTACAGGCAGCATAATTCGGATCCCCCGGCGGCAGGGCGTCATCCGCGTCGTAAATGATCCAGACATCACTGGGCCCGATCGGGGCGCCGGCGGTCACGCCCGCCTGGGTGACTTTGGCCCGGTAGGCGGAAATGGTTTTTTCGGTCTTGCGGG
>JANPGB010000437.1:0-14928 GCA_031423695.1 Verrucomicrobiota bacterium
CCTGGACGATGCACGCGCGCGTCATGGGCACGCCGTGTCCGCTGGCGGGAGAATATCTGATCATCAAGAGAAATTTTGACATCCTGCAGACTCCGTTGAACCAGACGCCTTATTCGAGCTACGTGAACGGGGTTTTGTACACCTACGGCGTTTTGGAATACTGCACCGGTACGCCGGTTATTGCCGAGACCATTCCGTATGCGGTGGATCCCACGGCGGAGACGTACACTTCCGTGGCGGCGGACCCAGGTCCGCATCGGGCCATCTTCAGTCTGGCCGGCTTTCCCGGTTTTAATCCGGGCGGTGTCGGATTGAACGTGGGCGGCTATTATACTTATCTCACCCGGGATGACGTGGCCGGACTGCGCTATCTGCTCCGCGCGGACAACTACAACGCCGAAGCTTCGGGTGTCAACACGGTGCAGTTTGTGACCAACAACACGCCCTTGATTCTTACGAACTTGTTCGACCTTGGATTGTTGGCGGACCAGGCGGCCACGAACAGTGCGGCCAATCTGCAGGCGCTTTATCCCGGACTGCTGGTGGAGGATACCACCAACTGGTTTGCGCTGGGGTGGAACACAAATATTTCCCTGGTGGTGACTTCATCCCCGTTCTGGCCGGCCGGAACCTTCAGCGTGATCGCGGTCACGAATCGGGAGCCGTTCCCGATCACCTATTTCGGGCATACTTTCGGCAACATCATCACCAACTCGTTTTCCCCGCGCCGGACTTATCGCACGCAGACCATCCTGCCTTCGACCTCCCCGTTCGCTCCGGCGGGTTCGCCGACGACCCTGGCGACCAACACCAGCGGTCCGATCAACATCCGCGGCGTGTCGGGCAGCTTTTATCTGATCCCCACCAATTTTTGCGCGATCAAGATTCTTGGCACCCTTTTCACCAACGTGGTCGCCACCACCAACATTATCGCCAGCACGCCGATCGGCGGGGACACCAATCAGACGGTCACGGTCAGCACCATCACCTATTTCACCAACAACTGGCTGATCTATCTGCCCGTCACCTGCCCGGAAAACACCGTCGCCCTGCGGCAGGGTGTGGAGCGGGTGCAGTTCCAGCGCCGGGATTTCGACTCTTTGATCGGAGCGTTCTGGGCCCCGGCAACGAATCGTTATACGCTGGTGGAACTGACGAACAATGCGTTGCGCCCGCAGTTGATCGAGCGCGTGGTGCGGCGCCCGGATTTCCTCTTCACCGCGAGCGATCAAGGCCTGCCCAACACCTACAACGGCACCGTGCTCCGCGACATCAATTTCAACCGCGGTGTCACCAACGGCTTGGTCGCCGGCCCGGGAACGGTCACGTCGCCCACCACCATCAACTTTAACAAGATCGGCGCCTCGTATTGGAATCTCCTGGATTTCAATCTTTTCAATTCGTCGCTGTTGTCTCCCCTGTTTGTTTCCGACGAAACGACGGCCATCCAAGGCATTCTTTGGGCTTCCTTCGACGGCACCACCAACGCGCCGGTGCTCTATCCCAACGGCACCAGCCTCGCCAGTTTTGTGAGCCAGTTGTTCCTGCGAGTCAGCACCCAGCCCGCGGCGGTCAACAATAACGGCATCGCCCAATTGCCCGATGGCAATCACGGAGCTGCTTATCTTAACACGCTGTCGGTGACCGGTGGCCTGCAGCCTTACACCTGGTCGCTCGCGCCCGGCTCCTCCGGCTTCCCCGGTGGTTTGAATTTCGTCAATGTCACCAACACGGGGGAAAGCATTCAATTGTCCACCGGCGCCGGCACCCTGACCGCCGCTCCCGCGACTTATGACTTTACGGTTCGGGTTACGGACGCCGCCTCGCGTTTCGTGGACATGCCCTTCGCGCTGACTATCAATCCCTGACGCCATGAAATCCGGACTCACTTACTCCACCCGCTTTGATCTTATGAAACGCTTTTTAATGCCGGGCCTGCTGGTGCTGGCGTTCGCCCAGCTGGCGCCGGGGCAGATCAGTTCAACCTACTACGCTCCCAACCCGTTTATTTCCCCGCCGGCGCTGCTGCCGAACATTGACGCCGTCAATTTTTTCAATGCCGGAATGTTCGAAGTGACTGTTCCCACGGAGCAGCTTTCCCCCAATCAACTGCACAGCTTCAGCACGCGCGACACGCTCAACTACACCAACCGCGGCGTGATGACCGGTAATCCGGGTTTTGATTTCGAATATTTTCCCACGGTTTTTTCACCGCCCGTCCCCGGCGTTCCGTTCAACAGCATGTCGGCCAATTTCGTCAACCAGGGAAATGGCTTTGGCGGCGGCGTCATCAACTGCACGGGCAAGTCCACCAACGTCTTTCTGGCCTGGCTGTTCAATGGTTTTCTCCCCCCCGCCTACACCGTCGGCAATGCGGATTTGATCGTGTCGGCGACCAACATCATCAACTCGGGTTCGATCAACATGAACGCGAGCAGCCGGTTGAAATTGACGGGCAAGAACATCAAACTGAACGGCGGCGCCTTGCGGCAGGCCACCCCGATGGATATTTTCGTCGTCTCAAATGGTGTGCCGCTCAACCTGTTCATCTCCAGTCCCACCTTCGATGAGGGTTCATTCTACTATTACACCGGGATTGTGGACGGTTACTGGGGCACCGGGCTTGATTTTCTGCTGAACCCGTCGGTGATGAACAACTTTCCGGCGGCGACCAGCCAGGGTCTGCTCAACGGGCCGGTCATCGCGACCACGCGAGCGATGCAGACCATTGATCCGCGCCTGACGCTGGATCCGGTCCAGGCCTTTGTCTCCACCCGGCCGGTGTTCGGGCTGGGTTCGGCCACGTCGGTGGTGTTCATCCGCAACACCAACGCCGCGTTGTCCAGCTCGGTCTATTTTGACCCGTCCTTTTCCGTGTTCGGCCGCAGCTCCGTCCAGTGGCAGTGGACCAACATTGACTTCCAGACCGGAGCGCTCTCGACCAATTACGTCTCAATGATTGACGACTACGTCAACATCTCCAATCTCCTCAATCTTAACCTGGTTTTTGGAACGAACTTCACGGGGACCTTTGTGCATGGCAATGTGGGCGGCAAGTTCACCTACCAGCCTTTCAACTTCTCCTTTGCGCAGGCGCCTTACGGGGGTGCTGCCTCGCCGGCTGGCGAAGTGGCCAGTCCGCTCGGGATCTTCAGCGACAACCCGCTGATCTTCCCCCAATACTCGGCTTATCAAGCGATCTTCAGCGCCTCGGCGCAGGTGCCCGGCACCGAGATTCACAGCGATGTCACAAACATGCCGGGACGCATCGAAATCCAGGCGGACGCCTCGCTGGATCTGGCCGACAGTCGCATCACCGCGCTCTCCTATTTGCTGCTGAAAGCCACCAACCATTTCGCCGGCAGCAGCCGTGCGTTCATTCAATCGCCGAATCTGGATGTGCTGCTTCGCAGCACCAACGGCACCCTGACCATCACCAACCTGGTGGTTCCATTCATGCCCCAGCCGGACGGCTCGGTGAAATGTTACAGTCTCACTTGGCAGGAAAATTTTCCGTTCACGACCAACTGGTACCACGTTACGTTTGTGGACACGCAGTTTGCCCCGGTCACCGCGCCGAAGATTCAAACCCTCTCGCTGACGGCCACCAACTTGGGTTCGACCAGCGGCAGCGATGCGATCATCATCAGCGACAGACTTAACGTCACCAAGCACCTGCTCCTGAACACGCGCGAGCTGACCATCGCCACCAACAACGCGGACGGCTTCGCCAGCGCGGGCCAGATCAACATTCTGGATCCCAACATTTCCTGGTCGGTGTCCACACCCCGGCTGCAATATCTGACCAACTACGGCACGATCTCGGCGCCCAACATAATGAACTTTGCCGGCGGCATGTCCGGTCCCTACTCCAACCCGAACGCGGCCACCGCGTACCAGTCCTTTGTCAATCACGGCAAGGTGATCAATCAAGGCAGCTTCATCGTGGCGAAACATTTTGAGAACGAGGGATTGTTTGAGTGCCATGACACTGGCAACTTCACCCTGCTCGCCGGTTGCGCGCTGCTCAACAACGGGACCATCAGTGCGCCGGGCGGTGCTGGCGACGTCTCCATTTCGGCCAACAGCCTGGACGTCAGCAACACCACTTTCACGGTGGGTGGCCGGTTCTCCATTTCGGCCTCGAACTGCTTCTCGGACGGCTTCAGTCTCTTCAACCAGTTCGGTCATGTGGTCACCACCAACACGCTGATCGGCAGCGTGAGCAACGGCAACTTCTGGGCGCTGAGCGGGGATTTTGGGATGCTGGTCAAGCCGGCCACCGGCGATCTGCTTGCTACCACCATCAGCAATGCGGCGGCTCCGTTCGCCAATGTCCTCACCACCTGGGCGGGCAAGGATCGCGGCTGCGCCCCGACCGGCTACGTGAACAATCTCGCCGTCGGACATTTGATTCTCAACGGCGGCACTGGAAGCAAGTTCAGCTTCACCGGCACCGGGCCCGGCAGCGCCCTGTATGTGGACCAGCTTGAGTTGATCGGTTCGGTGACCAACTTTGGCGCGTTCGGTCTGACCAACATCAACATCGGCTCCAACCTGCGCATCTATTACGCGCAGGCGTTCGCCAATGGCGTCTCCATTGCGGAAAAACTGGCCGGGCTGAATGCGGGACGTTTCAGCTGGGTCAGTAACTACGCCGGTGTCTTCAGCTCGACCAACATCACCGTGGCGTTCACAAACTACACTTACAACCAGGCGCTCGTGGAAAGTGAGAACATTGACAGCGACGGTGACACCTTGGTCAACCGCTTTGATTCGACACCGTTCCCGTTGAGCTGGGTGTTCGACGCAGGGGTGTCGAATGCGCCGTGTCAGTGCGACAGCGTTCCCCTGATCGGTTCCGGTTTTGGCAGCGGACTAGGTTCGGGACATTCCATCGGCGGTTCGGACTCGAGCCTGCTGGACTTCCCCACGCACCATTTCCCCACCGGAGCGGAGTCCAATTTGTTCCGGCTCAACAAGCGCACCTATCATGGCTTGTTCTATGAAACCAACGGCGTGGCGCGGCAGAGTGCGGGCTATTTCCAGGCCACCCTCACCAAGAGCAATTTCCTCAGCGGCAATCTGCGACTCGGTGCGGCCACCTATAATGTTTCCGGGCGCTTTGATTCCACCGGACATCTGGTCAAGCCAGCGTTGACCGCCGGTAAAAAATCCCTGCCTCTGTCGGCGGATCTGCAACTCAGCCTGGGCGGCGACCAGATTTCCGGCCAGATCATCAGTTCCAACTGGACGTCTGTGCTCTTGGCGAACCGTCTGGCCACCAATGTCACCAAGGGCCAGTATACCTTCGTCATTCCCGGCGATGACGTGAGCAACACCAACAACCCCGCCGGTCATGGCTTTGGCGTCGTGACCATTCTGGCCAACGGCGGTCTGGTCTGGCACGGCACATTGGCGGACAAGACCCCGGTTTCCCGGTCGAGCGGCATTTCGGATCTGGGCGTCTGGCCGCTCTACTGCACGCCTTATGCCGGTCAGGCCGGTTTGCTGCTGGGCTGGATTCACTTTGACCCGAGCCAGTCAGAGACCGATTTGAGCGGCGAAGCGCTCTGGATCAAGCCCGGCGGCTTGAGTGGAAAACTGTTTTATCCTGCCGGATTCACCAACCAGACCGGTGTCGTTGGCTCCGCCTACGTGAAGCCGCCGGTGACGACCAGCAATGGGGCAGTGGTGCTGAGCGGTGGCAATCTCAGCTCGCCGATCACGAACATCTTTGTGTTGAAACCCAACCTCACGGTCGCCAATCAGGGCGCCAATAAGTTTCACCTGACCCTCAGCAAGAACGACGGGATGTTCCGGGGGCATGAAAACACGGTCACTGCCCCGGCCAACTGGACCGCGGATTTCCGGGGAGTCCTGTTGCAGAAGATGGGTGTCGGTGCCGGCTTCTTCCTCGGCACGAATGAAAGCGGTTCCGTCTGGTACACGCCGCTGCCGTGATCGTTTCTAGTTTGTGGTTGCGTGTTTCGGGCTGCCCGAAACTGGAAACTAGAAACCGGGTTGCTGGTATGGTTTGGTTCATTGAATTTTGGAACGTAATTATGCGAACAGTGCTTAACATATTTTCGGTGCCGGCCTGGTTGAAAGGCCTTCAACTCGGAGTGCTGGCCGTGGCGATTTCAGGGACGGTCAGCGCCCTCGCGCAGCCGGCCAACGACCCCTTTGCCAACGCCATCCCCATCGCCGGACTGACCGGTCAGATCACCGGATCCAACTCGAACGCGACCTTGGAAGCGGGTGAACCCGCCGTGGTCGGCACCACCACCGGCCCGGTGCTGGTCGGCGCGTCGGTCTGGTATCAATGGACGGCGCCCACCAGTGGCAGTGTCACCTTTGACACGTTTGGCAGCGACTTCGACACGGTTCTGGTGGTGTACACGGGAGCGAACGTCATTGGCCTGAGTCAGGTCACGGCGAACGATGACATCGCCCCAGGCAACTTGGCCAGCAGAGTAACCTTCACGGCGGTAGCGGGCACCACCTATAACATCTCGGTCAATGGCTTTGATGCCGGGCCGCCGGCACAGGGCAACGTCGTCCTCAATTGGAACGGGCAGGGGACCATCCAGGGCGGCCAGTTCCGGCTCACCTCCACCGGCTACACCTACAGCCAGAATGAATCAACCGCGCCGCAGAACGGCGCCATGTCCTTTGTCCCGGCGCGCGCGACCGTCACCCGTGTCCGTGGATACTCCGGTAAGGTGAACGTGGGTTACACGCTTACAAATTCAGTCTATATCAATGTTTACTCGACTAATTTCTTCGGGACGATCGACACCAACAATGTGATGACCAGCAACGCAGCGGTCCGGCTGACTTACCAGAACTATGATGGTGGATTTTTCAACAGCACCATCGACCTGCCGGGCTCGTCCACCGTTTATTCCAACAAGATATTCCTTTCCTTTTCCAACAACGTGGTGTTTACGAATGCCACTTTCTGCGTCATTTCCAACAATTTTCCGCCCATTTATATCGCGAACAATCCTCTCCCCGCCCCGGTGGATTTCTGCTACACCGTGTATGCAACCAACTATCTGCCGACCGCGAACATACCGGCCGGCCTGAGACGGGGCACGCTCGTGTTCAATGACTGGCAGATGAGCGCGGATATCTCGATTCCAGCCTCGGTGCCGGGTTTTGCCGGGGTCAACGGTCTGGTGCTGGTCGATCTCGACACCAATTCCATTGCGTTTGATCCGGCGGAGGATCAGACCCTTCCCCCGCCTTCAGTGGATCTCACGCGCAAGACGGCCTTCGTGACGTTTTTGAATACCACTGGCGTGGTGCCCCGCCAGGCCGGCCTGCTTCCGACTACGAACACGGTTTTCAATTTTGAGCGCGCGACGTTGCGTTGCGCCGAAGGCGTCAATGTTGCCCGGGTGGCAGTCCTCCGGACCGGGACGAATTTCTCCGCGGGCGCCACGGTGCGTTACGTGGTGGACACTTACTACCCGCCTAACGCCGGGATCAGTGGCAGGAACAACCAGTTCTCGCTTCAGGCCGGATCGGATTATGCCACGCCCGACGATGCCGATAAGTATTCCGCCAATGTGGACTTCACCAACGTGAGCGGCACACTTACCTGGGGTGCCAATGATAATGCTCCCAAGTTCATCCAAATCCCGATCCTGGACGACAATCTTGTGGAGTTCAACGAGGACATCTTCATTCAGTTTGACCAGAATCTGCCGGCGAATGCGCCGTCGGGCGGTGTTTACGGAAACGTCAGTTCCTGCACGCTCACAGTTCTGTTCGACAACCGCTTGGCAAGCCTGGCGGACACAGCGGGAAACTGGCCCAGCGGTGAGCAGCCGGCCGGCGCATTGGATCGTGGCCACAACCCGGACAACTGGCCGACCACGCCTCCGGCGAATCAGAATCAACACCCCGGTGCCAATGGAACCGTGTATGCCGTCGCGGTCCAGTCAGACGCGAAGACCCTCATCGCCGGCGAGTTCACCGCCTATAACACCACCGCGCGCAACAGCATCGCGCGCCTGAAATTGAACGGCCTGCTGGATACCACGTTTGATCCCGGCTCCGGCGCGAACAGCTTCATCACCTCGATGCTGCTGCAAACCTCCGGCCAGATCGTCATCGGCGGCGGATTCACCTCGTTCAATGGCACGCTCCGCAACAGCATCGCCCGCTTGAATTCAGACGGTTCGCTGGATGGCGCCTTTGATCCGGGCTTCGGCGCGGACGGAACCATCTGGTCGATTCAGGAACAGCCCGACGGAAAAATTCTCATCGCCGGTGAATTCAGCTCGTTCAACCTGACCAACCGCGCGTTCGTGGCGCGGCTCAACGCGGACGGTTCGCTCGACGACAGCTTCGATCCCGGTGCCGGCCCGAATAACATCGTTCAAACCCTTTCCCTCCAGGCAGACGGACGCGTGGTCATCGGCGGCGACTTCACCTCGGTGGACGGCGTCAGTCTCAATCACGTCGCGCGACTGAACGCCGACGGCACTCTGGACACCACCTTCGATCCGGGTTTTGGCGCGGATGACATTGTTTACTCAAGCGCCGTGCAGTCCGATGGTCGAATTCTTCTTGGCGGCGCTTTTAGTCAAGTGGGTTTGTTGGGGGGCAAGGGCATCGCGCGGTTGAACGGTGATGGCTCGGTGGACACGTCCTTCGACGTGGGCGTCGGAGCCGATAATGTGGTTTACAAAGTCGCCTTGCAACCCGACGGCAAGATTCTCGTGGGCGGCATCTTCAAGTCCATCAACCTGAGCCGCCGCATCAGCTTCGCCCGCCTCTATGCCGACGGTCCGGTGGACACGACCTTCATGGATACGGCTTACAATCAATTTGCGGGCCTGGTGAATCCCTACTTCGATCCTAATGTCAATGGACCCAATCCGATTTACGACACGGCCGTGCAGCCGGACGGAAACATTATCATCGGCGGCAGCTTCTCCCAAGTGGGCGGTGGCATGACCCGGGAGGACATCCGACCCCGCAGCAATGTGGCCCGGCTGATCGGCGGAGCGACGCCCGGCTCAGGCAACATTGAACTGGCCAGCAGTTACTCGGCGGACTTTACCTCACTTAGCTACTTTGTCACCCTCAGCCGCACCAACGGGACCTTGGGACCGGTCAGCGCCCAGATCGAGGCCGTGCCGCTGGCACCGGGACCTGGCGCGGCGGTTTACGGGGTGGATTATACTTTCAATACTTCGACACCGACCTGGCAATCGACGTGGGGCTTGAATGCGCCCTTGACCTGGATGTTGAGCGATGGGTTGTCCGGCCCCAACAACGATGAAGTCAGGATTGATGGAACCCATACCCTCGGCGCGGGCAATGGTGCCAACCCCGTGCTCCTTACCGTCCTCAGTAACAACAATCCTAACGCGACGTTGAACCTCGCGCTGACCCAGCCGATCGGAACGGAAACCTTCTTGCTGGGTGGCGTCAACATTCCGCTGGGCGTCGCGCTGGGCCGCTCGCTCGCGCCGCTGACCATTGTCCACAACAACACTCATTCGGGCGCCATCAGCTTCAGCACGCCGATTTTCACGGTCAATGAGAACGGCGTGAATGCCGTCATCAGCGTCGTCCGCGCTGGCGGCAGCGACGGCACGGTCACGGTGAAATACGCCACCACCACCAACGGCACGGCGCGCGCCGGGGTGGATTACACGGCGGTGAACGGCACGCTCACCTTCTTCTCCGGTCAGACCAACAAGACTTTCAACGTGCCGATCACGGACAACATCTTCGCCCAGCCCGACCGCACCGTGGGCTTGAATCTCTTCACCGTCACGGGCGGCGCGACCCTGGGGAACACCAACGGCCAGTTGGTCATCGTGGATAACGACTTTGCACCCGGCCATGTTAGTTTCAGCGTGGGCACCAACGGCATCAATGAGAATGCCGGCCCGGCCATCATCACCGTGAACCGCCTCGGTGGCAGTCTGGCGACTTTGGGTGTCACGGTGGCGTCCATTGGCGGCACGGCGGTGAATGGGGTCAACTACACCGGTTTCACCAACGTGTTGAGCTGGCTGAACGGGGACGTCGCGCCCAAGACCATTGCCATGCCGGTGTTCGATGATGGCATTGTCACCTCGAATCTGACGGTCAACCTTCGTTTGCGCAACGGCACGGTCAACGGCACGAACCAGTCGCTCGTGTTGAATGGCATCTTCACCAATGCCCTGGTTGTGATCACCAACACGGATTCCATCGGCAAGGTTCAATTCAGTTCCGCCACCTATACCTTCAATGAAAACGGCGGCGAAGCCATCATCCCGGTGGTGCGCACGGGCGGCAGCGCGCAAACCATCTCGGTCAATTTTTCCACGGCGAATGCCACGGCCTTTGCGGGAACTGATTACGTCGGCACGAATGGCAACTTGGTGTTCGGTCCCGGCGAAGTGGCCAAGCTCATCCGGGTGTCCATCATCAACAACGGCACGGTGGATCCCGCGCGGTTCCTGGCCTTGACCCTGAGCGCGGCGGCGCCGACCAATGCCTTGGGCAGTCCCAGTTCCGCCATCTTGAACATCACGGATGACGAATCCATCAATCAACCGCCGGGTCAGCCGGACACCTCCTACAGCGCGCTGGCGGGCTTTGATGCGGCGGTTTACGGACTGGCCTTGCAAGCGGATGGCAGCCTGCTCGCCGGCGGTGATTTCACGCTGGCCAACGGCGTGCCCCGCAATCGTATTGCCCGCTTGAAAGCGGATGGCACGCTTGATTCCAAGTTCTCTTCTTATCTGGCGTCGTACGGCGCCAACGCGACCGTGCGCTCAATCGTGGTGCAGAGCGACCAGCGGATTTTGGTGGGTGGATTCTTCACGAATTTCAACAGCGTGGTCATCAACCGCATCGCCCGCTTGAACTTCAACGGCACGCTCGACAGCTCTTTCAACCCCGGCGCCGGAGCGAACAATCCCATCTATGCCATGGCTGAAACTTTTGTCGGTGGCCAGCGGCGAATCTTGGTGGCGGGCGCCTTTAGTTTGATCAATGGCGTGAGCCGGAATTCCATCGCTCAACTGCTGGACGGCGGTGCGGTGGATCCCGATTTCAGCCCCGGCCTGGGCGCCAACGGAACCGTGTACGCGGTCGCGGTTCAGACGGATGGAAAAATCATCATCGGCGGCGACTTCACGGCGGTGAACGGGACGGCCATCAATCACGTGGCCCGTCTCAACGCGGACGGTTCCCTGGATTCCACCTTCGCGCCGGGCATGGGTGCCAACGATTCCGTCCGGGCGGTTGCCATTCAGTTGGATGGCCGCATCCTGATCGGCGGTTTGTTCACCAGTGTCAACGGCGCGCCGCTCAATCACATTGCCCGGCTCAATTCAACCGGATCGGTGGATGCAGGTTTCGTCCCCGGCGTGGGCGCAAACGACAATGTCGAGGCCATCGTGGTGCAGACGGATGCGCGCATCTTTGTGGCGGGAGATTTCACCAAATGCAACGGCGTCACGCGGCATCGGATCACGCGGTTGAATCCGGACGGGACCGTGGATCCCACCATCAATTTCGGCACCGGCGCGGACAGCTTTGTGGCGGCGGCGGTGATCCAGACCGATGGGAACATCATCCTCGGCGGCGGATTCTTGAACTTCAATGACGAGCCGCACGCGCACTTGGTCAAAGTTTATGGCGGTTCGGTGGCGGGCTCGGGCAACTTCGAGTTTGTTTCTCAGAATTATCAGGTTAATGAACTGAGTTCAAATGTGGTCGTTACCGTGCGTCGCATTGGTGGAACCAGCGGTCCGAATGCGGATGGCAGCGGCAATCTATCAGTGCAGTTCGCCACCAGTGATGGCACCGCGGTCGCGGGGGTAAATTACAGCACCGTCATCACCAACTTGGTTTTCCCCGCCGGGGAAGTCTCCCAGACGGTATCAGTGCCGGTGTTTGACGATGGCGTGGTCACCTCAGAACTGACGGTGAACATGACGCTTTCCAGTCCCACCCCGCCGGCAGGACTTGGGAGCCAGTATTCTTCCACATTGCACATCATCAATGATGACAGCACGATTAGTTTCTTGCTGTCGGCCGATTCCATTGCCAAGAACACGCCCAATGGTGTGGCGACCGTTGCCATCATCCGCCAAAGCAGCACCAATGGGGCCGCCACCGTGGTGTTCACAACCACGACCAATGGCACCGCCGTGGTGGGAACAGATTATCTGGCAGTCAGCAACCTCATCACCTTCAATCCCGGAGTCACCAGCCAGAACGTGACGATTCCGATCATCAACAACAACCTGGCGCAAGGAAACAAGACGGTGACCATGATATTGACCAATGCAACCAGCTTGGTCACCAATCAGGCCAACCTGTTGCTGGTTCCGCCGTCCCTGTTCACCTTGACGATCATCGACACCGTGCAGGCACCGGGCCAGGTGATGTTCGCCGCGACGAACATTGTGGCCACCGAAGCCAGCTCAAACGTTGTCGTGACCGTCCTTCGCACCAATGGTTCATCCGGCACGATTCAGGTCAGCTACACCACGGTGGCGGGCACAGCAACTCCAGGCGTAAATTATACCACCTCTTCCGGCACGCTTACCTTTGGCAATGGCGAAACGGTCAAGACCTTCAACGTGCCGCTCCTGGAAAACGCCGTGGCGCAAGGCCCCGTCAGTCTCACGCTGATGCTTTCCAATCCGACCGGCGGGTCAACCATTCTGGGTTCTGCCAGCCTGCCGATGACGATTCTGGACAATGATGTCGGCATCGCCTTCTCCAGCGCGGCCTATGTGGTGAGTGAAACCAATGGAGCGGTCACTTTGAATGTGCTGCGCCTCAATAACCCCGGCGGCACCGTCCAAGTCAGCTACGCCACCACCAACGGCTCCGCCCTGGCCAACACGAATTACCTGTCCACCAGCGGCACGCTCACCTTCAATCCTGGCGAGACCAACAAGTCCGTCACCATCCCGATCCTGCACGACCTCCGCGCGACGAGCAATCTGACGTTTGGCGTGAACCTGTTCAACCCGACCGCGGGCGCGCAACTCATCTTCCCCAGCAGCGCCAGTGTGATCGTGCTGGATGCGGAAGCCGGGATTGGTTTCACCAACGCGACCTTCACCGTCTTGAAGAACGCGACGAATGCCGTGCTGGCCGTCTTCTGCTCCAACCCGAACCTCGAGCCGCTCTCCGTGAACTATTCCTCCGCCGACGGCACGGCCACGGCTGGGATTGATTATACCGCGGTCAGCGGCGTGCTCACCTTCACCAACGGGGCGGTGACCAATTTCATCATCGTGCCCATCATCAACAACAGCCTGATCGAAGGGGATCTCAACTTCACGGTCACGCTGTCCAGTCCCACCCCGCCCGGGCAACTGGTCGCCCCGAGCACGGCGACGGTGACCATCACGGACATCAACGCGGGACTGAGTTTCTCCAGTCCGACCTACACTGTGTTCAAGAATGGAGTGAGCGCCACCATCGGCGTGGTGCGGTCCGGCTTCACCAACAGCAACGTGTCGGTGAACTACACCACCTTGAACGGGACGGCCGTCAGCGGCGTGGATTACACCGGTGTCAGCGGAACGCTGGTCTTCACCAACGGCCAGACCAGCCTGAGCTTCGTGGTCCCGGTGACGGACAGCACCACGGTCCAGCCCGACAAGACCGTCCTGCTGCAGTTGTCAAATCCCGTCGGCACGAACGGCGTGCTGGCGACCCCGAGCGCCGCCGTGCTCACCATCCGTGACAACAGCGGCAGCCTCATCCTTCCCGCCGGCACCGCGCTGCTGACGGAAAGCGGCCCGGTCAACGGCGTCATTGATCCCGGCGAAAGCGTCTCGCTGCTCTTTGCGTTGCGCAATGGCGGCGGCACCAACACGGCCAATCTGACAGCCACGCTGCTCGCGACCAACGGCATCGCCTCGCCCAGCGCGGCGCAGAACTACGGCACCTTGCAGGTCAACGGCCCATCCACCTCGCGGCAGTACAGCTTCATCGCCAGTGGCAGCAACGGCCAGGCGATCGTGGCCACGTTCCTGTTGACGAACGGAGCGGTGAGCGCCGGCTCGGTGACCTTCACCTTCGCCCTGGGCACCAGCTCCGCCGCGTTCACCAATTCCGGCGGCATCAGCATTCCCTTGCAAGGCGCGGCCACGCCGTATCCGGCGACCATTGACGTCAGTGGCGTGGGCGGTTCCTTGACCAAGGCCACGGTGACCTTCAACAAATTGACCCACACTTCGCCGGATGACATTGATGCCTTGCTCGTTTCGCCCACCGGGCAGAAGATGCTGCTCATGGCCAATGCGGGCGGCCTCAATGCCGTGAACGGGGTGACGTTGACCTTTGATGATGCTGCCGCCGCCTTCCTGCCGGACAGCACCCAGATCGTTTCCGGAACGAACAAACCGTCGCCGTATTTCCCGGTCACGATTTTCCCGGCCCCGGCCCCCGCCGCGCCGTATGCCACCAACCTGGCCACGTTCAATGGCAGCAATCCGAACGGCACCTGGTCGCTTTATATCCTCGATGATGCGGCGTTGAACTCCGGCATGATCTCCAACGGCTGGTCGCTGAATCTGACGGCGGTCAATCTGGTGGGTTCCACTGCGGATCTGGTGGCAACCATGCGCGCCACCAACTCCGTGATCGTCAGCAACAACCTGACTTATACGTTGACGGTTACCAACTACGGCCCTTCCACGGCCACCGGCGTCAGTCTGGGCGACACCTTGCCCGCCGGCGTCAGTCTCGTTTCGTCCAATGCGACGCAGGGCGGCATCTCGGTGGTCTCCGGTCAGGTGACTTGGAGTGTCGGGACACTGCCCATCAACACGGGCGCATCGTTGACGCTGGTGGTCAAGCCTTCGGCCGTCGGAACCCTCACGAACAATTGCTACGTTCAAGGCAATGAAACCGATCCCAACCTCCTCAACAACGCCG
>JANPGB010000438.1:0-2175 GCA_031423695.1 Verrucomicrobiota bacterium
GGCAAGGGACTGCTCACCCTGCCAGTCTATGATATCAGCAACAGCTTCTTGATCTCCTTCACCCGCGCCTTGGCGCCCTTCTTGGTCAGGCGCGGAAATTTTCCGCCGGGCGCGAACAAATCCCCGTGGCGCGTGAGCCTCAACGCGTGGTTCGACCGGTGCAGAAACCCCTGGCCCGCTCAACCGATCATTCCGCTTTGGAATTATCTGCATGACAAACATCCTGGGTAGGGCGCGTCACTCCGTGCGCGCCGCCGCCAGCCCTGCGCCCAATGAAAGTTTTTTACATTCGCGGCTGGCAAGGGACTGCCCACCCTGCCAGTCTATTTCCTTTTGTTTGTTATCTGGATAATCCCATTCCGTTTTAGGTTTGAGTTGACTTTCCCACTTTTTTAGGGGAGCATTTCCCCGCTGACGGCATCGCGGTGCGGTGTGCAGTCGGCCGGCAAAGACATCACAAACTGCGGACGGTGTTCGCAGGATTCCAGGGCGGTGCCCGGGGATTGGGGGTGTGGCTGCTTCCAAAACCTCTTTGGGCCTTTCCCGGTGGGAAAGGGTGTGAATCAGCTGCGCGCAAGCGCGTCTGGCAAACATCTTGAACCATCAACCGTCCGGCGGGATTTCCCGGCGGACACAACCGGATCAGCTGGAGTTGTTCCGGCACGAAAGGCCCGTATGCACGATCAGAAAACTGTCGAGCGTTTCATCGAGCTGCGCGTCCAGGGCTGGGTTTTCACCCGTCTGGCTGCCGAGCTCAAGGTCTCCAAGACCACCCTCATTGCCTGGAGCCATAAGCACCAGCACACCATCGCCAACCTCTCCGCCATCGAGCGGGAAAACCGCCTGCATGAGCACCTCGCCTCGGGGGAGGAGCGTATGCAAAAGCTGGGGGCACAACTCCGCGCCGCCGAGGCTGAACTCGCCCGGCGCGACCTCACCACCCTGTCCACCGGCCGCCTGCTCTCGCATGTCGAGGGCTTGCAGCGCCAGCTTCGCCGCGAGGCCGGCCCGCTGCAGTTCATGGCCTCGGTGGACACCCTCCCGGAGGACGAATATGCCGACCGTATCCAAATCTGGAACCCGTAGCACCACGCGGCCGGACTGGCGGGCCGGCGACCGGATGCGCTCCCGTCCGGGACCGCGCTCGCGCGGCCGCCCCGACCCGTTCACGGAATTGGCGTCGGCCCTGAAAACCTTGATCCGTTTTCATGCCGACCACGCCGACTGGTTTCCGCCGGTCTCCCGGAGCACGGGCCTGCCCGTCTCCCCGCCCCTGGACCCCGAATGGGAGGCCGCCATCCGCAACGCTTACGGCCTCACGCCACCCGCCGCCACGCCCAAAACTTGACCACCAAAAATATGCCCTCCCACAGTCAAGAAACGGTCAAGTTTCGCCGCCCGGTTCAACCTTTCAGCCTTTCAACCTTTCAACATTTCACCTTTTAACCGATGACATCTTCCCCCCGCCTCTGGCAGCGTCAACCCGGCGAAAACCCGGCTGACTTCACCGCCTTTGCCGCCTACCTGCGCCTCAAGGGCCGCCGTTCGCATCGCGCTGCCGCCGCGCTGACCGGCCGTTCTCCTCGCAACCTCAGTCGGCTCTCTGCCAGATATAACTGGCCGGGACGAGTGGCCGCCTTTGAAGCGCGCCTCGCCGAGGCCACGCAGGATGCTCTGGACTCTGTCCTCCACGCTCAGCCTGCCGGCGCGCAGGCCGGTCTGGAGTCATTGCGCCGCCAGGAATTCCTCCTCGCGCATCAGGTCATTCACGAATCCCATCGCTGGCTCAGGCTCGCCTCCGATCCGCGTCGCCATCAGGTTTCGCTCCCCCGGATCTGCCGGCTCATCGAACTGGCGTTCAAGTTGAAATGCCTCGCCACCGGAATGCCCTTCGGTGATGAACCCCGCCGTCAGCGGAAGGAAGATCGGCCGGGCTATTGGACCGGCCCCTCCGCCGAGGAGGCCCTCGCCAAAATCTATGGCTCCCAACCCGCTGCGTGTCCATGACCGCATCACCACTTTGCCGCCTTGAATCACCCGCTGTTAACCCGAACTCCCCAGTTGCAATGGGTGGCACAGGCGAGCCGCCCGTTCCCGCCCGGCCCGGGGCGGCCGGGGCGGGGGGGCTAAAGGAAGGGTTGAGTGGCTGGCACACGGGTGTGAGTATTTTGACAT
>JANPGB010000439.1:0-18008 GCA_031423695.1 Verrucomicrobiota bacterium
TGTGAAAGTGTATCAGTGCCCCGGAGATCCGAGGAAGAGCACCCTGATTAACTACGTCGGAACTCCAGCGTGCCGCAGTGTGTCCATGAATTGCTATATTGGGGTCGGTTGGAGTGGTGAATATCTGGTCTATAAGAAATCCTCCGACATGGTCCGCCCTGGTGCGGTGAATACGCTTGTCATTCTCGACGAGGGGTTGAGCATCAACGACGGCTTCTTTGCCACGGACATGGACACCTACGATCCGAATGACATGGCCAACAAGCACACGACGGATGTGCCCGCTCCCTATCACGCCAATGCGAGTAGTTTCTCGTTTGCGGATGGTCATTCGGAGATTCACAAGTGGCGGGATGCCCGGACGGCGCAGACCACCGGTTGGCCCTGGTCCTCCCCCAACAACCAGGACATTGATTGGTTGCAATCGAAGAGTTCCGCCAAGATCTCCAGACAAACCCGCTGATGAACGCTTTGCTTTTTATCCGATGGTTTGATAAATTAGCATCCGCCCAACGACAACTAACTTCAGACAAAACAACTTTATGACACGAACTATTTATGCGAGGCGAGTTGCCCGGCGCGCCTTCACCTTGATCGAATTGCTGGTCGTGATCGCCATCATCGCCATTCTGGCGGCCATGCTCCTGCCCGCTTTGAGCAAAGCCAAATTGAAGGCGACCATGGCGGTCAGCCTCAGCAATCAGCGGCAAATCGTGATGGCTTTCAGCATGTTTCCGGCTGACAACGCGGATAAACTGATTTCCAGTCCCTCCGCCGGTGGTTGGTATGATCCCCCGGATTTCTCCGGGCTGGCGCCGAATCAGACCGCGCTAGCGGAGCAGCGGGTAATCGAACAAATCCAGAAATCAGAACTCTTTCAGTATGCCAAAAATGCCGCCGTCTTCCACTGTCCAGGCGATCTCCGCTACAAGCGCCTTCTGCTCTACAGTGGCTGGGCCTATGAAAGCTACTCGAAATCGGATTGCATGAATGGCAGCGGATGGGGCTGCGTGCCGTACAGGAAGTATTCCCAGATCAAAACCCCGTCCGATTCCTCCGTGTTTATTGAAGAGGCCGATACGCGCGGCTACCAGAACGGCACCTGGGTGATGCAGCGCGATTCGTGGGTGGATCCGTTTGCGGTTTTCCACGGGGTGGTCAGCGATTTTTCATTTGCGGACGGTCATGCCGAGCACCACAAATGGCGAGATGGAAAGACCATTCAAGCTGTCACGGATTCGGCAAACGGTATTGCGAGTTTCTACTGGACTGGAGGAGGGGAAGGGTCGCGTAACGTCGACTTCATGTGGATGTGGGACAAGTATCGGTCTGATGGATGGACCCCACTTCGCTTTTAGCACCCTGCCCAGGCTTTTGGCCAAAGGCCGGCAGCTATTAATTGTGAAATGATGAAGTCACATGCCGTAGCCGGTCGTCTGCCACCACACTTCGAACCAGGTTACCCCCCGGTTCTGTTTGCGCCGAATCTTGGCTTCTCCTTGATCGAGCTTTTGGTGGTGATTGCGATCATCGCGATTCTGGCGGCGATGCTCCTGCCCGCGCTTTCCAAGGCCAAGGAGAAAGCCAGCGCCACCATGTGCACCAGCAACATGCGGCAGATCACCCTCGCGCACAAAGTTTACACCGATGATCACCGGGGGGTTTACATGATGTACGGCCAGAATGGCGGCGATCCCAAAAATGTTTTCAACCTCAGCGGCCCCAACGTCACCTGGTGGCCGGATATTTTCCGGCGCGAGGGTTACATCAGCCGGGACTTCCGCGCATTCGAATGTCCCAGCGTGACCTTCTGGACCAATAAACTCGCCATCGGGATGAACTTTCCCGAGATCGGGAAGTGGCTCGCCGGCACCACCAAGGAAATTGAAGTCCGCAAACCGGCCGACACGGTTATCTTTGCGGATGCGCAGGCGGTCGCCAACCCGACTGAACCCGACCCCGACAAATGGATCCCTGCCAACGACACGCTGGGTGGACGAGAATGGGTCTGCATCATTCTGCGCTGTCCTGGTACCGGTGACTACAACTCACTCCCGCAGCGTCCGGTCAACCGCCATAACAATCGTTGCAACCTGGGATTTGTGGACGGACATGCCGTAGTCAGCAAGGCTTCGAAGGTGGGATTCCAATATCCCAAGGGTCATGCCCTCGCGATGTGGGACAAGGAGTGAACGGCTCCGAAGGCGCTGCTGCGGCCAGCGGATTCGCTTCTTTTGACGATTGCCTCGGGCTGGGTCTATACCTCTCACGAGGTATATGACTGCGGGTGGGTTTTTGTTAAAGTAAACGACTGACTCGATGTTGGTGGTACGCGTGGCGCGTGTCGGCTCAGTTGCCAAATGAAAAGCCCAGAATACAACAGGATCGAGAATGTCCGACAAGCCGCGTTTAGCCCGACGATACTTCGGTCGAACGTGGCCTGCCCGGGCCATGAACCGGCTGACTCCCAACGCGCAGAGGCATGAAGACTGTTGCCCTTCGTGCGAAACAGAGCTCGGCTGGCTGCTTGATTCACGCGGCGATCCCCAATCATTTGTCATGATAACCGAACAAAACGCCGGGCTGCCGGAGCCGGGGATGAAGCCCCATTATTGCAATCGCCATGTCCTTGCCGTTGGCATTCGATTGCTGGCTTTGGTGCTGTTCTCAAGCTTTCCAGCCGTGGCGGATTCAGCAAGGCAACGGCCACCGGCCAAGCCCAATGTGTTGTTCCTGCTGGCCGACGACTTGCGACCCGATGGCATCGGGGCATTGGGCAATCCACACGTCAAGACCCCCAATCTGGATAAGCTGGTGGAGCGCGGGCTGATTTTTGATCACGCGTACGTCTTCGGCGCACACATCGGTTCGGTGTGCGTGCCGAGCCGGACCATGATTTACACCGGTTGCCAGCTCTACAATCACAAGGGTTACGGCAGCGGTAAGACGACAACCTTTCCGCAAGCCATGAAGGCGGCCGGCTATGCCACGATCCGCAGCGGCAAATTCGGGGCTAATCCAAACGACCTGTGCAAAACCTTTGATGTTCATCTCAACGGTTATAACTCCGCCAACAATGCCAGCAACCTCATCGCGTTTATTCATGAACACGCCGGCAAGCAGCCGATGTTCCTGCACATGGCCAGCAACGAGCCGCATGACCCGCAGTTCGCCCCGCCGGAATATTATCCCCGCTACAAGGCCGCGGAGCTTCCGCTGCCGGTGAATTTTCTGCCGCAGCATCCGTTCGACAATGGCGAGATGATCATCCGGGATGAGCAGACCTTGTCGTGGCCGCGCACGCGCGAGAGCGTCACCGGGAAACTGGCGCGTTACTACGCCTCGATCACTTACTGGGACGACCACGTTGGGCGCATTATCCAGGCGCTGAAGGACACGGGGCAGTACGAAAACACACTTATCATCATCGCCGGGGACAACGGTCTTTTCCTGGGAGAACACGGGCTGCTGGGCAAACAGAACCTCTATGAATTCGGTGGCATGCATGTGCCGCTGGTGTTTGTCGGGCTGGGTATTCCCCAGGGCCGAACCGATGCGTTTGCTTACCTGATGGATATTTTTCCAACGGTCTGCGATTTGATCGGCGCTAAAATCCCCGACGGCATTGATGCCCGGAGCCTCGCCCCGGTCATCAACGGCAAAGCCGACAAGGTGCGCGACTACTGCTTTACCAGTTACACCGACGTGCAGCGCTCGATTCGGGATCAGCGCTGGAAGCTAATCCGCTATCCCAAAATCAACTTCAGCCAGCTTTTTGATTTGCAGAATGATCCGCATGAGATGCAAAATCTTGCAGTTCAATCCCGGTATGTCGAAAAGCTCCGGCAAATGATGGCGCTGCTGCAACAGGCCCAAAAGCAATATGGCGACACTTGCGCGCTGACCGCGGAGCATCCGGCGGAGGCAAAATGGTCGCCCCCGATCAAGGTCGTCGCCGTCACCCCTGAAAAACTGCCGGTGGATAAAACAACCCAGTGAACTTCAGCCCCCATAAATATTTGAAAGTTTTTCCTGTGGCGGGAGTGCTTTTCTCCAGCCTGGTTTTGGCCATGGCTGCCGCGCCCAAGCCGCTGGTGGATTGCATCAATCCGATGATTGGTGCCAGCACGAGCCAGGAGTTTGGCGAGGGTAAAACGTTTCCGGGTGCGGCCACACCTTTTGGGTTGGTTCAACTCAGTCCGGACACGATCACCGGCGGTGACAACGGGCCGGGTTACTCCTGGCATCACAAAACCATTGAAGGATTCAGCTTCACGCACATGAGCGGCGTGGGCTGGTACGGTGACTTTGGGAATTTCCTCGTCATGCCGACCACCGGCAAATTGAAGACCGGTCGCGGCGTGAATGGCGCCGAGGATGGTTATCGTTCGCGCTTCCGTCACGAAACTGAAACGGCCCATGCCGGATATTACGCGGTGACGCTGGATGATTATGGAATTCGCGCCGAGCTGACGGCAGCGCCGCGGGCAGGCATCCTGCGGTTCACGTTTCCGAAGTCTGAACAGTCGCGCATCCAAATTGATTTGGCCCGCCGGGTCGGAGGCACCTCCGTCCGGCAATATGTGAAGGTCGTGGACGAACATACCATCGAAGGCTGGATGAAATGCACGCCCGATGGGGGAGGGTGGGGGAATGGCGGTGGCAAGGCCAACTACACCGTTTATTTTTCCGCGCAGTTCAGCAAGCCGCTGACGAACTTTGGCGTTTGGTCTGCAGATATTCCGGACGGTTGGAAACGAAAGCTTGAAGACATCGAAAGTCAGCGCTATCGCGACGTCGTAGCCGAGTCCAAAGTGCAAGCGGGTTGCCGCGAGCTGGAAGGCAAGCACCTTGGTTTCTTCACCGATTTCACAACCGCCAAAGATGAGGTGGTGCTCATGAAGTCAGGCATTTCTTTTGTCAGCATTGAGGGTGCGCGGGCAAACTTGAAGCACGACATCGCGGACTGGAATTTTGATCGGGTGCAGCAACAGGCGCATGATTCGTGGGAGCGGGCGCTGGCCGGAGTGGTCATCAAAGGCGGCACGGAGGTGCAACGCGAGGCGTTCTCCACGGCGCTCTATCATTCCATGATTGATCCGCGCATTTTCTCCGATGTGGATGGCCGCTACACCGGCGCGGATCACCGCGTGCATGCGACCGGGGATTTCACCTATCGCACCATCTTCAGCGGCTGGGATGTTTTTCGCAGCCAGTATCCGCTCCTGACGATCATCCGGCCCGACGTCGTCAACGACACCGTGAATTCTTTGATGCAACAGGCGGAGTTGAGCGGCAAGGGCCATCTCGCGCGCTGGGAGATTGTCGGGGTGGAGTCCGGCTGCATGATTGGAGACCCGGCGGTGTCCGTGTTTGCGGACGCCTATCTCAAAGGGATCCGGGGCTATGATGTCCCCAAGGCCTATGAACTATGCCGTCAGAGTGTGATGGGAGCGACAAGCGCCCGGGGAGATATTCAGGAGTACGAGAAGCTGGGGTTTGTCCCCGGCAGCATTTCTTGGACGCTGGAAAATGCCTACTTTGATTACTGCGCCGGCCGGTTCGCCGCCGCTCTCGGCAAGACGAATGATGCGGAGGCATTGTTGCAGCGCTCCCTGAATTATCGAAACATCTACGACCCCACCGTCGGCAACATGCGCGCCCGCCGGACGGATGGTTCGTGGACAGCGTGGCAGGGTGCCACCGCCCACGGTCAGGGTTGTGTTGAAAGCAATCCCTACCAACAAGGCTGGTTTGTGCCGCAAGACGTCGCCGGCTTGATCCAACTCATGGGCAGGAATTATTTCCTCGATCACCTCACGGAATTTTTTGAGAAGACTCCGACCCACTTCAAGTGGAACGACTATTACAACCACGCCAACGAACCCGTGCATCATGTTCCTTACCTGTTCACCTATGCCGGCGCGCCGTGGCTGTCGCAAAAGTGGTCGCGCTTCATCATGGAAAACGCCTACGGCACGGGCGTGAAGGGTCTCTGTGGCAACGAGGACGTCGGGCAGATGTCCGCCTGGTATATTCTCAGCGCAATTGGATTTCATCCGGTATCGCCGGTGGACGGCGTTTACATCATCGGCAGTCCGTTGTTCGACGAGGTAAGCATTCGCTTGGACCCGAAGTATTACGCGGGACATGACTTCACCGTGATCGCCCATGACAATTCGGCCAAAAATATTTACATCCAGAGCGCCAAATTGAATGGCAAGCCGCTGGCGCGAGCGTGGATTAAACACGCTGAAATTGTGGGCGGCGGCACGCTGGAATTTGTGATGGGACCAACTCCCAACAAGAACTGGGGGGTGGCCGCCGCCCAACTCCCGCCTTCCTTAAGCAAACCTTCAATCAATCAATTGAAGATTTCAAAAAAATGATTATTTCACCGCGAAGCGTCTTACTCGTGGCCGCCTGCGTGGTGGGCTGGCCGGGCTTGGCCGTGCCACCGGCCGCATTGGAGGCGGAGAATCCCAAAACACAATTTGCCTTTTCGCACGAGGCGTCGCCGCCGACTGAGCCGCTGACGCTTTGGTATCGTCGTCCTGCCACCAAGTGGGAGACCGAGGCTTTGCCCGTTGGTAACGGCCGGCTCGCGGCCATGGTGTTTGGCGGCATTGATCACGAGCGCATCCAGTTCAACGAGGAGTCCGTTTGGGACGGCGCGCCGGGAGATGCCACCAATCCAGAAGCATTGATTGCGTTGCCAGAAGTTCGCCGCTTGCTGTTCGAAGGCAAAAACGAGGAAGCGACCAAACTGGCCGGTGATAAAATGATGGGCAATCCGTCGCACGTGAAGTCGTACCAGACGTTGGGGGATTTGGTTCTCGAATTGCCGGCGGCCACCGCGGTCACCGGTTATCGTCGCGATCTCAATCTGGATACCGGCATCGCGCGGGTTAGTTATGGCGTGGACGGAGTTCAATTCACACGCGAGGTTTTTGCGAGCGCGCCGGATCAAGTCATCGTGATCCACCTCAAGGCGGACCGGCGCGGGAAGGTGAACTTCACCGCCAAGTTAAAGCGCATGGGAGCGACCACCGAGGCCGTCGCGCCCAATCGTCTTGCGATGCGCGGTCAACTCGGACTGAAATACGAGGCGCAACTCCAGGCTGAGGTTTCGGGCGGTCGGGTGAGCGCCAAGGATGGCGAACTCAACGTCGAAAACGCCAACGAAGTCATGCTCTTGCTGGTGGGCGCGACCAGTTACAAGAATGCGAAGGATATTTCCGCCAATGCCACCGAGCGCTGCGAGGCTGCCTTGCAGGCGGCGGGAAAAAAATCCTACCGCCAGCTTCTCGCGGCACACCTCGCCGATCATCAGCAATTGTTCCGCCGGGTGAAGCTGGATCTCGGTAAGACCGATGCGGTGAACCAGCCGACTGATGAGCGATTGAAAGCCGTGCGCGAGGGCGCGACTGATCCGCAGTTGGTGACATTGTATTTCCAGTTCGGGCGCTATTTGCTGATGGGCAGTTCGCGTCCCGGATCGCTGCCGGCAAACCTTCAGGGCAAGTGGTGTCAGCACTACAACGCTCCGTGGAACAGCGATTACCATTTCAACATCAACCTCCAGATGAACTACTGGCCGGCGGAAGTTTGCAATCTCGCCGAGTGCCACACGCCGTTATTTGATTATCTGGAGAGTCTGGTTCCTTACGGTGAGAAGACCGCCAAGGTGCATTACGGAGCGGGCGGCTGGGTGGTGCATCATCTCTCGGACGTCTTCGGCTTCACCCCACCGGCGGATGGTGTTCATGGGGTGTGGCCCGTGGGGGCTGCGTGGACGACGCGCGATCTCATGGAGTATTACCGGTTCAACGGTGATCGGGAATATCTGGCGAAACACGGCTATCCAATGATGAAGGGTGCAGCACGATTCATTTTGGATTTTCTTGTCCAAGCCCCGGCCGGAACTCCGGTGGCCGGCAAACTTGTCACGAATCCTTCGCACTCGCCGGAGAACAGTTTTAAGAAGGCCGACGGCACGACCTCCGGGTTTACTTACGCGGCCACGATGGATCTTGGAATTGTTCACGACCTATTCATGAACGTGCTTGAAGCCAATCGTGCGCTCGATCCTTCCGGAAATCTCGATTCGGAGTTTCGCCGTGAAGTCGAAACCGCGTTGAAGAAACTTGCGCCATTGCAGATCAGTCCCAAGAACGGACGATTGCAGGAATGGGTGGAAGATTACGAGGACACCGATCCGCATCATCGTCACACGTCCCCGCTGTTTGCGCTGCATCCCGGTCAGCAAATCACGCGCACCGGCACCCCGGAGTTGTTTGAGGCGGCGAAGCAGACGCTGCTCATTCGTGGCGACGGCGGCACCGGCTGGAGCATGGCGTGGAAGGTGAATTTTTGGGCGCGCTTTCAGGACGGCGACCACGCTTACCTCATGCTGAGCAACCTGCTGAAGCGCGGCACGCTGCCGAACCTCTTCGACACGCACCCACCGTTTCAGATTGATGGCAACTTCGGCGCCACGGCTGCCATCGCGGAAATGCTGGTGCAAAGTCAGGCCGGGGAAATTCAATTCCTGCCCGCCTTGCCAACCGCTTGGCCGACTGGCGCGGTCACGGGACTTCGGGCCCGCGGAGGATTTGAGGTGGATGTCACTTGGAAGGAAGGAAAGCTGACCAAGGCCGTCATCCGTTCCTTGAATGGAAACCCGCTGCGCCTGCGTTATGGCAATCGGACTCGCGAGGTGACGCTGGCGAAGGGGAAGAGTTTTAAATGGGATGGCAAATGAGTTTCCCGGTAAGAATTCTGATTGCCTCACTCGCCTTGTGGGGTTGTTGCGTTTCAGCGCAGGCCAACCGTCCGGTTGCGACTGAATCCCCCGAACAGCGGGCAGAACGGATGCAGTGGTATCGCGACGCGCGTTTCGGGATGTTCATTCATTGGGGACCTTATGCCGCGCTCGGTGGCGAATATCATGGGAAGAATGTCGGCTGGATTGCCGAGTGGATTCAACACACGGCCCGCATTCCCGCCAAGGAATACGAGACCATGGCCACCGGGTTCAATCCGGTGAAGTTCGACGCGCGGGAATGGGTCAAGATCGCAAAGGACGCCGGGATGAAATACATCGCGATCACCTCCAAACATCACGATGGGTTTTGCATGTGGGACACCAAGCTTACCGATTACAACATTGCCAAGTGGACAGCCTTCAAGCGCAACGTAATTGCCGAACTCGCGCGTGAATGCGAGAAGGCGGGGCTTAAGTTCGGCGTCTATTATTCGGTCCGAGATTGGCATCACCCGGACTGGGCGATGCGTTATGCCCCGTTGGAAAAACCGAACTCAGGTTGGGGTTATCTGGCTTCTCCGTGGACGATGGGGCGCGTCAACCAATGCGGCTGTCCTTCGTGCCGAAAAAACATTCCGATCACGCCTGAGATGGATTTGCGCCCGATCGAAAAAGCCGACATGAATCGCTATCTGGATTACATGAAGGGACAACTTGCGGAATTGCTCACGGAATGTGGCCCGGTAAGCCTCATGTGGTTCGATGCGCAGGACATCAAAGATCCCCAGCTTGGCCGCGTCGAAGAAATGATTGCGACGATGCGTCGGCTGCAGCCCGGGGTGATCATCAATGATCGCATCGGCCCGGACGGCACCATGCTGGGCGACTACGGTGTTCATGAAGGGAATGTGCCTGGCACTGGCGCGGCCCGCGAATGGGAGACCTGCATGACGCTCAACGGAACCTGGGGCTACAGCAAGTTTGACAACAACTGGAAGTCCGCCGCCGAGTTGATTCACACCTTGGTGGAGACGACGAGCAAGAACGGAAACTTTCTGCTGAACGTCGGGCCGGACGGAGAAGGCGTGATTCCGCCAGGCAGCGTGGAGCGGTTGCGAGAGGTCGGGCAATGGATGGCTATCCACGGAGAAAGTATTTATGGATGCCAAGCGTCCGCTTTGCCACAACCCAAGTGGGGCAGGATCACAGCAAAAGGCAGCAAGCTGTATTTGCATGTTTTCAATTGGCCAGCCGACGGGCAACTGCCGGTCGAAAAATTCACTGGTGCCGCGAAGAAAGTTTATCTCTTGGCGGATTCAGAGAAGCGAGTTTTGCCTGCCAAGTCGGCTGGGGACGCACTTGCCATTTCAGTTCCATCTCAAGCACCGAGCGCCCTCGATTCGGTGGTCGTCCTGGAGTTGTAAGAGCAGATCGCGATGACAATGAAATCGAACCTCAAAGGCTTAATCCTCCTGTCTTGTTTTGCATTGCTTACAGTGCAGCTTTGCGCTGGCGAAGTTCCCAAATCCCTGCGCGGTGTTCAGCGGATTGTATTTCTCGGCGACAGCATCACGCAGCAAGGTGATTACGTGGTGGATTTTGAAAGTTGGCTCGTTTCGCAAGGGATCAACATCGAGGTGATGAACCTTGGACTCGCGAGCGAGACGGCTGCTGATTTAACCGATGCGGAAAATGCGGGGCACAAGAAAGCATATGGCTTCGGGCGACCGTCCCTGGGTGAGCGGATGTACCGGGTGATTGCGGCAACCAAACCGGATGTGATCATCGCCTGCTTCGGCATGAACGACGGGGGTGATCTTCCTGCCGATGAAACCGGAACGAAACGTTATGCGACCGCGATGACTAAGTTGCACGACGCAGCGTTGAAAGCTGGGGTGCGGCGGGTGGTGTTGTGTACGCCACCACCGCACGATGCAAAGGGTGACGCTGCTCAGAAGGCGCATGACGAGAACCTGACCCGCTACAGCGAATGGCTGTTGTCGAAGCAGTCCGATGGCTGGGATGTCGTCGATATACACGGCCCAATGCGCCGGGCGCTCGACGCGGGGCGCGCGAAAGATCCGAGCTTCGCATTGGCCAATGATGGCGTGCATCCCGGCCGCGAGGGGCACTGGATGATGGCATCGGCAATTTTGACCGAATTCATCGGTGCCGACCTTGATGGCATCGCATCGGCGGAACATTTATTTAAAGCCGACGGCAAAGAAATTCGAGATCTGGTTCACGCGCGGATGACGAAGAGGTTCTCGGCATGGATGCGCCAGATCGGTCACACACGCCCGGGTGTTCCGGGCGGTCCGGGCACGAAGCCGGGTCAATCCGTCGAGGCGGCGAATGTGGAAGCGGCGCAGTTCACCAAGCAGATATTGGGGAAGTTGGATGGCGGTGAAGCCGCAGCCCATCCCGTCGGCGAATCTGGCCTTGGAAAATGATTTGGTACAAATGAACGACGTGACCACGACGGCTTGAATGGCATAATTGTTCAAGAAATAGAACACATTGGAAATCCGTGAATCGTCGATGATTGACTCGACCCACAACTAAACCAAACACCCAATAAGATCATGAAGCGCGACAAATTCAATCCGATCAATCGGAGGAAGTTTATTTACGGCACCGGCATGGGGGTTGCCCTGTTCAACATTTTGCCCGGCAGCCTGCTCCGGGGCGCTGAAAAACTTTCGCCCAACGAAAAACTAAATGTAGCGGGCATCGGCATCGGCAGTCGGGGCGGGGCGGACGTGGACGAGGTTGCCGGACTGGGCCACAACATGGTGGCGCTCTGCGACGTGGACGAAAACTACGCGGCCAAGGAATTCGCCAAATATCCCAACGCGAAACGTTTCACCGATTATCGCAGGATGCTCGACCAGATGGGCAAGGAGATTGATGCGGTCGTGATCGGCACGCCCGATCACACCCACGCCATCATCGCGATGGAAGCCATGCGACGCGGGAAGCACGTCTATTGTGAAAAACCACTGGCGCACAGCATTCACGAGGTTCGCGAGCTGATGCTCGCGGCCGAGAAGTATAAAATCGTCACCCAGCTTGGCAATCAAGGCCACGCCAGTGATTCCATCCGGCGCGTTTGCGAGTGGGTCTGGGCGGGGGCCGTGGGTCAGGTGCATACGATTCATGCCGGCACCGGGGCGTTTCCCAATGTGTATTGCCAGATCCCCAACCTGGGAAAATTGGGCGAACCGCACGATGTCCCCGCGGGGTTGAACTACGAACTCTGGAACGGTCCGGTTCCGTTGCGCCCCTACTCGCCGCTTTGGATTCCGTGGAATTGGCGCGGCTGGATGCCGTATGGCGGCGGAGCGATCGGCGATTGGATTTGTCACGTCTTCGATCCCTCCTTCTGGGCCTTGGATCTGGACGCGCCAACCAGCGTTCATGCCGAGGTGACGGATTATGATCCCGCCCTGCATGGCTTGACCTATCCCTCCGGCACCAAGATTACGTTTGAGTTTCCTGCCAAGAATTCGCGCGGCCCGGTGAAGTTGGTCTGGCACGACGGCAAAACAAAAATTCCACGGCCGCAGGAATTCACCATCGACGAGCAAGTTCCCGGCACCGGGGCGATCCTGTTTGGCGACAAGGGAATGATCGTCCATGGCTCGCACGGTGGCGGCGGTTGCCATCTGCTTCCGGACAGTCTGATGGAACAGCATTCCGGCAAGAACGCTCCGGCGGAAAAAATCATCCGCATCAAAGGCCATGCCTGGGATTGGGCGGAAGCCATCCGCTCAGGCGGCAAGGCCGGTTCCAACTTTGGTTACGGCGGGCGGCTTTCTCAAGTGGGTCTGCTTGGTTTGATCGCGATTCGTTTCCCGGGTCAAACGCTTCAATGGAATGACAAGAAGATGCGCTTTACGAACAACGACGCGGCGAATGCTCACGTCAACCCGGCCTATCGACCCGGGTGGAAGCTCTGAGCTGGATCAGCAACCGTAAACACCGCTTCGCTCCAAACAGGGCGAAGCGGTGTTTTATTCTGGCAGGCAAAACGGCAAGACTACCGGCTTTCGAGGAAGCCACGCCCAACCGCTCAAAGTCCAAGCACGTGGCTAAATTCGGAATGCGTATGTTTTAGAATACGGGAGATCCGTCCACGTTCCTCGGCTGAGATGTAAGCGTAGCGCGGATCGGGACTCACCGGACTCAACGCCTGCTCCAGCCTCTTGTACACGCGCTGTTTTAACTGTGCGGGAAGTTGCAGGAAACTTTCCGAATAGATCAGGTAGCTGCAGCGGTTCTTGAAGAGGTGGTTCCGCAGTTCGAAGTCCTTCAGCGAGACGGCTGCGTTTGCCTGCGGGGCAGCTTTGCGAAAGGCATTTTGAAATGATTCGTCGCCCGCAATCCCGTCCGGCAATTGCGCCTCATCCTTGAAAAGCAAGGCATCCACGACGTCCTGGGACGCTCCGTCAAACACATGTTGGACGCTCGCATAGGTCAAGTCGTCGGTCACGGCCTCCTTCAACTCCGTCTGCAGATTTTTTTGATAGGCAAGCATGCGGCGACAATCCATTGATGCGCGCGTGAGCGCATTCTGCATCGCAGTCTGGTGCTCGAACACCAGGAGCGCGACAATGTCGCTGCCTTTCTTCAGATAAGCTTTGGTTTGGAAGTGGCCGGACAGGTCCGTGGTGTTCGCGCCGGCCTTGAGATTTACCACCAGCTTGTCGTCCTTGTCCTGGGCGAATGAATTTCCCCGGTGCAACGCCTTGCCGTGCCTGCCCGTCACATACCATCCGGCCCAACGATTGGTGAAAGGCGTGCGATAATCCACCACCTCGGAACCGAAGCGAAACAACGGTTCGCCAGTTTCCTCCGTGAACACCGAGCGGACAAACACGCCCGGGATACCGCGGACAAACTGGCCGCCGTGACAGGTCATGCAATTGGCATCCCGGTCAAAGCGCGGCTCGGCGGCGTTGGGATCGAAGCTGTAAAAAATCGGGCCGAGCAGCGGATCAATCGTGGTCACCTCGATCAAACCGCCGGGAACCCAGCCTACGTAGCACGTGTCTGAAAAATAAATCGCGCGTGGATGATCGGGAGAAATCCGTTCCCGTTGAAAGCTCGTCTTGGAAAACACCAGCATCTGACTATCGACGGGCACATGCAGCTCCCGCAGGAGGCTTTGGACGATTTCTCTTCCGCCGCCGGTCCATTTTAGTTCTCCCGATGCCACCCGCGCTTGCAACCGGGCGACGGCATCGCGCGGCTTGGTGGCGGAGTAACTTACCGGAGGTTGTTCATAAGACTCGACGCCCTGCGCGCCTGTGCGGTTCGGGGTCAGTAATCCCGCGCTAATCGCTGTGACAAATGCGATTGTCTTTCTCATGTGTGGCCTCAACTAGACTCAAGGGTGCGATTCACAGCAACGCCTTTATTGCAAAAATCTCACCCCATCACGTTAAGACCCTCGATGGATTCGACTTTGACCTGGGTCAAGCTCGGGAAAACTTTGCGGCAGCTTCAACTCATTCAAAATCCGCCGGCTTCACCCCTGCCTTGAACTTCCCGAATCCAAAGGCGCTGGGTTTGAAATCCCCCACATAATCCACGTTGGGTTCCTGCTTTAATTTTTTGCCAAGGCCAAGTGTCCAGTAACACGCATTCACCACCAGGCGACGCAACCCCGCGCTCTCCAAGTCGGTGGCGGCGCCCATCGTCGTCGTGACGATCTGGTTCGTTTTGCCGTCGGTGCCGGAATAATTGCGCACCCAAACCAGCGGCATCATCGGATTGTTCTTTGGGCCTTCGATCGCAGAATCGTTCGGTTTCATGCCGGTGAGCACCTGTCCGCTCACGAGCACTTGTGCGTCAGTTGGGAGATGCGCCACCGCGTACACATCCGTCGGTCCCCAGATATCCATGACGCCGCGGAGCAGGGGATGCGACTTGAATTCGTCGTTGACGATTCCACGCGTGCTTTGCTTGCCATGGTCGCCGTGATGGTTGATCCAAGTGTCGCCGAGGACCTGCTGGCCGAAGCCGCCGGGCCAAGTCTTGCTCTGCCAGTCGAACTGGGCATAGGGACTTTGCTTGTTCCGCGAGTAGGCAAATGCATGCGTGCTGGTGCGCAGCGCGATGATGGGTTTGCCATGATTCAGATAATCGACAAAATGTTTCATCTGATCATCGGGCAGTTCGCGAAAGCGGAGCAGCATCACGCACAAATCAGCCGAGTCGAGCGCCGCCATGCCGGGGAGGTTGGTTTGGGTGTTGGGATCAATCACGCCGTGCTTGATGGGAAACAACACGGTGCATTTGAATCCATGACGTTCGGCGAGGATCTTCGCCAGCATGGGCAGTCCTTCCTCCGAACGATATTCCTCGTCGCCGCTCAGGAAAACGATGTGCTTGCCCTGGCCAGGCCCACGCTTGCCTTCAAACGTCACCCAGTCCTTGGCGGTGGCGACGTCGATAAAACAAAGCAGCAGCGAGGCGGCGATGGCGAGGGAAATTGATTTGGTTTTCACGGTTTAATGTTGATGTTGGTGCGCCGGAGCATTGCCGCCCGACTTCACGAAGGCAAGCAAGTCCAGGATTTCCTCCGCCGAAATCGAGTTGAGCAACCCTGTCGGCATGATGGAGGAGCTTCTGGCCTTTTGTATTTTTATGTCTGACTTTTTCAAAGTTTGAATCAGTGTGGCGGCTGGGCCAGTCTGCACAGTAAACATTTCGCCCTCGTCCTTTACGATCATGCCGGACAATTCATCTCCGTTCTGAAGCTCGAAATCATAGCCGACATAGCGATTGCTGATGACGAGCGAAGGTTCCAGCACCTGGCGCAGGACGTTGGCAGAATTGTTTTGGTGGCGTGCGAAAACATCCGTCAGCTCAGGGCCGTAACTGGCTCCTTCCGCGCCCAGCTTGTGGCACGAGGCGCAGGCAAGTTTGGTGAACGAATCCTTTCCTCGCGCGAGGTTGCGGGCGGAATCCAGTTTCGTGAGTTCAGGAGCAAGATCGTCAATTTTCCATTCGGTGATCTTGGGTTGAGGGATTGCGGCATGCATGGCCAGATAAGCTTCAATGTCATTGACCACGGCCAGCGTGCCGACCATGCGGCGCCAGTGTCCGGGGAAGGTGCACACATATTGGTAGTCGCCGGGTTCGTTTGGTGTGGTGAAACTGAGCTTGGTCTGCTGCCCCGGCTCCACCATTTTTGTGGCGTGGAGAAGTTTCGGAGATGACGGAATGTAAAGTCTTCCCTGGGCGTCGGCTTCCGGTGGCATTTTTTCCGCCGCCGTGCCGATCTCCTCCAGCGCGCCCGGCGACGTGACCACGAGGTTGTGAGGCATGCTGTCGTTGTTGATGAGAACAATCGAGACTGGTTTGCCAGCCTCAACCACAATCAAAGTTTTGTCGTAGAGCATCTGTTCCGGGATCGTGCGAATCACGAAGACGCTCACCCCCAGTGCCCGAAGCGTTTTGCCAAACTCTTTGGATTTGTCCGGCGGCAGCAACGTCGAGAGATCGTTGGCAAACTGAAAGGCATTGACCGCCTCAACCTCGCCACGTTGATCCACCGGTACACTTTGCAGAAAAGCGACCAGGTTTTCCATCAATGCCTCGGCTTGGTCCTTTGGCCAGGCACCGCGCGGAATCCGTTGCAGACTCGTGATCGCGGTACCGCGTTCCGTGCCGGATTTCACCAGGGCGGCCAAGGTGGCAAAGGTCTCCTCATCATGCCCGGGGATGGCGGAGATGGCGGAGATGGCGGCGCGGCGCACCTCGACTGGATCGGCCTGGTGAAGGCGTGGTTCAACCTTTGGAAAAAATGCCGCCCGCAGCGCGGCGTCCTTGATCGGTGAAATTGCCAGGAGCAAATCAGTCAGTTGAACGGGATTCGATTCCGCAGATTTCCAGGCCCGATCGGGTGAACCGTCCGCAGTGACAATGGCGCTGAAGGCAATCTGCCGGGTGACCGGCAATTGGGATTCGGTCGCCAGTTTTTCCAACTGTTCACGTTTGGCCGCCAAACTTTCCGGCTTCGACTGAAGCAGGATGGGCAACAGCTCGCGCAACACGGCCTCCGATGCTTCACCCTTCCGGTCCAATTCGCCCAGGCCCCGGAGCAGTTCGGCAAGCGGATCGGTGTTGCGGAGTTTCGCGAGGCCTTCTAGGGCTTCGACGCGAAACTTGCGTTCCAATCCTTTGCGTTGCAGCAGGGCGACGTAAACAAATTCGCCGCGGGGCGCCTGGCTGAGTTCCTTGTTCGACAAACGACCAAGAAAGTAAGCGGCCTGTGCTGCGCTCTTGGGCAGGGAGAAGGTCTTGTTCGTAACCGCCTGTCCTTGTCCGGACGGCACAAATCCGACCGCAATCAACGCAGCGAGTCCAACGCTGCGAATCCTAGAGCAGGCGTTTGCCTTGTGTTCCATCGCTTTCACTTTTTATCGCGCCCTCTATCAGACCTTTAGGGTACTGGCTGGTCCTTCGTGTACTTATCAAGCTGCTTCATGGTCTCATCAAGACAGTACTTGATGTAGTAATCTGGCTTCTCAGGATTAGCTTCCTTGTCGAGCACCGCCAGCGCGATTTCTGCCGCTTTCCCAGTTTTGAAAAAGCTGCAGGCGCGCACGGCCTCGAGACGGACGCGCGGGCTTTCATCCTTGACCTGAACTTCAAGCAGTGCCAGAGGGTCTTTCACACGGTCGCGCCAATAGCAAAGCACACGCGTGGCGGCGGCGCGGGCGTGGTAGTCGGGCGAACGCAACATGCGCTTGAGCAAGTCTTCATCCACAACGTTTTGCCATTGGTGAACCCACAACGCCTCGGTCAGGTGATGTTCGTAGGCTTTGTCCTTCGGATCGAGCGAGGCGGTCCACTTCTTCACCGCGGCCATGACTTCGGTGCTGTCATGTTTGCTCAGTTCAATCTTTGCGCGCGTGCGCACATCGTTCTCGGGCGTCTTGAGCAGGTCGAGCAATTTCGCGATGGGCTGACCGTCAACCTTGCCCGGCGTTAGCAGCGGACGACCTTCATACGTCATGCGATAGATGCGGCCGTGAAGTTTGTCGCGGTGCGGATCGCGAATGTGGTGTTGCATGTGGCCGATCAACTCCTTGGCCCAGTCGCAAAAATAAATTGAACCATCCGGGGCAACGCCCACCGTAGAGGGACGGAAGTTCGGGTCGGAGGAACTCACCAGGCCTTCGATCTTCTCAACCTCCTTGCCGTTGGCGTCCGTTGATTTGGTCAC
>JANPGB010000440.1:0-3573 GCA_031423695.1 Verrucomicrobiota bacterium
GAATTTGAATTCGCGTCAATTCGCGAAATTCGCGTCCACGTATTTTTCCATCTGCGTCCATCTGCGTCCATCTGCGTCCATCTGCGTCCATCTGCGTCCATCTGCGGTTAAAATTTCCTATGGGATTATTTTCCAAATTCAAAGCCGGCCTCGCCAAGACGCACGCCAAGCTCACGCACGAACTCAAACGCATCGTCACGCGTTCACCCAGGCTGACCGCCGAGTCGCTGGAAGAAATCGAGCACGCGCTCATCGCCGCCGACCTTGGCATGGCCATGACCACGCAGATTGTTGCTGCCGTAAAACTCGCCTACGAAACGCAAGGCGCGGCGGGACTCGATTATCTTGCCATCGCCCGCGCGGAGGTTGAAAAGAGTTTGTCCGCGAACAAGCCCGCGTTGCTCAAAGCGCCGAGCGGCCCGACCATTGTCTCGATCGTTGGCGTGAACGGCACCGGCAAAACCACCACGAGCGCCAAGCTCGCGCACTATATCCAGTCGCAAAAGAAAACCGTGCTGCTCGCTGCGTGCGACACCTTCCGCGCCGCCGCCATCGAGCAGCTCAAACTCTGGGGTGCGCGTCTCAAGGTCGAAGTCATCGCGAGCGCGTACGGTTCGGACGCCGCGTCCGTGGCGCACGACGCCGTCACCGCCGCACTGGCGCGCAAGACGGATTATCTTTTCATAGACACGGCCGGACGTTTGCACACCAAGCACAACTTGATGCAGGAGTTGCACAAGCTCCACCGCGTCATCGGCAAGCAACTGCCCGGCGCGCCGCACGAAGTCCTGCTCGTGCTCGACGGCAGCACCGGTATGAACGCGCTCAATCAGGCGCGCGAATTCAACAAAGCCGTCCCGCTCACCGGCCTGATCGTGACCAAGCTCGACGGCACGAGCAAAGGCGGCATGGTGGTGGCGATCCAGAAGGAACTCGGCCTGCCCATCAAGTTCATCGGCCTCGGCGAGCAACCGGACGACCTGCAGCCCTTCGACGCGAAACAGTTCGCGCAGGCGTTGTTTGAGGAATAGCAGACAACCCCAACGGAAAAACCAATTGGGGTCAATTCATGGCTGGACGTTTGTGCAGGAAAAATCTAAACACGTTTATCAAACTCATGAAACCAACCAATCTTCTTTGCGCGGTTGCGGTATTTCTCTGCGCAACGTTTGCTGTTCAAGCTCGGCAGTCCAGCCGTTCGGCGTCCGCCATGAGCGCCAATTTCTGTCTCATCAAGATGTATGGCACCAATGCCTGCACCGCCAGATGCGACGTGAAGATATTCAACGACTCGTTCAAGGAATCTTCCACCGAAGGTTTTACGTTGTTGGATGGCAAGACGCGTCAGGAGATGGATGTTTCGCAGTTCAAAGCGCAGATGTTTCCACCCGCCGCCGTGAGGCAGATGGGCATTGACCAGCAGGTCATCGTCCTGCGCCCGGACTTAAAATTAACCTACAACATTTATCCCCGCTTAAAATCGTATGTGGTCAGGCCGTTGCCCAAGCAAGACGCGGCTGCACAAGGCAAGGAACCGACGATGGAAGTCACGGAGATTGGCAAAGAAACTGTGGACAGGCATCCGTGCGTGAAGAAAAAGTTTGTCGTGACCACGGGCGATGGCGAGCAGCATGAAATCCTCGCTTGGCTCGCGTCCGACTTGAAGGATTTTCCGGTGAAGACCCAAGTCGCGGACGGCGGCAACATCGAGGTGACGACCTACAAGCAAATCCAGTTCATCGCGCCGGACGCCAAGTTATTTGAGCCGCCGGCCGGCTTCATCAAATACACAGACTTCGAGGAAATGATGGACAAGACGCAGACCAATGGGGTTGCGGATACGAGCGACACCAACGCTGCCATCGCCGATAGCGAGCGCCTTGCACCCATCGTTGATTTTACGCTTCAGAACGGCACCAACCGACCCATCCGCGCGGCCACGGCCAAGGCGTTCGGTTTGGGTGATGAAAAAATCCCGGCAACACAAATCATACTTGGTCAAAAAGGTGAAGCGCTGGTCCGTTTTTTTGGCGTCAGCTCGTTAAACACAAACGATTTGTTTGTGGCGCGCGCTGACCAGAACAAGCAAACTGGAACTGTCTGGTTCACTTCCAGAACTGGCAAGGTTCGAGCAACCATATTGACCTCGACGAACGGTGCTCCCGAGGTGGTTGCGAGTGACCGGTATGCCGATGAATTCGAGGAAGAGATAAATGTCTTTCTTCAATACGTAACACCACCGCCGTGGGAAGATGCGCCACACCCGCTCAACGTAGTGGCCAAGTTTGGAAGCGTAACAGATGTAGAAAAAGTTTTTAATCGTAATCCTGAGGCCATCAATACCCAGGATGACGAAGGCATGACGCCTTTGGCCTGCGCGATAGTTCAGGAACAGACAGACGTGGTGCGATTCCTTTTGGACAAAGGCGCAGACCCAAACATTCCAAACAGGAACAAACTCACACCATTGGATCATGCGTGCGGCAGGGATAAAACCATCGCACTGCCGCTGGTGGAATTGCTCCTCGCCAAAGGGGCCGAGGTCAATCCAACCAACGAACCCGGGCACACTCCGCTCTCATGGGCGGTTTCATCAGACAACACGGAATTGGTCAAACTCCTTCTTGACCGTGGTGCGGATGTAAAAACCAAGAGCGATGTCGGTGACACGATTTTGCACTCGGCCGCAGACCGGGGCGACGCGGAAATTGCTACGCTGCTTATTGAACACGGCGCTGACGTGAATGCAAAGATCATCGGTGGCACGACGCCGTTGCATAATGCTGCGTGGAACGGTCGCGAAGCAGTCGTAAAACTGCTCCTGTCCAAAGGCGCAGAAGCGGATCCTAAACTCACCACCGGCGTTACGCCGTTGTTCAACGCCGCCGGGCCGGGTGCAGAACGTAACGGCAAGGCTTGTGTGGAAATTTTATTGGCCCGCGGTGCGGATATCAACGTGACCGACGATCAGGGTAGAACACTGCTGCATACAGCGGCTTACTATGGGAACAAAGAGGTGATCGAAGTTTTACTGGCCCATGGAGAAGCAGTTAATGTGAAAAACAAGCGGGGCGAAACACCTTTGCAGGTCGCCGCCAACAGCCAACATCCAGCCATCGTTGAATTGCTTCGCCAGCACGGGGCTAAGGAATAACCAAAATCCGTGTTTATCCGTGATTGATTTTCATTCCGGCTGGCCGCCCTTTCCGTTTGAGCCTTTTCCTCTATCGTCACCTTTTGGTTTTGCGCGAGCCGGCGGTTAGGATTTGCGCTTCCCGGCGGGTTCTGAAATTCTGGCGGCACACGACCGGGCACTTCGAGGGCAGCGCCGTCGCAGGCCGGTTCTGAATCAAACGAAATGTTCAACTGGTCCATCGTCATTCCATTTCACAACGAGGAGGCGAACTGCCGCGAGGTGCTGCGCGAGCTGCGGCCCGTCCTCGAAGCGTTGCCGGCTCCCGCCGAAGTGATCGTGGTGGATGACGGTTCGCGTGACGCGACGCGGGCGCGGTTGCGCGAAGTGGCGGCGGAATGGCCCGCCGTGCGCGTGGTGCCGCTGGTCGGCAATCACGG
>JANPGB010000441.1:0-1825 GCA_031423695.1 Verrucomicrobiota bacterium
GATTCATCTGAAACCAGATGTCGGAACTAGTGCCGACGTCTTGGTGGATTTCCACAGCGAAGACATTTACGCCGTTCAAGAGAAGGGATGGAGCTACACCAATGGTAAAAACAGTCCCTCCGTCATCTCCCGCATTGGAAGCGGCGCCAGTCGCGGAAGTCACGGCCCCGGTCGGCATGTTGAAGCGGGCCAGCTCGGCACCGTTCAGGTAAACGACCGCGCCGTCGTCGCGTTCGATGTTCAGGTTGATGCGGGCGAAGCTGGAGGCATTGCCGATCGAAAAGGACTGCCGATAATAGGTCGTGATAAACTTGCTTGTGTCGCTGGGTCCAAACGAGTTGGTGGTGGCAGGCAGGCGTCCGTTGGAATCGCTGTAGCCGAGCGGTGCAGGGCCGCTGGCCCAGGCGGTGTCGTTAAAGTCAGACGAGTACCATGCCGTCCCCTGATCCGAACCGTCATCCAGATATTTCCAGACCGACGCGTTGGGCAGGAGGATTGTCGCCACGCCGACGTTCACTGGCTGCGACGTGAAGCGTGCGCCGGTGTCCGACCGGCCCACCACTGTGAATCGGTGTGAACCGCCCACGACATTGCTCCACACGCCGCTGTAGGGCGCAGAGTTGTCTTCACCAAACTTCACGCCATCCACGAAGAACTCGACACTGGCAATCGTGCCGGACGGCAGGTAGCCCCAGGCCGTCAACGTGATGGGGCTGTTATCCAGATACATCGTGTCCTCGAACGGCGTGAGCAGAGTGACACCGACGTTTTGCACGAGCACGCTGGCCGCCGGTGATTCCACGGGATTGCCAAGGCTGTCGATGGCCGCGACGTAAATGGTGTTCGATCCCACCGGGACATTCTCAGCCGCCGCACTGAACGGCGCGGTGTCGTCCGTGGCGAAAAGAACCGGAGCAGTGAACGGGCTGCTGCGGTAATAAAACTTCACCTGTGTCGCCGGCGGGTTGGGGAAGTCCGGCGTGAAGGTGACGGAGACCGGGATGGGAGTGCCGACCGTAAAGACCATGCCGTTGGTGAGCGAAATATCCAGACCGCCCACGCCCTTGACGTTGAGCTTGATGTTGCCCGTGGCCGGAGCGCCGAAGCCCGGCCCGGAACGGAAACCATCCACCATGATCCGATAGGTGGTGCCAGCGACGGCGTTGAAGGCGACTTTGCTCCACTGGTTTCCTTCAAAATCGTCATTGCCCGCCACGATGGTCAACCGGTTCTGGGCTTCACCCGTCCAAACGCCCAGCAGCGTATTAAAATCGCTGCCCTCCGTGTTAATCGTGGTCTGGCCGCTCGCGGCGGCGGTCCAGTTCCACCAGACCGATGCGCCACCGAACACACCCAACGTGCCGCCCGGAATGGACGGTTCGCCGCCACCGCCACCGCCGAACGCCTTGGTTGCGCCCACGTTGCTGCCCACTGTGGTTACGATGGGGCCATTGAGCGTGATGGCATTGGCGAACTGGTCATTGGCGGGTGCCTGGGCGGACGCCGTGACTGCCGCGAATGTGGCAAGACTGGCAACAATGAGGTGACGAAGAAGCGATTGCATAAAATAAAGATTGTTCCAACTGAGATTACCGACTGTAGACAACCACATTCACCGGTCAGTTACAGCACATAACCGTCAAAGAATGCAACGATCCGGCGACGCTCCAGAGCACGGCAAGTCCCGTTAAGGTAATCAAAATATCGGTATACTACTTCACATGCGCAAATGGCCGTCAGAATCCGCAAAAATTATTTGAAAATCTTATCCGAAACCGTCGGCAAGCTGTCCGACGGGCAGTTTTCTTGACGCCGCCATCGGTGC
>JANPGB010000442.1:0-2752 GCA_031423695.1 Verrucomicrobiota bacterium
GGTTATTCCCTGCCAGCGGGACAGCAACATGAGCTGCACCCTGCGCTGTGCGAACGGCGCGAGCCAGGGCGACTACTATGATTTGCGTTACGCCTGGAAGATCGGCGAGCAATCCGTCGTCGAGACATTCGAGGACAAGGACGATTATTATTTCCGCTTCGGCGGTCATTCGCATCACGCGGGCGAATACCAGAACTACATCGAATATTTCGCGCGCTGCCTTGCTGCCGGCGAAACGCCGAAACCTGACGTGAGCGGGGGGATCGTCACCGTCGCGCTGATGCAGGCGATGGAGGAATCCTGCGCTAAGGGACAACCGGTGAAACTCAAAGATATGCTAACCCGCTACGGTCTGGCAAATTTGCTGCCCTCATGAGCAAAACTTCCTACGTCACACGGTTCAGCTATGCGGCCAGCGACGTCGCCGGGCAACTGGTTTTCACGTTCATCATCGGCGGCTACTTGAGCAAGTTTTTGACGGACATCTACGGCTTGTCCGCCATCACCTGCGGCACGATCATTGCCATTGCGCGGTGGATTGATGCGATTGACGCGCCGGTTTGGGGAATTGTTTTCGACAAAACACACAGTCGTTTGGGGAAAAGCCGTCCGTGGTTTCTCTGGCTGTGCGTGCCGTTTGCAACTTTCGGTGTGCTGACATTTCAGACGCCGGATTTGAGCCACACCGCCAAGGTTTGGTATGCCGCCATCACCTACATTGCCTGCAACATCCTCTACACGGGCATTAACACGCCCGTGACCTCCATCTTGTCCGGACTTACCACCAACCCGCAGGAGCGCGTGACGCTGACCTGTTTTCGGATGTTCGGTTCAAAGCTCGGCGTCCTCATCGTCAACCTCACCGCGTTAAAAATGGTTCACTGGTTGGGCCACGGGGACGACCGCAAGGGCTTCATGCTCACGCTGCCGATTTACGCCGCCGGTTCAATTTTCTTCTACCTGCTCGCGTTCCGAAATCTGAAGGAAGTCGTTGCCGTCGAAAAAAAGTCCGAACCCATCCTCGGCACCTTTCGCGCGCTGAAGGGCAACTGGCCGTGGTTCATCATCTTCAGCAGCAGCCTGCTGTTCTGGATCGGCTTCATCGCGCGCGTCTCCACCGTGCCGTATTATTTTCAATACGTCCTTCACCGCGAAGACCTCATTTGGTTGGCTTACAGCCTGGATTTTGTCTCGCTGGCCACGGCTTTCCTGTTGCCATGGGTCTGCCGCTGGACTTCCAAGCGCACCGCATGGGCGCTGGGTTTGATTGGCATGGTGGTTGGTCAACTAATCCTCTTTGGCGGCGTTAGTTACGGGCACTCCATCAATCTCATCATGTTCGGCTGGACGGTGGGGTTTCTCGCCAGCGGCATGGCGATGGCGATGCCGTTTTCAATTTTATCCGACAGCGTGGACTACGGCGAATGGAAGACGGGCATCCGAGCCGCCGGATTGTTGACCGCCGTGGGCGCGGCCTTTTGCCTGAAAGCCGGGGCGGGACTCGGTGGCGCGATTCCCTTGTGGATTATGGGCAACAGCGGCTACGTTCCGAACACCGTCCAGACGGTGAACGCCCTTCAGGGCATTGAATTCGGCTTTCTCTGGCTGCCCGCGATCTGCCTCGCGTTGAGTGCGCTCCCGGTTTTGTTCTACAAAAAATTTGAACTACTCGAACCGCAGATCCAGGCGGAGCTGCAAGCGCGGCGTGCAACCCAATCTTCGACATAGCGATGACGGCGATTTTCAAACGCAACTTTTGGCGGGGTGCATGGTGTTTGGCGCTGGCCTTGTTGGTTTCAGGCTGCGCTTTGAAAACCACCGACGACCACAAGCGGGCTTACCTGTTCACCTCCTTTCGCGAAGATTCACCGCAAGGTCTGCGCTTTCTTTGCAGTCATGACGGTTATCATTGGACGAACATTCCCGGGCGGTTTCTGATTCCAAACGTCGGTCCCAGCAAATTGCTCCGTGACCCAAGTCTCTCGTGCGGCCCGGATGGCGTTTTTCATCTTGTATGGACAACCGGCTGGCGCGGCGACCAGGGATTTGGTTATGCCAATTCACGCGATCTGGTTCACTGGTCGGAGCAGAGTTTTATTCCGGTCATGACGAACGAGCCGACGACCGTGAACGTCTGGGCGCCGGAACTTTATTACGATGCCCACGAAAAGCAGTTCATCATCGTATGGGCTTCCACTATTCCCGGGCGCTATCCTGAAAAGCTTGAAGCCACCAACAACAATCACCGGTTGTATTTCACCACCACGCGCGACTTCCAAATTTTTACTCCGGCGAAAATGTTTTTTGAACCGGGCTTCAGCGTGATTGATTCGTTCATCGTGAAGGATGCCGGACGCTACGTTTTGGTTCACAAGGACAACACCCGCCCGATGCTGAACGTGCGCGTGGCGTTTTGTGAAAGTCCGCTCGGGCCCTGGCACGATGTGTCCGAGCCGCTCACCCAACAATTCACGGAAGGCCCGTGCGCCCTGAGGGTCGGCGAGGACTGGCTGATTTACTTCGACGCCTACCGCGAGAAGATTTACGGCGCCCTCAGGACGCGCGATTTCAAGACGTTCACGAACATTACGAAGGAAGTTTCCTTTCCAGAGGGCCACAAGCATGGAACCGCTCTGGCCGTTGCGCCGGAAATTTTGGATGGACTCTTGCGAACTTCGGCCAACACCCCGGACTGAGTCATTGACTACTTGGGCCATTCGCCGCCAACAATCGGCCGCAATTTCAACTTCGC
>JANPGB010000443.1:0-28690 GCA_031423695.1 Verrucomicrobiota bacterium
GCCACGCAAGCCGGGCGAGTTTGTTCAAACATTCGAGTTCGATAGCGCGGGTAAATTCTACCGACTTGATCATCAGCGCCACCACCTCGGTTAGATTGAAGTAAAAGAATGGCCGCGAATTGTAGCGCTTGCCTACGGATACGGCCCGGAATTCTTCGATGATGCGTTCGTCCTGAGCAGCCAAGGCACAAATGACATCGAGCACAAACATGAACGCGACGCTTTGTCGGATTTGTTCAACCGAAGCACCATCGGCGACCACGCACGGGACGATGATGTGACCGAGTTGCTTGCCGTCTGACAGGCGCAACGCTCGTCCGCAGGCTTGCACGATGTCCACCTTGCTGGTTTTGGGGTCGGCGAACAGGATGCAATCAATCTCCGGCACGTCCACGCCTTCGGTGAGGCAACGTGCGTTGGTGAGAAGGCTGGGAGCAGTGTCGAGAAACGCGCGAACCTGTGCGTCGCGTGTGCTGGTTGGCATCGCGCCCGAAACATGGAAGGAGGCCACAGCGGGTTTAGTGCCGCTGCCCGCCGGCAGTCCATCGAAGAAATGTTTGAACTGCTTCGCGCGAGCGATGCTGCTGTGAAACGAAACGGCGTGCTTGACACTGTTTTGGGCTATCGCCTTTTGCAGGGCGACGAGCGACGCGAAAGTCTGGGCGGTAACAACCGACCACTTGCCGTCTTCGGGCTTGATGTAGGCATTGCTGCTGATGAGGCGAGCGACTTCGGATTCGCGAACGCCGATGGTGATGACCTGGTAGTCGCACAGAATCGGCGGGTCGCATTCGAGCGCAGCCTTGAACGTCAGCAGGTGGAACGTGTCGCCGTAAATCTCTGGGTCGTCCATGCTGGCGATTTGATTCGAGCTGCCGATGAAGCGGCGCTCTGTCGCCGTCATGAACATCCTCTGCTTCACCGGCAAATTCTCGTCGAACAGAAGGTGAGCGAACATCTTGTCTTTGCGCCCGGTCGTTTTGTGCGCCTCGTCCATCACGCCGAAGTCGAAAGTGACGCCCGCCTTCCGAGCCGCCAGCGAAAGGACTTCGCCGCTTTGGTAGGTCGTGAAGATGACGCGCTTGTTCGCAGAGAACTTCCTCAACTTCTCGGCAATCGCATCCGCGTCAGTGAGGCAGGGAACGCCGAGGTCGTGGGCGTAGGTGACAAGGTCGTCGTCGTCCACCTTGCCAGCGGATGCGTCGCTGCAAACACAGAGCCAGTCAGGCTGAATGTCCTTGGCGACAAACTCGCGCATCCAAACCGAGAGCGTCTGCTTGATAAGCGCCAGGCTGGGAACAGCAACAAGAATCCACGTCGCACCCAACTCCTCTGCAATCCAGAATGCGGTGAGGCTTTTGCCTGACGCGCACGGCATGATAAGCTTGCCGCGAGTTTCAGCTTTGGTGGCGAAGTGCTGCTTCGCATCCGCCATCGCACGCTGCTGGTGGCCGCGCGGCTGGTATGGCTCAAGCGCGGCGACTTGGTGCAGCAGCTTCGCGTGAACCCGACGGAAGAACCCTGCGTCCAGATGCGCCCATGTCTCAATGGAGCAGAACCCGATGCGCTCGTTGTTCTGGAGAACTTGGGTGAAATGTTCTGTGGTCGAGCAGATGAGGCCGAACGCGATGTTCCGGCAGACACCAAACGCGAGGCCCGTGAACGTCGAAAGTTCATCCCACGTCAACGAGCCGGTCTGGTCATTGCGATACTTCGCTTGAATCGCCCAGAACTCGCCCGCGTGGGTTTCGGCAATCAGATCAATGCCCTTGTCAGGCTCGGGAAGATTCAGCTTCTCGCGAACTTCGAGGGGAACGTCTGCAAGCAGCCAGACATTCTTCAATTGAGCGGCGTAGCGCGGCTCAAGCTGGAGGTGGAGTTGAACGAGGCGCTCGAACGTGTCGCCCTTCTCTTTGTCAGCGAGCTTGCGTTGGCCAGCGACGAAATCGTTCCACGATTTTGCGCTTCGGATGAATTCGTCTGTTCTGGCCACGAGCGCAGTATATCGGATTTGAAATCTGCGACAAGTTTGAGACTCATCACAACGTCTCGACACCTCACCCCGGCCCTCTCCCCGTTCGAGGCGGAGAGGGAGAAATATTTTGTGGGACGGTTACCCGGGGTAGGCTCGCTTCCGCCTTCGCCCGGCTACGGCGCGACGAGCCAACCCCGGGCTGATTTCTTTCGCCCCTACAGGGCTTCGGTTTGGCTTCGCGAAGATTCGTGGAATTCGTGTCAACCTTTACGACTTCCCGTTTAATTGAATCCGTGTTCATCGTTGTCCATCCGTGGTTCGTCACACTTCGGCAATTCCTATGGGTCGCTTCTGAACTACCGATTAGTCATCCGGCGCGGCGCGGCTAAACTGTGGGTGTCGTTGGAGCGTGGGCTTCAGCCCGCTTCACTGGCCGAAGAGACGAGGGGACTGGAATGAACTGGTCGCTCGACCTTGGCACACTGAAGCGGCGTGAACGCCGCGCTCCAAAAACATATTTATGACTGAATCAATCTGGCTCTGGGTCGGGTTCAACGTGTTCGTCCTCGCGATGCTTGCGCTGGACCTCGGCGTGTTTCATCGCAAGGCTTACGTCGTGTCGCTCAAGGAATCGCTCGTCTGGACGTTCGTCTGGGTCGGACTGGCGCTGGTCTTCAACCTGGGCCTGTGGCACTACGCCGGCTCGACGAAGGCGCTGGAGTTTTTCACCGGCTATCTCATCGAGAAATCGTTGAGCGTGGACAACGTGTTCGTGTTCGCGCTCCTCTTCTCGTATTTCGCCGTGCCGCCGTTGTTTCAGCACAAGGTGCTGTTCTGGGGCATCCTCGGCGCGCTGATCATGCGGGCCATCATGATCGTGGCGGGGGCGGCGCTCATCACGAAGTTCGATTGGATCATCTACGTGTTCGGCGACTTCCTGATCCTCACGGGCATCAAGATGATCTTGAAGCGCGAGGAGGAGATTCATCCCGAGCGCAATCCGATGGTGAAATGGTTCAAGCGGCTCATGCCGGTGACGCCGGAGTATCGCGGGGACAAATTCTTTGTGCGCGAGAACGGCATCCGCATGGCCACGCCGCTGTTCGTGGTGCTGTTGCTGGTGGAAATCTCCGACGTGATCTTCGCGGTGGATTCCATCCCGGCGATCTTCGCGGTCACGAAAGACCCGTTCATCGTCTATACGTCGAACGTGTTCGCGATCCTCGGCCTGCGGTCGCTCTACTTCGCGCTGGCCGGCGTGATGGACAAGTTTCATTACCTCAAGATCGGCCTGGGCGTGGTGCTGACGTTCGTCGGCGTGAAGATGATCCTCGCGCATACGGCGTGGAAGATTGACACGCTGGTGTCGCTCGGCGTGATCGTGCTGATCCTCGCGACGAGCGTGGTGATGTCACTGATGCGGCCAAAAAAGTGCGGCTCGTCACGCCGCCGTCACCTTTGACCCACGCGCAGACACTATGAAAAAATTCTTCATCGCCCTTATGGGTGGCACGGTGGTCCTGATCGGCGTCACCATGTTGGTGTTGCCCGGCCCGGGGATGCTCGTCATTGCCGGCGGACTGGCGATCTTGGCGACGGAATTTATCTGGGCGAAAAGGGCGATGCGCAATGCCAAGGGCGCGGTCGCGAAGGCGCGGCGCAAGTTCGGCCTGAAGGAATGGCTGCGCCGGCTGAAAACGCGAGCCGTCGTGAAGCCGGCGGATCCGCGCTGACCCAAGGACTCCCAATCCGGTTACTTCGGCACGTTCGGAAACACCACATCCGCCGACATGCCGGCGCGGAGGTCCTTGCTCGCGTTGTCCAGCCGCAGCTTCACGCCGAAGACCTGCCGGATGCGCTCATCCACCGTCTGCACATTGCGCGGCGTGAACTCCGCGGCGCGGTTGATCTGTTCGACCACGCTGGTGAACTCTTTTCCGGGAAACGAATCCACGCTCACCCGGGCGGTGTCGCCGAGCTTGATGTGTCCCAGCCACGGTTCCGGCACGAACACGCGCACCCAGATATGATTCGTCAGCAGCAGGGTGGCAATGCCCTGGTTTGGCGCGAGCACGTCCCCGACCTTCACGTTCAACACTTCCAGCACGCTGTCGGAGGGCGCGGTGATTTTCATCTCGCGCAACTGGGTGTCCAGCTCGGCCAGTTGCGCGCGCGCCTGGGCGATCTGCTCCGGTCGCGTGCCGGCGAGGAGCAAATCGTAACGGCTCTTCGCGGCGGCGGCGGTTTTCTCCAGCGCGGCGGCGCGCATGACCAGTTGATCCCGTTCCGTCGTGGACATGGTTTCCTGCGCGAACAATTCCTCGGCGCGTTTGGCATCGGCGCGGGCGAAGTCGAGCTGCGCCAGTTGCGCCTCCCACTCGGCTTTGACGGCGGCGAGTTCCTGCGGGCGCGGACCGGCTTCGAGATCCGCGAGCTGCGCGGCGAGGCGGTCGCGGCGGGCAAGCAGTTCCGCCGCGTCCAGTTCGGCGATGACCTGGCCGGCCTGGAGCGAATCGCCTTCCTGCGCGGAAAGTTTTTCCACGCGCCCGCCGTAACGGGAGGCCACGCGGACCTCGTCGGTTTCAATGGTGCCGGAAACGAGGTTGTCGGGGCGGTGGGTTTGGTTGCAGGACGCGAGCAGATAGCTCAGCGCCAGAAATCCCGTTTGGGTGATGGCTTTCATTTCCAATTGCAGGCGAAGCTAACAGCGGAACCAAAACTCGGCAAGCTTCGGGGAAAATAGGGGCAACCAGCCGCGCTTACCCGCGTCCCCCTGTCGTTGAAAATGCCTCCGCCCTTTCCTTCACCCCCCGCAAATCCAGTTTGCCCGTGCCAAGCAAGGGAAAGGCTTCCACACGAAAAAACTGATCGGCGCGCGGCTTCCACAAGTTCGGCAGATCGCATTGCGTAAGTTTTTCCAGACACGTTTGCAACTTGTCGTCCGGGAGCTTGTGCAGCACCACGAGGCGTTCGCCTTTCTTCTCATCCGGCACGGCCGCGACCACGAAGGTCTGCTCGGTCACGCCCGCAAGTTCGTGCAGCTTTTCCTCGACCTTGATGTGCGGGACCATCTCGCCGCCGATCTTGCTGAAGCGGCTCAGGCGGTCGGTGATTTGCAGGAAGCCGTCCTCGTCAAGCGCCGCGATGTCGCCGGTGACATACCAGCGTTGTCCCGTGGCGTCAGGCATCCTGCCTGACGTAGAGGGCGGCATCTTGCCGCCCGGACTGGCGCTCGAACTTGAAGTGGCTCCGTAAACTCCCGCGTCTTCCTGACTGCCAGCATTTTTTCCACCGGGCTGGAAGCCCGGTTCCAGGGCAGGCAGGATGCCTGCCGCTACCAGCACCTCCACCGTTTTTTCCGGGCGACCGAGATAGCCCTGCATCACGTTCGGGCCGCTCACCAGCAGCAGGCCGGGCTGGCCGATGCCGAGCGGCGCGCGGGTTTCCGGGTCCACAATCTTGACACTCACCCCCGGCAGCGGATGCCCGATCTTGCCGCGCTTGGCGCCAACCTGCCGGAAACCCGTCGCGCGAAAATCCGGCGTGTTCACCGCCACGCACGGCGAACATTCGGTGCAGCCGTAGCCTTCGAGCGGACGGATGCCGAAGTGCTCCTCGAACGCGGTGGCGAGCCGGTCGGGCAGTTTTTCCGCGGCGGTCATCACCACGCGCAGGCTGCCGAAGTCTTCCGGCGAACAGCCGCGCAGGTAGAGTTGCGCGAACGTGGGCGTCGCGAGCAGGAAGGTCAGGGCATGTTCGCGCACGAGCGGGCCGATGGTTTTCGCATCCAGCGGATTCGGGTGATAAACCACGCCCACACCGAGCATGGCCGGAAGACAGAGTGTGCCGGTGAATCCAAACGAATGGAAGAACGGCAGTATCCCCAGAAAACCATCGCGGCAATTCAAACCAAAAACCTGCTCAAGCTGTTCGATGTTGGCGCCGATGTTGTAGTGCGACAGCATTACGCCCTTGGGTTCGCCGGTGCTGCCGCTCGAAAAAATGACTGTCGCCAAATCGTCCAACTTGACCTTGTTTGCCTGCCCAAAGGAACGCTCCAACAGAGCCGCCGGCAGCAGCCACGCCGCCAGCGCAGCCAGGATTTTTTCGCCGATGCCGGGGTTTGCCACCACGTCCTCGAGAAACACGACCTCGCCCGAGACCTTGACCTTCACCTTGTCCAGAAAGCCCCTGGATGAGATGACGGTTTTGATCTGGCACTGACGGATGCACGAGGCCAGGGCCTCTTCTGAAATCGTGTAGTTCAAGTTCACCGGAACCTTTCCCAGCAGCATCGCCGCGAAATTCACCAGGGCACCCGGCACGCTCGGCGGCAGAAGCACTCCGACCATTTCCTGTCCCGCCCAGACTTTTCTCAACCGCCGCGCGACAAAAAGGGTCCGCACCAGCGCGGAACCGAAGCTGACTTTCTTGTTCTGCCCATCGCCCATCGCGAACCGGAAGGGATGCCGCCGCGCGGTCTTGATGAAAGCGCGATGCAAGGTTTTCATGCCGCCCTTGCGCTGCGCCCACGCCCCGGCCCCCAGCTCTGTCACGACCTGCCGCACTTGAAACGGCGTGGCGGTGGGCGGCAGCGGCGCGCCGTAACTCACCGTGATGGGATACGGCCAGCGGCGGGGAAGTTTCCAGAGGAAGCGGCCCTGGTTGAAACTGAAGACGCTGCCCCACACACCGTCGAGCGCGATGGGAATGATCGGCGCGTCGAGGTCTTTCATGATGCGCTCGAAGCCGCGACGAAAAGGCAGCAGATGACCGAGGCGCGTGATCTGCCCTTCGGCGAAGATGCAGACGACTTCACCGGCGCGGATGGCGTCGCTGGCGGCTTGCAGCGACTTGAGCAGCTCGCGCGGCCTTTGCTCGGAGGAGATGGGAATGACGCCGAGGATTTTCGCGAACGGCTTGATCCACGGCTGCTCGTAAATGCCTTTGAACATCATGAAGCACACCTGGCGGTCGGTCGAAGCGAGCAGGAGGAGCGCGTCCACGAAGGAGACGTGGTTGCAGACAAACAATGCGCCGCCTTTCGCGGGAATATTGTCCCGGCCCACGACGCGGATGCGGTAGATCGTCCGCGTCAGCACCCAGAGCGCCAGGCGCAACACCGCGTCAGGCAAAAGCCACAGCATGTAAACCGTCGCGGCGAGCGTGGCGCCGGCGGTGATGAGAAAGACCGTCGGCGGAGTCAGGTGCAACTGCACCGTGACCAGATAATAAATGCCCGACGCCGCAAAGATGCCGACGAATGAAAGCAAGTTTGCCGCGGCCAGCACGCCGCCTTTGTTCGCCTTGTCCGGGCGATGTTGCAGCAGCGCGGCGACAGGCACGATGAAGAAGCCGCCGAAGAATCCGAGCAGCGACAGTTCCGTGGCGACCTGCGCGAAGGACAGGCCGTTCCGGCCGAGCAGCGCGGCCATGACCGTCATGCCGACCGAGCCGAGCGGGATGAGGCCGTATTCGATTTTGCCGCCGGACAGGCGGCCCGCCGCGTAACTGCCCAGTCCGATGCCCAGCGCCGTGGCCGCCTGGAGATAACTGGTCTGAGCGGGATCCGTGATGCCGAGAACGTCCTTGGCGTAGATGACAATCAGAAACTGGATCAACGCGGCAATGCCGAAGAAATAGGTGTTGCCCAAAATCGCCAGCCACAGCACGCGATCCTTCCGGGCAAGTTTCATCTGCGACCACAAGTCCGCCAGGAAATTAGCGCGGAACTTTTTGTCCGGATCCGCCGCCGGCACGCGGGAGATGCCGAAGCTGGCCAGCAGCCCCAGCCCGGCGAGCGTGATCAGGAGCACACCCGACCAAGCTTGTTGGCTCGCGAAAGTTTTGCACAGCCACCCGCCTGCGACGGTGCCGCCGATGATGGAAACGAAGGTGCCGAGTTCGAGCACGCCGTTGCCCCACGACAGCTTTCGCTCCGGCAGCAGTTCCGGCAGCAGGCCATATTTGGACGGCCCGAAGATCGCGCTGTGAACGCCCATCAGAAAAACACTGGCGACGGTGACATACAATTGATTCGTCGCCAGCCCCGCCAGCGCGAGCAGCATGACGAAAATTTCAAACACCTTCACGCCGAGTGTGACCGAGCGCTTGCTGAACCGGTCGGCGAGAAATCCGCCGGTCATGGAAAACAGAATGAATGGCAACGCAAACAAGGCCCCGACGACACCGATAAGCTGGTCGCGTTTTTCGGAGGTGAAGTTGGGGGTTGCGGTGATGAGGAAGATAGCCAGCCACTTGAGGGTGTTGTCGCTGAACGCGCCCTGGAATTGCGTGACAAAGAGCGCCCAGAAGCCGCGGAGTGAACCTTGAGGTCTTGGTGTTTCGTTCATCGCCGCCACGGTAGCAACTTGCCGGCGGAACAGGGAATGGAAAAACCGCGCCCCGCGCGGCAAAACCAATCGGGGCCGGAAGTGCGTCAGGGCAGGACGTGGATGCGGTAGAATTCCTGCGCCTCGGAATCGGTGGAGTTCGTCCCGGTGGCCAGCGAACTGGTCGGCACGACCAAGCCGGGAATGCTCAGCCAGGCGGGGCTGGAGAGATTGGTGGTCATCTGCAATTCGTAGCCTTGTCCGGCAACGGCATCCCACGTGAGTGTGACAATGCCGTTGCTCACGGACACGCTTTGAATCACGGGACGGGAAACCACGATGACCGCGAATGATTGCGCGTCGCTCAAGGGCGGCGCGCCGTCGTCCGTCACGCGCACGATGAAGTTGTTTGTCGTCCCGGCAAAGGCGTCACCCGGACTCCAAGTGAACACGCCGTTCGTCGCCTCAAGGCTCGCGCCGATGGCCGCACCGACATCGAGATTGAAGGCGAGCGTGTTCGCAGGCACATCCGCGTCGCTGGCGGAGTTGGTGATCACCAGCGTGGTCCCGGCGTGGATGGTGCGGTCGGCGATGGGGGCGAGCACCGGCGGCTGGTTGCTGACCAGAACAATGATGGTGAAGCTTTGCATGGCACTCAGACTCGGCGAACCGTCGTCGGTCACCACGATGGAAATGATGTTTGTGGCGGGCGCTTGTGCCGGTGTCGGGGTCCAGGCAAAAACACCGGTGGCCGCGTCGAGCGCCGCGTTGGTCGGCGCGTTGAGCAGGGAAAAGGTGAGGGCGTTGGCCGGCACATCCGGATCAGTCGCCGCGTTGGTGAAGGCGATGGTTTCTCCCGGGAAAATCGTGAAGTTCGAGACGGGCGCAAGGGACGGCGGGCGGTTCGACTCCAAAACAAACACGGTGAAGGATTGGGTCGCGCTCAGCGACGGCGTGCCACCATCCGTGACCTTGATGGTGATGTTGGTTGCGCCCGGCCCCTGAAACTCATCCGGCATCCACGCAAAGACACCTGTAGCTGCGTCGAGTGTCGCGTTGGCCGGAGCCTCGAGCAGCGAGAAGGTGAACGTGTTTGCCGGCAAGTCCGTGTCCGTTGCGACGTTGGTGAATGTGAGCGTCTGGCCTTCAAACAAGGTGCGGTTTGAAATCCCGGCCAGGGTTGGCGCGGAGTTGGTTTCCAGCACGAACACGGCGAACGTCTGCGTGGTGCTCAGCGGCGGAATTCCGTTGTCGGTGACCACCATGGAAAAAATGTTCGTGCCCGGGCCTTGGGCCTCGGTGGGTGTCCAGGAGAAGATGCCCGTGTTGGTGTTGAGCGTCGCGCCCGCGGGGGCGTTGAACATGGAAAACGTGAGCGAGTTGGTGTCGGGATCCGCGGCCGCGTTGGTGATGGCCAGGGTGGTCAGCTCGAAGATCGTACGGTTTGAAATCTCGCCCAGCACGGGCGGGCTGTTGGTGAGGACGGAAAAGAGATTCGCGTTGGTGACGCTCTGGCCGTCGGGGTTGGTGATCACCACCGCGCGCAGGCCGGGCGCGGCATTGGTGGCCACGGTGATGTTGAGCATCAGGTTGGTGACGTTGATAAGCGTGAGGCTGTTCACGGTGACGCCGGCGCCGCTGATGGCGGCGGACAGGTGGTTGGAAAATCCCGCGCCCGGTTCGAAATATCCGGAGCCGCCCAGCGAAATTCCACGGAGCGAAAGGCTCGCGGAATTTTTGCCCTGATACACGCCGCCCGGCGAACAGTTCGTGGGAAAAGTCGGCGGCGGCGCGGAGATTTTCCCGATTTGCACGGCGTAAGAATTGTTCGCGTTGCAATATTCCTGGATGGTCCAGAGTGTCATGTCGTCGCTAGGATCCAGGCTGGTGTAGGAGTAATCGCCCCACCGGTCGTACGGAGGGTTGTAGGACGTGCTGCTGGCGGTATAAAGCATGGGCGCGCCGAAAGTGCCGGCCGCCGCGTTGGTGAGGCGTCCGGCCACCGCGGCGTTGACGTACTCGCTGGCGCTCGCTGAGCTGAATCCGAGCACTGCGTGACCCTGGCCGGAAACCATCACACTGCCCATCCAATAAAAGCGGTTCGTGGCGGAGGCATCATAGAGCGTGCCGGACTGCTGGACCCCCGGTGTTTGTCCGGTCGGAATCCCGTTGAGCTGGTACCACCGGACGCCATTGCGCGTGACGCCGCTGGTGCCACCGCTGCTGTTCACGCCGACGTTGTGCGTGGTCCACAGCGAGCCGTTGCGGTAATGCGCCGCGAGGAGACGCGTATCCAAGCCATCCAGCGCGACCGAGCTGCCGAGACTCGGCACCGTGATGGGTGCGGCGAAGCTGGAAACGTTGACGGTGGCGTTGCCGGAAAGCGACGGCGTGCCGCCCGGATTGGAAACGCGACGCAACTGCAGCTTCGACAAGGACGCGTAGTCCACGCCGATGAAATAGCCTTCCGTGGCGGCGGGGTCGAAGTTGTCCACCCCCTGCGGTGTGTAAGGTCCGGTCAATGAGCCATGCACCCGCGTGATCAAATTCCGAAAGGCGGTGGCCACGACCGGCCCACCGCTGAGCAGCGAATTTTTCCGCACGACATACGCCGTGGTGTTCACGAAAGAGCCGGAACTGGCGAAGACGTTTACGCCGATGTACAGCGCGCTCGCGTCAATGCCCAGCGTGGGATAATCCGCGAAGTCGCCCGAATCGCCCGCGGGTGAAACCAGGTCGTGCTCGAACTGGAAAAAGCTCCAGACGGTTCCCGGGGTGATGACGCCCGAATCGCTCACGGCGATGAGGAAGCGGTTGGGGGCGGTCGTAAACGGGCTGGAGCTTGTGTAGGGCACGTCGATGATGAGCACAATCCACCGCCCGCTCAGCCGGTCGTAGCGAATGCGCGGATCGCTGGTGAAATTGCCAATGATGGCTCCGCCGACGGGCGTCATCACCGAATTGAAGAAGGAATCCATGCTGGAGTTCACCACGCCGTCGGCGAGGCCGGTCGCCTTGGTGAAGGAGCGGAGGCGTCCGTTGACAGCGACGATGAACTGCGACGGACCAACCGCGCCCATGGTGTCGGGCGGATAGGAGCCGGTGTCCGCAAGGACTGCGCCGGTGAAGGCGAGCGGCGTGCCGCTGGCGCCGAAGGGGCCGGGTTGACTGATCCGCGGGTCGGCCGGATTGCTGGCGGCCGCGCCATTCGTGCTGATGAGGATGGGGAATTCGAGGGCCGGTGCCCCGGCCCCGTGTTGATAGCGGCGGATGATGACACGTCCGGTTTTAGGAGGTTGGGCGTCCGCCCATTTCGCGCGGGCCATGACTTGGGAATTGGCCTCACGGATTGCCGCCGCCCCGATCCATGAATCGCCGAGCGGGGCGGGGACGGACCACAGAGGAGAAAGCCCGGTCACGAAGAAAACGAAAGCGCAGCAGCCAGCGATGGGATTACGCCTCAGGGCCAGTTTACTCCGGTGCAACATCGCGCCAATCTCCCTTATTTTCAGGGCAAGTCAACGACGACTGGAAGTGGCAGGCGCTGCGAGCGGGGGACCCTTCCGCCGAAGCGTGGTTCGGGCCATGGCAGCGGACACGGCAATAGAACTTGGACGGGCCCGAAGCAGAGCGGGGCGCATAGAATCCAACTTTACATTTTTCCCCCGCTTTGACACGCTGACACCATGTTGAAAAATATTTTGTCGCTTTCATTTCTGTCGCTGGTCCTGACGGGCTGCACGGCGAAGTTCACGAACTTGACACCGCGGCAGCAAACCCGCAACGCCGACGGCCTGTATCCCGTGGAGGTGTCCTTCAATTCACGCCAGCACACGCTCCAGTGGAACACCATTCATCCGCAGATTGTCGTCGGCACCGAGGTGTATCCGATGAAGCCCACCTTGCTCATGACCAATCGCTGGGAAGGTCTGTTGCCCGTGCCGGCGGGTGTGGGGGGCGTCAAATACCGTTACAAGTTTGATTTCCTGCAGAACGAATTCGGCCCGCAGAAGCAGAACAGCGCCAGCTCCGAAGTCTTCAGCCTGCGAATCCTGGAGCCGTAAGCCCCTGGAACTGGTTTCCGGTTTTTCCGCGCCGCGTTCCCAGGAACGCGGCGTTTTCATTCACCCCGACAAACGCCAGCCAATGCGGGCGGCATGGGCGCACTTCGTTTCGGAGGCGGCTGCCGGGCTATTTATGCTTCCCGAACCACGCGTTCACTTCCGCCTCCAGCGTCTTGAGATTGGGCCGGGTCCGGGCGATGGCGCGCGACTCGATCCATTCCTGGTTCAAGTCGCCCAGCTCAACCTTGGAACCGACGCGGATGAACAGGGGCAGTTCATGCAGCTCGGCTTGGACGGAAAGGGTCTGACCACCGGTGTGGATTTTTTCCGGATGCCAGGCGTCCCGCCATTGCGCGCCGGCGGGCAGATAGACCCGCTGCGTGCGCTGGCCTTTTTTCCAGATCGCGGAGACGAGCAGGTCGGGCCCGTAGAGATAGGTCTCCCAGTTTGACCAGGCCTCCGGGGCCTTGGGATCCACCAAAAACAGCGGGCGGATGATCGGCATCCCGGTGCGATGCGCCTCCTGCGCGCAGGCGTAGCTGTAGTCCGCGAGGCGCTGATGCAGCCGGGCGTAGAGCCGCCAGATGGCGATCAGTTCCGTGTCATACTTCGGCTCGCGTGGTAGATTCCAAAACGCGACGTTTTTCAACGGGCCGAGCTCCATGATCGGCGTGAAGCAGCTGAAGGCCAGCCAGCGGGCGCAGACCTCCTGCTCCAACCGTTGATCATTATAGCCGCAGGTGTCCGATCCCCAGTTGGGATAGCCCATCACCGCCGCGCGCTGCGCCGCGATGATCGAGGCGCGCAAGCCCTCTTGAGTGCCGCCGATGTCGCCGCCCCAGAAAACGCTGTACGCGGAGCTGCCCGTGTAGGCCGCGCGCGGCATCAACGCAAAGTTCTCGTCGGGCCGGAATTGCTTGGCCACCTCGTAGGTCGCCTGGACATACATCGCCGGGTAAGCATTGCGGTTCTCGCGGATCGTGCGGCCGTCAAAAGTCTTGTACGGGCCGGTTTCAGGAATGTCCTCTTCCGCGCGATCCAGTTTGAATCCGGCCACGCCCAGCTTCAAAAGTTTGGCAACGCCGTCCTGCCAGTATTTTTTCGCGGCGGGGTTGGTGAAGTCCACCATCGGATAATTGTTGCCGTTGCCGGGGCGTTTCTGGCCGGCGAGGGTGTAGCCTTTGGCGAGCGCATTGGTAAGCATCTCCCCTTGGAAGAACGGCCCAATCCAGAGAACCATTTGCATCTGTTGCTCGTTGATCCACTGGATGGACTTGGCAAAATTGGGCAGGCGCAGCGGATCAATGTTGAAATCATCGTAGCCATGCAGCCCGGTGCCCCAGGGACGATCAATCCAGTAAACCCCGCACGGAATGCCGTAGGCGCGCATCATCAAGACATCCTCCATCATCTCCGAGTTGAACGGACCGGTCACGGGCGTGCCGTCGTAATAATTCGTGCGCTGCGTATGCTCGTCGCGCCAGCGCCATGGGGTGAACAGCCATTTCGGCGGCAGAAACGGCGGGCCCGCATCGAGCGCGTGGGCCTGCACGAGCGCGGCGGGATTTTTATCGTTGTATATTTTCGCCGCGAAGGACGGCCCCTCAAATTCAATCCTCACCCGCTTTGGGTCGCCGGCACAGAAATCAAAACTGCCCGGCCAGTTGCCCTGCACAAACATCGCGTACCCGCGCGACGACAAATAAAACGGCGCATAGACCGAGGTCGTCGGCTTCAAAATCATGTCCACCTTCTGGCCGCGCAGATTCATGCCTTCGCCAATCCCCGGTTTCCACGAGGCCTGTTGGGGGCCGTCCACGACGCGTTCCATCAGACCTGTGAAGTACTCGTCCGGCGGCGCGTCCAGCGACATCCCCCATTTGACAATGTCCGTGTCGGGTTGCGCGGTTAAATGGATCATGACGTTCCGGCCTTCCGGCGTAAGGGATATTTTCACAGTGCGACCGTCGGACATCGTGAGGCTGCCGCCGCCACCGGACCGGGATACCGTGATTTGCGCTGGCACACTCACCCTGCCTTGCGAAGTCTCGTAGAAGAAGCTGCTCATGTGCAGTCGGGGCTGGGCGGCGAGATCTTCCACGATCAAACTTCCTGCCTCAGTCGCGGTCTTGGGGTGGGCGCAGCCGGCCAGCGCAGCGATCAGGGAACCCAGCAGCAAATACCGGATGCATTTTTGATCTTTCATAATAATGATGTTGGGCCAGCCTATCGGCGACGGGAAGCGAACGCAATCGCCGGAACTGGTGAGGCCGCACTCGTCCGCGGCAACGCCGTTGTCCTTGGCGGTCACGGTGAAATTCACCGTTCTCCATGGGTGTCGCGGTCGAAGGTCGCGACAGCCACTAGAGTTGACAAGCGGCACGAGGCCAAGCCAACACCTTCGGCAAAATCAGCGGCGGCGCAATCGCGGAACGTCACCCAACAAAAACTCCGGAGATATTTTGCAGGCGGAAAGGAGAAGTGTGAAAATGGCAGGTGTCCCCTGCCACTATCAAGGCCGGTCAGCGGCCTAGGCAATCGGAAAAGACACAAAGCGCTAACAGCAGTTCGATCGGACGAACCTTACTCGCGCCGTGGGCGGGCAAATGCCATCAGACCCAAAAGCCCCGTAAACAACAAGCCAAGGCTGCTCGGCTCCGGCACTTCCAGGACATCCCAACGGCCGGTAAAGGCGTACTGATCAGTCCCGCCGGAGCCGGTGAAGGACGAGGTCACTTTCACCGTGCCGACACCATTCGGTCCGGCGCCAAGCAGCAGGGGTGATCCAGCATTGTCAAACGGTCCCGTGGTGTGAGAGTTCGGGGGGCCCGCTGGAAACGCCGAACCGGCATCGTGGAAAAATGTTGCCATCAGGGCGGCGGTCGTATCGAACAACTCGTACCGAAACACCCCGGGATTGCCACCGGTCGGCGTGTAACCCACCCCATTGGGCACTGTCGTCCCATCCGTCGCGGACCCGGACACCGAGCCGCTGAAGGAAATGGGGCCAAAGATGGTTGGGGCGAAAGCTGGATATGAGAAAGTCGTGGTGAAAGTGCTGGGAGCTCCAAAATCCGTATATGACGCCGAGAAAGATCCGGTGGGGTCGAGCACTGAACTCAGATCCTGGAAAACGATTGTGTCGCCGCCCAACGCCGGCCAACTCAGGGTGACGGGATTTAATTGATAGTATCTCACCAACGCGGTGGCAGTGTTGTACTCGATCGCGTTGAGGGTGACATTGACGTTTTTAGTGATCCCATCCACCGCGGCGGCGGCCAAAACCTGGATGGAGGCAGGCTTATTAGCCGGAAGCGCCTCCGGGTGCTCCAACAGGTCAATCACGGCACCGCGCGAAACGTTGCAGAGAGAAATCAACCCAATGAGTATTGCAGAGCGATACATAATGAGAATGTCTGGTTTTATTGTTTCGGATTAAACCGCACCCAGCCCGGCAAGTCAATGCGTTTTATTGCTGGTTATCGCGCCGTTTTCGAAACAGGAATGTTTTGCCGATCACACAAATCATCCGGCTTTGCCCGCCCGCGACCCCGGCAAAATGGGCCGAGCCGGCTGTTTAACTTTCCGTCACAGCGGCTTGTGGTGCAGCCGCGCGTGGGCGGCGGCGATGAAGCCCTTGAACAACGGATGCGGCTGGTGCGGCTTGCTGAGAAATTCCGGGTGGAACTGGCTCGCCACGTAGAACGGATGATCCTTTAGTTCGATGATCTCGACGAGCTTGCCGTCCGGCGACAGACCGCTGAACACGAAGCCGGCCTTCTCGAATTTCTCGCGGTAGCTGTTGTTGAACTCGTAACGATGACGGTGCCGTTCGTTGATGACGAAGGAGCCGTAAAGCTTTGCCGCCGTCGTGCCGAGCGTGAGCTGGCAGGGTTGCGCACCGAGCCGCATCGTGCCGCCCTTCTTGGTGACTTTCTTCTGCGCGTCCAGCAGCGCGATGACCGGATGCGGCGTGTCGAGGTCGAACTCGGTCGAGTGCGCCTTCTCCAGCTTCAGCACGTTGCGGGCATATTCAATCGTCGCGATTTGCATTCCGAGGCAGAGGCCGAGGTAGGGGATTTTCTGCTCCCGCGCGTATTGGGCGGCCTTGATTTTTCCCTCGATGCCCCGCTCGCCAAATCCGCCGGGAACCAGAATGCCGCCGAGACCCTGCAAAATTTTCGCGGGACCGTCCTTCTCGATCTCCTCGGCGTCAATCTGCACGATCTCCACGCCGCAATCATTCGCCACGCCGCCATGAATGGTGGCTTCATAGACGGATTTGTAGGCGTCCTGCAAACCGATGTATTTGCCGACGACGCCGACGCGGACGCGGTGCTGCGGGGCGATGAGCTTGCGGATGATCTCCTGCCAGTGCGTCATGTTTGGCACGGGTGTGGTGAGTTGCAACAGGCGGCACACCAGGTCGTCCATCCGTTCGCGCTGCAGCATCAGTGGCACTTCGTAAATGGAATGATCCACGTCCTTCTCCTCGATGACGGCTTCGATGGGGACGTTGCAGAACATGGAAATTTTCTGGCGCAACTCCTTGTCGAGCGGCTTCTCGCACCGGCAGACCAGGATGTGCGGCATGATGCCGATTTCGCGCAGCTTGGCGACGCTCTGCTGTGTGGGCTTGGTCTTGAGTTCGCCCGCCGCCTTGATGAAGGGCACGTAAGTGACGTGCAGGAAAACCACGTTGCCCACGCCGACTTCGAGCGCGAACTCGCGGATGGCTTCCAGAAACGGCAGGCCCTCAATGTCGCCGGTGGTGCCGCCGATCTCGGTGATGACCACGTCGGCCTTGCTCTGTTCGCCGAGTTGGTGGATGCGGTTTTTGATTTCGTCGGTGACATGCGGAATCACCTGGACGGTCTTGCCGAGATATTTTCCGTCGCGCTCGTTGTTGAGGACGGTCTGGTAAACCTGACCGCTGGTCAGGTTGTTCATCCGCGAGAGTTTCACGTTGGTGAACCGCTCGTAATGGCCGAGATCCAGATCCGTCTCCGCGCCGTCGTCCAGCACGTAAACCTCGCCATGCTGATAGGGCGACATCGTGCCGGGGTCCACATTGAGATACGGGTCAAACTTTTGCAGCGTGACCTTCAGCCCGCGATTTTCGAGCAGGGTGCCGAGCGCGGCGGCGGTCAAACCCTTGCCGAGTGAACTCACCACGCCGCCAGTTACGAAGATGTATTTCATTTCAAAAAGGTTTAACCGCAAATTACGCTGATTCCCGCAGACGAATCCTTCAAGCTGTCTTAAGGTCTCCGCAAATCTTCTTCAGCTGCGGGCAGACAAAATATTTTCAACGCGCGCCACGTCTTCCGGCAGATCCACGCCGATGCTGTCGTAATCCACGGTCACGACCGCGATCTGGATGCCGTTTTCCAGCGCGCGCAACTGCTCCAGCTGCTCCGCGTTTTCCAGCGGCGACACCGGAAACTTCACCAGCCGCAGCAACGTCTCGCGCCAGAAACCATAAATGCCGAGGTGTTTAAAAAAAGGAAACGCCGCCAACTGCTCGTTCACCGGACGGCTGGCGGCCTCGCGCAAATACGGAATCGTGCGCCGCGAAAAATATAACGCCCGGCCCGCCGCGTTGACAACGACTTTCACCACGTTCGCGTTGTCGAGTTCTTCCAGTGCCTTGATCCGGGTGGCGGCGGTGGACATCTCGTTCTGCCTCAGCGCGCCCGCCACCGCGTCAATCACCGCCGGATCAATCAACGGTTCGTCGCCCTGAATGTTCACGACCGCCTCGCAGTCGCAGCGCCCGGCAATCTCCGCGATGCGATCCGAGCCGCTCGGATGATCCGGCAGCGTCATCTCCGCGCGGCAAAAGTTCTGCGCCACTTCCCAGATGCGGGTGTCGTCCGTCGCCACGATGACTTCGCTCAACGACTTCGCCAACTGGCATTGTTCGACGACGTGCTGGATGAGCGGCTTGCCCGCGATGAGCGCGAGCGGCTTGCCAGGAAAGCGGGTGGAAGCGTAGCGCGCCGGAATGATGCCTAAAATTTTCACAGCCCGGATTTAGCCACAGCCAGCCGCGTCGAAGCAAGCCGCGATGGCGGGGTGGGCCCAACCCGGGCGCCGCCCCGTTGGTGGGGCTTCCGAATAAGCTTGAGCGGCGACGAGTGGGTTTGTTGATCAACCGCGAGCCGCCGAACGCGAGCCGGGCGGACGGGAGGCCAAGCGCTTTCCAATCAAGCCGCCAAAACATTCATGGTCTGAACAAGCGCCGGCCGGCATCCGGCCAGGATCGCCGGCTCACTCACTGGACCGGCCGCTCGGTATTGAGCACCCAGATGCGTTTGCGGATTGCGTCGACAAGCTGGTCGGCGTCGGTCTTGTCCAAGCGGTGAATCACTTGCTCCCAACGGTAGGCAAAGCTGCCGGCCGGGTCGTATTTACAATGCTTGAAGAGGGTGTCAAAGGCGCGCCGCCGCTTGCGATAATCCCCCTGGATATGCAGGAACCGCGCACGAAAGGCGCCCAGGTAGACCCGGGCGAATTCTACCCCATCGGATAGCAGCTTGGCCCGCGTGTTGACCGGCCGGGCGTAATGATCCGCGAAGGCGTCCAGTGGACGCTGATACTCGCCAAAAGCGCCGCTGTGGTCACCCAACAAAATCCCGGCCGGCAGCCCATCCGCACCTTCGCGGACGACTTCGTCGCCGTCGTCGAAAACCGGGTTCCGGCCCAGACTCAGGGCACGGCCGACCACCATGCTGGCGGCGGCACCCTGGCCGAGCAGGTGCGCGAACTTCATCGCGTAATCAGGCTGAACCAGTTTTTCCATGGGCAGTTTATCGGTGGCGATGCCATCCAGATAGTCCCGTTCAAAGTAGGTCGTCCAAATCAACTTTCCATGATACTGCCTGGCCAGCCCCTCATATCTTTCACTCAACCGGCGCATCACCACCCGGGAGATGAGATTCATGCCCAACTGACGGCAGCCCAGCCGCCGATCCAGCCAGTAGTCGGTGTACTCGTCACTCTCCTCGATGGATTGGAGCAGGTCCTTGCCCTCGTCCAGATGTTCCCACACGCCCCACCGAAGCAGCCGCATGAACCGCCGCGTCGGCTGGCGCTCGCCGGAGCATCGCAGTTCAGCCAGGTAAACCCCGCGGCGACCGGAGGTTTGCGGCCGGGCGCTGGAAAGCGATTCAGGAATGCGGCCCAGGTTGATGTATTCAATGTCGCCGTACTCGCGAATAAGATTGAAAATAATCCCTTTGGCGCGCGGATCAGACAGTCGTTGCAAATCGCGGTCCTCGGGGTGCTGGCCCGCCTCCTCGAAGAGCGGATCGAAGAGAAACTCACTCTCCTCAAAACGACCGCCGGGCAGCCACTCGACGCGCAGATAAAATTCCGGACTCAGTCCGCTCAAGATTTGTTCGGTCTGCGCTTCGTTGCCGTCGAGGAACAGCGTGGCGATCATGCGCTGCGACCACACCTCCCTGGCGCAGTCATCGCGCCGGAACGCCTCGTGCACCGCGGAAACAAAATGTTGCCTGAGCACTTCGTATTTCGAGCGCAACTCGTCCGCCGGAAGCTGCGTGAACGGCACGCCCGCGAAAACAGCCGGGCCGAAGTGCCGCAAATCGGCGGCAAAAAAATCCAGCTCCAGCCGGCCCAGCACGTTGCGGCGCAGCGAGCAGCTCGCGATCTCCTGAAGTTGCCGGCCCAGGGCGGCATCCTCGAGCCCCCCCAGTTTTCCAAACTCCTCGCATGTCAGCCATCGCGTGCCCGTGAGCCGGTTATAGTAGTAAATGGGTGACTCCTGGATGGCCACCCTGGAACTGAGGATGAGTTCCGTCTTTTCCTTGCTGGTTTTCGGCAGCGCACTGAGCCGCCAGCATTCGCCCCGTCGCTTGATCGCCTCCTGGACCCGTTTGTCGGAGACCGAGAGAAAAACAATCCGCCGCTTGGAAACCAGTTCCTGCAGCAATTCATCGGCGGCAAAAGCCAGATCCATCCGCTCGGGGTTGGGGCGGATCAGGATTTGGCCGGGATCGAAAATCAAGTCAACCGAGCCGTGACAAATCTGTTCTTCTTCCGCCGGGCTGAACGGGGGGAGCGCAGCCTCGGCCCGCTGACAGTTAAGCCACCCAATGAAGGCGCAGCGCTGCCAGGCGTGGAGACCGGGCGGCAGCGTATAAAGCGTCCGCTGTTCTAGGAACAAAGTTCCGATCCGCACCTTCTGGCGGCCCTGCTCATCCAGCTCAAGCGGATGCGGCCCAATAAGCGTTAACTCCATAAATCCATCTCAACTCCGCCCCCAGGCCTCTGCATCCCGGTCGATCCGTGTGAATGTTGTTCGGCGATATCATTCCTTGTTCGCCGCTGATTTGCAAGAAACCGAGTCTTGAACAGGGAGCTGCGTCAGGCTCCACGACTGGCTTGATTGGCCGAGTGGTGCCGCTCGCTCGCCCCGCGCGCGCCAGGCAGCGTTTGTGGCTGATGTTTTCGGCAATCCTCACCGTTGCGTCAAGTTCTTTGCCGCTCAATTCATCATCATCGCGCAGCAGGGCGTGGCTCGCCCGACGCGGTTACCCCTCGACTGGCAGCGGACCCGCAGCAAATCACAAAGGGCGCAAGCATTTCGCAAATGGATTCGGCGGACCAAAATCGGCCTGGAATCATCGAACACCAGTGTCGTCTCGAGTGCGGCGTTTTTTGTGCAGCGGCGGTCCTGCATCTCGACCGGTTTCCTGACGAACCTTCCAGCCCGGCTCCACCGGCAATACGGGCGGCAATTATGTGTTGCTGACGAAGACCAATTTCACAATCCGGCCGCCGATCGGCACCAACACGGCCGCGACCAACCGGTTCAACCTGACGAATTCCATGGCCACGAATTTTCCGCATCGCTTCTATCGCGCCCTGGAGCAATAAACACATGGCCCGTCGCCTGGCGCGGCACGGGAGTTTCAAGACCAACCGCACGCGCCCCGCGTCGGAGTTCTTTTCCGATAAAAAACCCAAGGAAAGTCCCGGCCGGCTCCGTGTTCAGCCGTGGTGGATGCCGCCGAAAAATCTCGCGGACACGCGGTCCGCGCTCCTATTTTCTCCGCGTGCATCTGGCTCATCTGCGCCTCCGGGACTTCCGCAATTACGCGCGGTTGGACGCGGATTTTGCGCCCGGCTTCCATGTCCTGCTCGGCGACAATGCCCAGGGCAAGACCAACATCCTCGAAGCGGTTTATCTCATGGCCACGCTGCGCTCCTTTCGCGGCGTCGGCAGCGCGCAGCTGATCCGCCACGGGCAGAAGGGCTATTTTGTCGGCGGCAAAGTCGTCGCCCAGGGCGACCGCGAGATCAAAATGTACTGGTCGACCGCCGAACGCAGCCTGAGTCTGGATGGCCGGCCGGTTAAAAAACTGACGGACTTTCTCGGGGCGCTGCGGACGGTGGTTTTCTGCACGGAGGATCTTCAGCTCGTCAAAGGCACGGCCCGCATCCGGCGGCGCTTTCTGGATCTGCTGCTGACGCAGACGCACCCGACCTATCTGCCGCTGCTCCAGCGCTACGCGCAGGCATTGCGCTCCCGCAACGCGCTGCTCAAGCGCCACGCGCCCGACGAGGCGGCGCTGGAAAGTTTCACGCACGAACTGGTCGAGACAGGCGGTGAGATCATCCGGCTGCGGCGCGAATTGATCCCGAAAATTTCCCCGCTGGCCCGGCTGGCGTATCGCCGGATCGCCAATGATGCCGAGGAGTTGCGGATCGAATACTTGCCGAGCGTGAAGAGCGATTTCGCGGTGGAACTCGCGCAGGCGCGGCGGCGCGAGCAGTCTTATCGCGCCACGTTGGTCGGACCGCATCGGGACGATCTGCAACTGCTGCAAAACGGCCAGTCCGCCGCGCAATTCGGCAGTGAAGGGCAGAAACGCACGCTGGCGATTGCGTTGAAAATGGCGCAGGCCGAATACCTCACCGGCCTGCACGGGTCCCCGCCGGTGCTGCTGATTGACGATGTGATGGGCGAGTTGGATGAGAAGCGCCGCCGCGGGTTGCTGCCCCTGCTGGAGCGGGCGCATCAGGCGCGCGGGCAGGTTTTCATGACCTGCACAGAGGAGAACTGGCCGCGCGAGCTGGGCCGCGAGCTGCAGCGTTGGGTGGTGAAGTCCGGCGCCCTGAACGCCGGTTGATTTATCTTGAGCCGGACCGGAGCGCGGTCCATCGCCGGCCCGCCGCTGATCTGTCAAGGCGTGGGCAAACTGGCCGTCACGGTCAGGAGCCGGTTGCCCTTCGAGGTGAACACGATCACGAAGTTGGTCGCGCCGGTGGTTCGATTGCGCAGATCCAGCGTCGCGCGGATGAGCCCGCCCGCGCCGGATTCGAGCAACCAGGGTTTGGCCGGCAGCTGCGCCACGGTGCAATCGCAGGTCGTGCTCGTGTCGTAGATGATCAACCGTTCCGGTGACACATTCGTCAGGCTGAAGGTGAACGGCGCGTTCGTTTCTCCGGCGCCGGCCTGGTAATGCTTGATGACCCCGTCCCAGGCGAGAATGTTGGTGGCCATGTTGTCGGAGGCGTCGGCCGCCGGGCGCGGGCGGGACACCGGCGGTATGATGCTCTCCACGACCGTTGGCGGGTTGGACGGCGTCGCGGGAAGAACCGGTCTCGTTTCCATTCTGCCAATGTCCGGCTTTGAACTTTTGCAGCCGGCGATGGCAAGGAGCACCACCACGCCAGCAATGCTCAACACATTTTTGCTCTTGAAACAGGAAAACATCGCCGTGATTTGTAAGCGATAAAGCTTCCCCGGACAAGTGCCCGTTGTGGGAGAACCTCCATCACGCGGAGTGGCGGTCGGGCCGGAGCGAATCGCTCGCGAGTGTGCTGGACTGCACCGCGGACCAACGGTTCGGCTGGTGGCGTCCTGAATTCAGCAACCTTGTCCGGCCTAGCCACCCAGCCAGAAGCCGAGAAAAAAGAACCGGGCAGTTTGCCCGGCGGTTGCAGATCAGGGGCGACGGGGCGGCTCAATTCTTCGCCGGAGCGTTGGTGGCCGGGCCGCCGGATTTCGGCTTGTAAAGACCGGCTTTGATGAAGGGTTCGAGCTGCGCGCCATAACCTTCAGCCTCCATCTTCCCCAACGGGATGAAGCGCAGCGAGGCGGAGTTGATGCAGTAGCGCAAGCCGGTCGGGCCGGGGCCGTCCTCGAATACGTGCCCAAGATGGGAGTCCGCAGTCTGCGAGCGCACTTCGACCCGGCGCATGCCGAAGGAAATGTCACTTTTCTCCACGACCTCACCGGCCTCCAGCGGCTTGGAAAAACTCGGCCAGCCGCAGCCGGAATCGAACTTGTCCAGCGAACTGAACAGGGGCTTGCCGGAAACGATGTCCACGTAGAGGCCCGGCTCGTGGTTGTCGTGAAACTCATTGCGGAACGCCGGCTCCGTGCCGGATTCCTGAGTCACCTTGAACTGCATGGGGGTGAGTTTTTTCTTCAGCTCTTCGGCGGCGGGTTTTTTGAATGGGTCCATGGGATTAAAAACGAAACGGTTGGTGGAGGTGTCCGGAGTTGATTCAACGGGCGGTTTGGCCCGCAGCACGAGCAGCGTGCCGAGCAAAAGCGCCGTCACCGCGCCGCCCCAGAAGATGTTGTTTTTCGTGCGCACCATAATTTGACTCTACCACAGCTGTCGCGACGACACGTGGAAACCTTACAACGACCCAGCCGGTCATCGCGCAGGCTTGAATTGCGCCTGCGCTTCCGGCAGCCACGCCTGGAGTTGCTGGATGCGCCTGACGTCCGTCGGGTGCGTGCGCAAAAAGGAAGGCGTGGAGCCGCCCTGCTTTTGGTTGAAGGCGGCGAACCGTTGCCAGAAGCCCACCGCCGCCTTGGGATCGTAACCCGCCCGCGCCATGTAGGTCAGGCCGATGTGGTCCGCCTCGGACTCCTGCAACCGGCTGTGCGGCAGTTCCGCCCCCACCTTGGCAACGGCACCATAGGCCAGCAGCGAAGCCTGTTGCACCATCGGGTCAGACGAGGAAAGCGCCGCACCCACGACTTTCCCCCCACCTTGCAGCACCATGGCTGTGGTCATGCGTTCGCCGCCGTGCCGCGCCACGGCATGGGCGATCTCGTGACCCAGCACGGTGGCCAGCCCCGCCTCGTCCTTCGTGATCGGCAGGATGCCGGTGTAAACACCCACCTTGCCGCCGGGCAGACAGAAAGCGTTGGCCTCAGGACTTTCAAAGACGACAAATTCCCACTGCGCGTTGGGCATGTCCGGCCCCGCCACGGCGGCAATGCGGCGGCCGACTTTTTGGACCAGCGCGTTGGCAGCGACATCCCTGGTGATGGGCGTTTCCTTTTTCAATTTGTCAAAGCTCGTCAGGCCAAGCTGCATCTCCTCGCCCACCCCCATGAGGTTCAGTTGCGACCGGCCGGTGACCGGGACCGTCGTGCAACCGCTCAACCAGACCGTTGCCAGCACCAGGGCGACCAGTGGGAAAAATTGTTTTGTCGTCATTTGAATCATTGTTGGAATTTGCTCACCCCACCAGCAAAGCAAAACCACGACTGAATGCAACCCCCGGTTTATGACAGAACGAACGGCAGCCCTCAAAATCAGCCCAACCGGACGGGCCTCCGCTCGCGCGAACGCCCACAGGATTCAGGGTTTTGGAAGGTCGTGCAGATTTAACTGGTCAAGGCGGCGGCTTCGTTCAAAAATTTCCGTGCAAAAGCCCCGTCTACCTAAAAATTCGCGTCCCGCTCCCATGATCCAGCGAGCCTGGACTTCGATCGCCGAATCCGCACGCCCGCCTTCGCCAGCCGGATGGCGCATTGGCGCGAACCACCCTCGACAGCGCCGGCCTTCACACAGTTGGTTTGACCGCCCTCGGCGCCGAACAGAATCGCTCCGCTTACTTCAACGTGCGCCGGAGTGGTTGTGGCCTGCTTGAGTTGATCGCGGAAATCGCAAAACCGATTGTGTTTGGGGACAAGCCAATGCCTCCGGCCTTCGCTGACTCGTTCTTGTCCCCCAAGTAAAACTCAGCCAGACTCCGGCATTGCCATGAGTCGAGATACGAAACCATCCAGATGTCGCGCCGTACGGCTGACTCATCACGGGAAAATCTCTGTATGCACCCTTTCCGGGCTCGCTTGAAAATCAGGCTGTGGGTCATCGGCTGCTTCGGCTCGCTGCCGCGCCACGCAATTCGGCATCCCCTGCGCACGCTCGTCCTCGCGGCCTTGGTCACACTGGCCACCAGGCCGGGCCTGTTCCGCCTGAAGCTCCGGACCGACGGCCACGCCCTGATTCCACCCCGCGCGCCGGAAGTGCAATTCGACCAGGCAATCCGCAGCCAGTTCGGCATTCATGATCAACTGGTCGTGCTGATTCAACCGCATCAGACCAACGGCATTTTCAATCCGGTCACGCTTCAGCTTGTCCGCGAACTCTCGGCCGAGTTTTTGAAGATCCCGGGCGTCAACCCCGCCGACGTGATCAGCCTGGCCACCGAACCCGGCTTCCGCCTGCGGCCCGGCTCGCTGGCCTTTCAGAAAATGCTCGAACCGCCGCTGCAAACGCCGGTGGAGTTGGAGCAGTTGCGCGACGACCTGCGCCGCATCGCGATGTACACCGGCACCCTGGTTTCGGCTGACAGCCAATCCACCGTCATCCTGGTCGGCGTGCCGGAAGGGGCGGATCGCGCGCAGTTTTATGAGACTGTTCGCACTGTTATTGGCGGTCATGAAAATGCGCCGGACAAAATTGCCGTGACCGGCGCGCCCGTGGCGGAGTCGCTGCTCGGCGTGCAAATACTCGAAGACCTCGGCGTGCCGAAAGTTCTGCTCGGCGCAAGCATCCAAGGTCAGACCGATTGGAAACGGCCTTCCAGCGTGCACGAGCTTCGCCTGTTCGCCGCCCGGCGCCTCGGCCTCGTGCCGCTGGCCGCGCTGGTGATGATGCTGGTGTTTCTGCTCTGCTTCCGCAACGTGCTGGCCGCGCTGCTGCCGTTGCCCGGCGTGGCCGCGACCATGATCTTTGTCTTCGGGTTGATGGGCTGGTGCGAGGTGCCGCTCTATCTGACCACCGCCGTGATGCCGGTGCTGCTCACCGTCCTGTCGGTGACGAATGACATTTATCTGTTCAACCGCTATTTCAATCTGCTGCGTGAAAAGCCCGGCCACGACCACAAACTGCTCGTCGGTGAAACCTTCAACAAACTCGTCGTGCCGGTGGCCTGCACTTCCCTGACGGCGGTCGTCGGCTTTCTCTCGTTTGGGTTGTCGCCGCTGGTGCCGGTGAGGGCGTTTGGGCTGTTCACCGGCCTCGGCGCGCTGTTTGGATTGTTTTTTTCGCTCACGGTTGTTCCCGCTCTGCTGACAGTGGTCAACCCGAAGTGGCTGCTGAGCCGGCGACAGCACGACCGGCGAACTCCGCTCGCAGACTGGTTCGCCCGCGCAGGCGCGGTGGTCGTGCGGCGGCGCAGCTGGGTGATCGGCGGCACGCTGCTCGTTCTGGCGCTGACGCCGCTGGGTCTGCGCAAGCTCGTTGTGCAGGACAGTTGGACCAATGGATTTGATCCGGAGAGCGAATTCAGAAAAGTCACGCAACAGGTGAACGAACAATTTTTCGGGATGCACCTGCTGTTCGTAGCGGTCGAAGCGCCGCGCACCCTCGCCGGCGAAGTTTCGGTGGCCGAGTTGACCCCGAACGACATCGCCTTCCCCCGCACGCTGACACCCGACGCGGCGGTGATGATGGGCAGCCCCATCCGCCTCTGGGTCACGGACGATCCGGCCACGGTCTGGCGGTCGCACATCGAAATGGTCAACTCGGGCGATGAAAAGATTTTTACACGAATAGCGCGCGGCAACGTGGGTGCCAACTTCTGGCCGGCGCTCGGAACCACCCGGAGCGCCCATTTTGAAATCACCGCCCGCACCCACCTCCTGCCCGAAGTCATCCGCGCCCTCGGCGACCTTGGCGACTTCATCCGCGCCCGCCGGGATTGCGCGGTGGGTGGCGTGCTCGGCCCGGAGGATTATCTGCTGACGACTCGCTTTATGACGCGGTCGGGCGACCCGCCCGCGCGGGTGCTGCCCGGCAATGGGATCGAAGTGAAGCTGCTCTGGGATTACTACGGCCTCGCTCTGGGGCAACCGCGCCTGCGGCAACTGGTCGACACGAACTACGCGCGCTCCCTGACGACAGTGTTTTTGAAGGACGCCAACTTCGTGGACACGGCCCGGCTGATGGGCGAAATCCGTGACTACGAACGGACCAAACTCGCGCCGTTGGGAATCAAAATCGGATTTGCCGGCGACGTGGCGGTTAGCCAGGCGTTGATCGGCGGCATTGTAACCACGCAGTTACAATCGCTCGGCTGGTCGCTGGCCGGGATTTTTCTCGTGGCGGCGCTGTTCGGCGGGATGCGCTGGGGATTTTTCTGCCTGCTGCCTAGCCTGCTGGCAATCCTCATTAAGTTTGCGGTGATGGGCTGGTCGGGAATTCCGCTCGGCGTGGCGACCTCGATGTTTGCAGCGATGACGCTGGGCATCGGTGTGAACTGCGCGATTCACCTGCTGGAAAGTTTCGACCAGATGCGGGTTGCGGGCGGACCACCGCTGGAAACATTGGCTCGGGCGCTGCGTCTGACCGGGCCACCAGCCTTGATCAACACGCTGGCCATGTCGCTGGGTTTCGGCGTGCTAATGCTTTCACAGGTGCCGGCCAACGCCCGGCTCGGCATCCTGCTGGTGCTGGGGTTGGTGAACTGTTTTGCGGCGTCCCTGCTGCTCCTGCCGGTTCTGCTCGCAATGCACCGACCCCGCGACCGGCAACGTTGAGCAGCAAGCATCGGCGTGATTCATGAAGTTGGTTGGGCGGTTCCAAACCTTTCCGAAATTGCGCAACGCGGCGGCCCAAGCAATCACCCCAAAAAAGCAACCGCTCCGATTTGCATCGGAGCGGTTGGTGGAAACTCGCCGGCCGGAGGGCCTCAGGTCACGGACAGATCAGCCGGAAGTACTTCGGCGCGTTGTTAGCCGGGAAGGTCGCCGGCGAACCGCCGGTGTAATCCGTCCAAGTTGTCGCGCTCAGCACCGACTTGAACTGCAGCCGGTAGCTCGTATCCGACCACGAAACATTCACCTCGGTGCCGTTCTTCGTGATCACCGGATGCGCGCCCAACGCGCCGCACGGCGGGTTGGCCACCTGCACCCGGATGCCGCGATCCGCCGGAATCCAAGTCTGCCCGCCGTCAGTGCTCAAATCGAGGAACACGTCGAAGAAGCTGCTGGCCAGCAATCCTTGGGTGGTGCTGCGCAACGTGTGCTTGCC
>JANPGB010000444.1:0-1561 GCA_031423695.1 Verrucomicrobiota bacterium
GCGGCGGAACGATGGCCGCCACCAGTCGGGCGGAGATGGGGCCGCCGGCGGTGCTTTGCTTGCGCCGGGCTTTACGCACTCCGGGTCCAGCTGTGAGGAGCACGTTCCCGTTCCGGTCATCCGGCTTTGCCTCCGGCTTCGCGCCGTCCCAGTTCAGAAAAACCCAGTTGGGGAGCCAGCCGCCGGGGTGTCGATTCTGCGCAGTGCCGTCCTTCTTGACCGCCCCGATCTCCGGCCAGACCGCCGGTGAAAGCAGCACCCATTTCACGGCAAATTTGCCATTCGATAGCCGGATAAAGTCAGACGTGGCGGACAGTCCCTTGGGCAGCGGCAGGGACTCGGCGGGTTTCACCTCGGCGGTGCAGAGGCGCTGTTGTCCGCCCACCACAATCTGGGTTGGGTGACCATTCAGCAGCAGTTTGAGCAGGTCGCGCTTCTCGTTCTCGCTGCCAATAACCTTGTCCATCGCCTCGGCCAGCACGCCCAGCCGAAAACCTTCGCGCAGCCGGAGGTAGTGGGCGGTGTAAATCATGCCCGCAGCCGACCCCTGTCCCGCTGTTTGCGTGTCGGGATCAATCTTAATGCCAAGGTTGGCTTCCCGGTCTGCCAGCGATTCGTCGCGCAGGAAATGTGGGCTGCCCTGCGCCGAGGGTTTGAAATCCTCGCCGCAGAGGTAGGCGTGGAAGGCGTTTGCCGAAATCCACGGTTCACCGCCCGCGTCCTTCTCCGGCGGCCGGGTGTTGGCCACCGCGTAATCCAATGGGTTCGGCAGGCTGCTGCCGGGCCAGGGACCCTCCGCAGCATCCTTCGCCAGTGAACGGACGGGTTGAAGCGTGACCTTTACCGAGCTATTGATCTGGGCGTCTTTCGGGCGCGGAAAGAACCAGCGATTGCGGCCGTCCACCGGAAAAGGTCCGGCGGTGAGTAGCGAACCAAAAACGCGGTCACGTTCGTTGGAGTATTCTCCGCTGCGGCCGCGCCGGTGTGCGTGGACACCGTCCAAATCGGCGCGGTGCAGCGCGGCGTGGAGCGCGTGATTCGTGACGTCGGGCAGCGGCCAGGCCGCGGTGTGGCCGGCCAGGGATCCACTCATGGGCCGCCCGTCACGGAAGAACAGCACGTCGGTGGGTTGGAGTAGCAGAGCATTCATACGGCGGCTTTCGTCTGGGAATTGGGGTTGGATTCAGTGCGGGTGCGATGCGCAAACGCGGCGGTCTGCATCAGGCCGATGACGCCATGCAGCTTGGCTTGCGGATCAGTGATTCCTTTCAGATAGGCGTCCAGTTTATCCGCCATTTCCTTTGAGATCGAATCAACCCAACCGATTCCGCGTTGCCGTTTCAAGGCCGTGCCAAACTCCTGACGGATGATCTCGTCCACGCGGACGTCGAATCCGGTGTCAGGCTGCGTGCGGGCGAGACCCGTTGGCTGCGTGCGGTAGGGTTCCAGTAGTTGAATCACGCGATGCGGGAATTTTCCGCTGAGAGCATCCGTCGCCAAGGCTTTCTGGACTGCATCAAACAATTCCAAGCCGCCCGAGTTCCACTGACAACCCCACTCC
>JANPGB010000445.1:0-12128 GCA_031423695.1 Verrucomicrobiota bacterium
GCGGAGCCGGCGACCTGGAATAACTGCTACAGTCTGCTCCATCAACTCCTGAACGACCAAAAGAATGTCGGCCTGCTGCGGTTCATCAAACGGGAGGAGGATGATGTCAAAAAATTGGTGAAGAAGATTGCCGCGGATTCCGCGGCCGGGGCCAAGCTGCTTGAGGAATTCGCCCGGCACGATCCGGCGATCAATCTGGCCGACATCCGGCTGCCACCCGGGGAGGCCGCCACCCGCGAGGCGATTGCCGCCACGAAGAAGAAGGAGTTGTTTAGTCAAAAGGGCGACGAATTTGAGCTGAGCCTGCTGCTGACCCAGCACGAGGCGCTGAGCTATGCCTGGCACCTGGCAAAAGTTGCCGTCAAAAACGAACCAGAACCCGGGCGCGCCCGGGCGCTGGCCGGCGTGAGCGCGGACATGGAGAAACTCTATCGGGAGGTGTACGTGCTGTTGCTTTCGAAAATAAAAACCTCGTCGACCAACCAGGCCGGACTCACCAGCGATCCTTAAGCCACCAGTGTGCGGGGTGCGGTTTCGGCGATTCCGCCGCGCACCGCCGCCAGGGCAGGGCAGGGTTACACCCCATGGAAAGAAGCGCCGCCGGAATCTAATGTTCGGGGATTCGCCGCCACACTGACGGCGAAAAACAAACCACAAACAAAAGAAAAAACTGTCATGACCACACTCGAAATCAAAGGCGACTGGAACATCACCAAAGGCAAACTGAAACAGAAATGGGCCCAGCTCACGGATGACGATCTTCAATTCGTCGAAGGCAAGCAGGAAGAACTGTTGGGCCGGATCCAGAAACGTACCGGCGAAACCCGCGAAGTAGTCGAGAAGATGCTCAAGGAATCCTGCAGCACCTGCTGCTCCTGAGCCACTGTCGGCGCGGGCGGACAGCCGGGGTCCGCCCGCAGCCGCCCGGCCGCGCAGCGAACGATACCGGTGAAATCCGGTCGTATTATTAATACAGGCGGCGGGTTCGTGTTGCAGGGAAAGCCTCCTGAAATCCCCGATGGAACTTTACGCCACGGCGAAGCCGCGCCGGCCGGCGCAACGGGAACGCTGGCACCCGTGTTGACCGCGGTGCACCCGATTTTAAAAACACGTTGGCAACGGGCCGACCACAAAGAACAACCAACTCTATGCTGATCAAATTATCTACCGACAAAACCGTGAAGGAAGCTGCGGCTGCCTTGCAGGCCGCGGTGCAGGCCAATCAGTTTGGCGTCATGCAGGTGCACAACCTCAAAGAGACCATGATGAAGAAGGGCGTGGAGTTCGACCGGGAATGCCTGATCTTCGAAGTCTGTCAGCCGCAGCAGGCGAAGAAAGTGCTCGATGAAAACATGAGCGTCTCCACCGCGTTGCCGTGCCGTATCTCCATTTACGAGGAAGGTGGTAAAACCATTCTGGCGAGTTTGAAGCCGACCACCCTGCTGGCGTTGTTCAACACGCCCCAATTGAAAGCGGTGGCGCAGGCAGTGGAGGACACGATTGTTAAAATCATGAGCGAAGCGGCAAACGGCGACAAAGCCAATAACCTTCTATCTGCACAGCAACGAGGAGCCTGAAGCCTATGCACACAACCGGTGACGATCCATCCGTCGTCCGCAACCAAACCCAGCGTGATCCCCGAGGTCAATCCACGGACCGAGCCACCCTGGCCACTATCGCGCGCCGGGCCATGATCGAGCGCGGCTTGGAGCCGGACTTCACACCAGCGGCGCAGCAGGAGTTAGCGGCCATCAGCGGACCGGCCGCAGCCACCGACGGCGTGCGCGACCTGCGCGACCGGCTCTGGGCGTCCATTGACAACGATGACTCCCGCGACTTGGATCAACTCACGGTCGCCGAGTCGCTCGCCGACGGGCGGGTCAGAATCCTCGTGGCGATCGCGGACGTGGATGCGCTGGTGCGGAAGGATTCCGCGCTCGACGGCCATGCGTCGCGCAACACGACCTCCGTTTATACGCCCGCCGCGATCTTCCCAATGCTGCCGGAGGCGCTCTCCACTGATCTAACGTCGCTGAACGAGGATCAGGACCGGCTCGCCGTGGTGGCCGACATGGTGTTCGACGCCGACGGCTCGCTCGCGGCGTCGGAACTTTATCGGGCGCACGTTCACAACCGCGCAAAGCTGGCTTACCGAAGTGTCGCGGCCTGGTTGGATGGTCAAGGCACGGCGCCCCGACGAATCCTGGAGACCCCGGGCCTCGACGAAAACCTCCGCCTCCAGGACAACGTCGCGCAGCGGCTCGTGGAGTTGCGACACCGCCACGGCGCGCTCAGTCTCGAGACGCTCGAGGCGAAGCCGGTCTTCGACGGCGACACCCTTTCCGATCTCGATCTGGATCGGAAGAACCGGGCGAAGCAGTTGATCGAGGACTTCATGATTGCGGCAAATGGCGTGACCGCGACTTATCTTGAATCGAAGAAGTTTCCTTCCCTCCGCCGGGTTCTGCGGTCCCCCGAACGCTGGGACCGAATCGTGCAACTCGCGTCCGGTATCGGAGACCGGCTCCCCTCCGAGCCGGACGCCGCGGCCCTCGAAGCCTTCCTCGCGCGGCGACGCAAAGCCGACCCGGAGAAGTTCCCCGACCTCTCCCTCGCCGTGGTCAAACTCATCGGCCGTGGCGAGTACGTGCTTGATCTTCCCGGCGGCGAACCGCCCGGACACTTCGGGCTGGCGGTGAAGGACTACACGCACTCCACGGCGCCGAACCGGCGTTTCCCCGATCTCATCACGCAACGGCTCCTGAAAGCGGCGCTGGCGGGCGAGGCGCTGCCCTACACTCTCCCGGAGCTTGCGGCGCTTGCGAAACACTGCACGGAGCGGGAGGACGACGCGACAAAGGTCGAGCGGCGGGTCCGGAAGTCGGCGGCTGCGTTGCTCCTGTCGGGCAGGATTGGGGAGTCATTCGATGCCATCGTCACCGGCGCTTCCGACAAAGGCACATGGGTCCGGCTCTTCAAACCTCCGACCGAAGGCAAGCTGGAGCGCGGGTTTAAAGGTCTCGACGTGGGCGATCACGTCCGCGTCAAACTCGTCCATACCGATGTGGAGCAAGGTTTCATTGATTTTGCGCGCGAGTGATGCGTCCACTCAAAACGGCCAGATCCAAGGCGTGACCAGGGTCGCCACCAGCCATGTGAGGATTGCCATCACGCCGCCGACTTGCAGGTAGTGTTTGAATTCGTACCGGCCCGGGCCCATGACCAGGATCGTGCTCTCATGCGCGATGGGGGTGCAGAACGCCGCGGAAACACAGATGGCCAGGCCAACCATGAACGGCTTGGGATCGGCCCCGGTCTCCTTGGCCACTTGATAGGCCAGGGGCGCCAGGATGATGGCCACGGCGGCATTCTCGATCAGTTGCGTCAACACCACAGCTAGAAGCAGGATGACGCCCAGCACCACCGTCGGGCTGATCCCGCCCAGCGCGCCGACGATCCCATGCGCCAGTCCCGCCGCCGCGCCGGTCTTTTCCAGCGCCACGCCGAACGGGATCATGCCGGCGACCGTCACCACCGCCTGCCAGTCCACCGTCTTGTAGGCATCCTCGACTTTCACGCAACCGAACAAAATCACCAGCATGGCCACCAACGGAATGGACACCGCCGGGCTGAGCAAGCCGCTCACAGCCGTGGCGATCACGGCGGCGAGCAGCGCCATCGTGATCAGCGCCTTCGTCTTGCCCACCGGATGAAACGCGCGCTGGCCGAGGATCATCAGATTCAGGTTGCGCGCCAGCCGGTCCATGCCCGCGACGGAACCGAGCAGCAGCAGCGAGTCGCCAAACCCCAGCCGGGTGGACATCGGCCGCTCGTGGATGGTTTTGCCGTGCCGAGAAATCCCCATCACCGTGAAGCCGTAGTCGCGGCTGAAGTCTACCTGCTCCAGCGAGCGCCCCGCGTAGTCCGAGCGCGGCGCGAGCAACGCCTCCACCGTGATCAGGTCCATGCGCTGCAGCATGGTGGCGTCAATTTTCACTTCTTCCTTGAGTTGAAAGTCGGGCGACTTCAACAACTCGCCGATGACCGGTACCGGGCCTTGCATCACCAGCACGTCGCCGGGTTGAAGTTTCAGCCACTTGCGCGCGGGCATCCGGTCCTCGCCGCGGATCACTTCGAGCACGTTCAAATCGGCGCGCTTCGTCCAGTCTAGTTCATCCAGGGTTTTCCCAACGATGCTCGACTCCGGCGTGACCTTCGCCTCGGTCAAATACTCGCGCGCCAGTTCCGCCGCCTCGGCTTCGCCGGCGCGCGTGGTCGGCAAAAGTTTTCGTCCGTAGAAAAAGAAGGACGCCGCGCACGCCGCGAAGTCCACCGCCGAGATCCGCGTGAAATCAAAGAAGCCCAGCCCCACGGCGGCCTGTCCCGCCGCCAACTGCTGGCGCGCGAAATAATCGCTGATCACGATGTTGCTCCGCGTGCCGATCAAGGTCCATTGCCCGCCGAGGAGCGAACCGTACGCCGCCAGGAGGAGATAGCGCGAAGGTGAGAGGTTCTTTTCCTTGCACACCGCGAGGATCAACGGCAGGAGAATCAGCACGACGGTGGTGTCATTGATGAACATCGAAGTCAACGTCGCCACCCCCAGCACCGCCGCTTGCAGCAGCAGCTCATTTCTTGCGCAGTAGCGAAACACCCGCGTCCCCAAAAACTCCGCCGCGCCGGTGCGCACAATCGCCGCGCCGAACACGAACATGGAGACCACCATCACCACTGCCACGCTGCCGAAGCCCGAGAAACCTTCTTGATAAGTGAGGATGCTTCGCCATTTCCCGTCGGGATGTGGCCACGGAAGAATCAGCGCCAGCGTGACCAGCAGCGCGGTGACGTCCGACCGCAGTTTGCGCTGCCAGAACAAATACAGCGCGGCCGCGAGGATCAACGACAGGGCAATGTAATCGGCCATCTTATCCATGCTTGCAAAGTCTGCGCGGAAAGCGCGAGGCGATTCAAAAAGATGCTAACGAAAACCTGATTCTGCGGCGACTGCAACGGGCCCGCCGGGGCAAGGCGGCAAAGGCCCGCGCCGCGTTGCAACTCGGCAGGTGAAATCCAGCCGCTCCTTGCCTCCGAGCGGCTGGCACAATTTCCGTAGCTTGGTTCCCAAGCTCCTCCGCGGCTTTTGGCGCGGGAGCAAAAGTCAGGCACGACATGGCCGTCGTCCGCCCGGCGCTGGGGCACATCCTCAATGTTCCGCATGCACCCTTCCAGCTATTTTCCGGTTCACTTCTTTTCTGCGTCGAGCTTGGCTTTTTCGAAGGCAGCCTTGGCGTCAGCTTTCTTTTTGTCCGCATCCAATTGTGCCTGGGCCTTGAGCTTGTCGGCTTCGATCTTCGCCTTTTCAATCGCCGCGTCCACGTCCGCCTGGTTTTTAGCCTCTTTCGCGGCGACGTCCACCGCGTCTTTTCGGACGTCAATCGCGTTCTTGGTGGCTTCCTTCTGGTCCTCGATGGCTGTCTTCTGTTTGTCGCAGCCGACGAGGGCGAAGGCAACGAGGGCTACTGGGATTAGATGTTTCATAGTTTTGTATCTTGGTTTTTTCGATGTGCGGTCCGCGCTGTTCAGGCGCTTCGCCATAACCTAACCAATCTGGAAACGGACGGTATGGGGTGAAACCCCCATACCCAGACCGGGCAAGAAAGCAACGAACTGCAATGCTTCTGATCCGCCTGAATCCGGCGCAGCGGGCACGCGGCCCCGGCCAGGCGGGATGAAATGCTGAGGTGCGCCCCGCCCGTACCTTGGCTCCCGTTGAGTGGACCAGTCCGGACGGAACCAGATCTTATATTTATTCCGTTCGGGTTACACCCCATGTTCAGTGACGGGTCGGTCTTGTAGTTTCCCGTCAATGTTAAAACCAAAAACCAAAAACAAACTCATGCAAAACAAAATCCTATGTGGCGGTGCCATCCTGATGCTGGCCGTAAAATCAACCTTGGGAGCGGACAACATGGATGCCGACCAGAATCTGCAGCATGGTCGGGGCGACAGCTACCGCGCCCACGAACTGTCCATGGACATATTCGGGTCGGCTTCGCTGGGAAAATACTCCCTGGATCATTTTTCGAATGCGCGAGTCCGGCAAAACACCCGGCTGGGGGCCGGCGTGGGGCTTAATTATTTTTTCACCCGCAACTTTGGCATCGGCGGCGACCTCTATTCGGAAGACACCAGTGGAGCGTTTATTGACAGCGCTTCGGCCAATATGATTCTGCGTCTGCCGCTGGGCCACAGTGGATTCTCCCCCTACGCGTTTGGCGGCGGCGGCTACCAGTTCGATCTCGCCAAGGTGTGGTTCGCGCAGGTGGGTGCCGGCATTGAATATCGCTTCACCAAGCATGTGGGCGCCTTCCTGGACGGCCGCTGGGTGTTCCCGGATAAAACAAAATATTACGGCGTGGCCCGTCTCGGGCTGCGTTATGCCTTCTAAGTCAGGTTCCATCCCCAGCGCCGGCGGGAAGTCCGCCGGCGCTTTTTTCTCACCTGAACAGCCCCGTGCATCAGCCTGACCAGAGCCTCGGTAGGGTTACACCCCATGTTAGAACGCCCCATGACCGGGTAGCTTGATTGCATTCGCAAACGTTACGTCAACCTGAACGCCGGACCATAGCTACTACTAACACTATCATGAACAACAAAGCATGGGTTATCACCTGCCTTTCCATCGCTGCATTGGCAGCGGGCTGCAACCAGGAGCCAACCCCCGCCCAACAGCTGGAAAAGGTCAAAGTGGAAACCAAGGAAGCCGCGGAGGACATGAAGGATTACACCTACGCGCAAAAAGCCGAATTCACGGCCAAAATGCAGGGCCAACTGGCGGAGATCAACCGGGACTTGGAACAACTCGAAGCCAAGATCGAGAAATCCAGCGACGCGGTCAAAGCCGAGGCCAAACCCAAACTCCAGGCGTTGCGCGAACAGACCACCCGGTTGAACCGGCAGTTGGACGTCGCCAAGAACGCCACCGCATCCACCTGGGACAGCGTGAAGACTGGCTCGAAGAATGCCTACGGCGAGTTGAAGGAAAGTTTCCAACAGGCGCGCCAGTGGGTGAGCGAAAAGATCGCACCTTGAATTGAAACGGCATTTTATATGAATCAAACCAAATGCTGTAACGGTAAACTCGGAATCGCGCTGTGCGCTGCGCTGATTGGATACACAACCTGCGGACAAGAGTCGGTCTCAGTCGGGGTGAGCGTGCCGCTGCCTTCGGTGGAGGTGGTGCTTCCCTCCGTCGAGATAGTCGCCGAAAGCGATTTTTACGAGCCCCTCGCCCCGCACGGGGAATGGGTGGTCATTGGTTCTTACGGACGCTGCTGGAGACCGGGCCGCGTCGAGGCGGGCTGGCGTCCCTACTGCAGCGGTTACTGGCAGCAAACCGATGCCGGTTGGTACTGGTTCAGCGACGAGCCGTGGGCCTGGGCCACTTATCATTATGGCCGTTGGGATTTCACGGACGAATATGGATGGTACTGGGTGCCGCAGACGCAATGGGCGCCGGCCTGGGTCTCCTGGCACAGCGGCGGCGGCTACGTTGGTTGGGCACCCTTGCAACCGTTTGTGCGGATCTCGGTGAGTGGTTACGTGGGATTTAACGAGTCCCGCATTCCACCACGGGCGTTTATCTTTGTCGAGCAACGCCGGTTCCTGGATCCCGTCCGTCCCGGCACGGTGGTCGTCAATAATACCACGATCATTCATCAGACCACGACGATCCTGAACTCCAAAATCGTAAACAACACGGTGATCAACGGAGGTCCGGCCGCTGCCGTCATCGAAAAGGCCAGCGGGCGAAAGGTCGAGGCGGTTCCGGTGCGGGAGCTGCGGCGCAAGCAGGAGGCGGCAGTCGCCAGCAAGCCGCGCTCATCGGTCCCACCCGTCGAGAAAAAAGCCGCACCGCCGGTTTCGAGCGGGGCTGCATCTGGAGATAAGAAAACGGTGGCCGCGCCCGCGCCCGAGTCTGCCCAGCCTGTTCCGAAGCATGGCGAAGTGCAGAGTGAGAAACACAAGCCCGTTCCACCCGCCCCGGAATTCAAGCCGGAGTCCCGGCCTGAAACCAAGGTTCCACCGACGATCAAGGAACCAACCGGGCCGAAAGCCGGCGCACACATTGAAAAACCGGGCAAGCCTTCCCGGCCTGTGGAAAAGCAAGAGCGGCGGCCCGCTGAAGAAAAGCCGCCCGCAATTGAGAAGAACGGATCCAATCCGGCCGACAAAGACCATGACAATAAACCCAAGAATTAGTTGCAGTCGGCCTCCCGCAGCCGGCAAATAATCATCCGCAACATCGTCACAATTACAGCTCACCAAACCAAAAGTAACGTTCGATATGGAAAAAAGCAGAGGCGGACGGATGAAAGCGGCTAAAAAGAACGCCATTAACAGCGACAGCAGACAAAATCAAAAACGAAAGAGCAGTTCATGAAAAAAGCATCCGTAAACACTGGCAACGCCCGGACCGGATTCGGGTTGATCCTTACCCTCGGCACAATTCCTTTGCTCCTCGGCGTGCCTGGTTGCACCACCTACGTGGAACAGCCACGTTCACAGACCTATTACCAAGAGCCGCCGCGTCCTCGCGCAGAGTATGTGCCGCCGGCTCCAGAACAGGTGGAGGTGGTGATTCGCACCGAGGACGATTTTTACGAACCGCTCAGCGAGTATGGGCGATGGGAAGTGGTCGGTTCCTATGGACGGTGCTGGATTCCCAATCGTGTGGATCGCGATTGGCGTCCCTATAGCAACGGCCACTGGGAGCGCACCGACGCAGGCTGGTACTGGGCCAGCGATGAGCCGTGGGGTTGGGCGACCTATCACTATGGGCGCTGGGACTTGAGCCCGCGATTTGGCTGGTATTGGGTGCCGCAGACGCAATGGGCGCCGGCCTGGGTTTCCTGGCATGAAGGCGGCGGCTACGTTGGCTGGGCCCCGCTGCAACCGTCCGTGAGGATCGTGGCAGGCGGTGCCGTGGCGGTGAATGTGGCGCTCATTGCGCCGCGCGCCTTTGTCTTTGTCGAGCCCCGGCGCTTCTTGGAGCCCGTACGCCCGACCACGGTCGTCGTCAATAACAACACCATCATCAACCAGACCGTCAATATCACGAACATCAAAGTCGTGAATAACACCGTGATCAACGAAGGTCCCCGCACACAGATTATCGAACAGGCCAGCGGACAGCAGGTCCGGGCCGTCCCGGTGCGCGAACTGCGCCGCAAACAGGAAGCCGAAGTGGTCAACCGGCAACGGTCGCCAGCACCGGGTCGGGAGAAAAATCAAAAGGAAGCTCAGGCTCCCATCCGCAGCCGGGCTGAACCCGTCGTAACGAAACCTCCGGCGGAAGCGCCCCGGCGCCAGAAGGAATCCGAGGCGACCGTTCGGGAGCAAGTGCCACCGGGCACCAGGGAGTTGGAAAATAGGACTCAGGCAGAAGCCCAGCGACGCGCCCAGGAAACTGCGACGAAAGCACAGGAAGCCGCGCGCAGCAAAGCCATGGCAGAGGAGAGCGCCGCCCAGGTCGAGGTGCAACGTCGTGGCCAGGAATCGGACCGGAAAATCCAGGCCGAAGCGCAAAGGGCAGAGCGGGCGTTGGAAAAGAAAACCCAACTGGAATCACAACGGACTGCCAACGAAGCCGCGGCTAAAGCTCAGGCGGTCGCGCGCGCCAAATCCAAGGAAGGGGAAATCACCACCCAACGGGAACCGCAACCGCGAAGCAGCGGGTTGGACAAGAAAGCACAGCCTGAAGGTGAGAAGAAAGCTAACAACAAGCGGGATCTCCGGCCCAAACGTGGGCCGTTTGTGAGCGAACGAAACGACACTAATTCAGTTCAAAAGGCGCGGCAGAATGAAAGTGAAAGCAAGCCGTCATCGCCGTAAGCATTGAGTAATCCATCGTCCGACGCCTGCCAGTCATCGGCTTGCGCTGGCGGGCATTTCGCGCAGGAACACAGTGATTTGTTGACACGCATTGAATTATGGATCCAGCCACCCCCCCTCAGCCCCCAATGTCCCAGCCTGACTCCGCGGACCCGGCGGCACCGCGCGCAGATGGAAGCTTGACCGGCGAACCGGTCGCCGCTATCGCGGCCAAAACGCCGCCGGTGCAAATCATCCTGGGGGTGGTCGGCGTGGTGGCCTTTCTCTATTTCGCCCGGCCGGTGATCTTGCCGGTCTTCCTGGCGTGCGTGGCGGGAATCACGTTGAAGCCGCTCATCCGCTGGCTGTCCTGCTGCCGCATTCCCCCCGCGCTCTCCGCGGCCGTTGTGCTTTGCCTGCTCGTGGGCGCTGTTGGGATTGGCTTCTTCCAACTGGGCCGGCCGGCGCTGGCCTGGATGAATGAAGCGCCGCAACACATGGCCGACCTGCGGCAGCGTGTCTTGAAAATTTTTCCGCGTCTCGCCCACTTCAATCAGGCGGCGGCCGCGGTGAACAACCTGGGGGCGACGGAGGCGGAAAAAAAAGAGGCGCAGGAAAAGGTTCCCGTGGTGGAGGTGAAAGACAGCCGGGGCACGAGCTCCATCTTGAACTGGACCGGAACTTTTCTCGCGGGCGTGGGCGAGACGCTGGTGTTGCTCTACCTGTTGCTGGCCTCGGGTGACTTGTTCCTCCAAAAACTGGTTCATGTGATGCCGACGCTGCGCGATAAAAAACGCGCGGTCGAGATCAGCCACGAGATTCAGCAGAACATTTCCAACTACCTGTTCTCCGTTTCGCTGATCAACCTGGGCCTGGGCCTGGTGGTGAGCGCCGGGCTGTACTTCATGGGCGTGCCCAATTCCGCGATGTGGGGCGTGCTCGTGGCGGTGCTGAATTTTGTGCCCTACTTCGGGCCCGTTGTCGGCGTCATCGTGCTGGCCACGGTCGGTCTGCTGACGTTCGACAGCCCTTGGCAGGGACTGCTGCCGCCCGGCTGGTATCTGCTGCTCCATTTGCTGGAGGCGAACCTCGTCACGCCGGTGCTGCTGGGCCGCCGCTTCACGCTCAATCCGGTGATCATTTTTGTTTCGCTGATCTTCTGGACCTGGCTCTGGGGTGTGCCGGGCGCTTTGTTGTCCGTCCCCATTCTGGTTTCCATCAAAGTCATTTGCGACCGCGTCCCCGCCATGTCGCCCGTCAGTGAACTGCTCTCGCGCTGAGGCGGCCTCGTGTTGTCAGCGCGTCAGAATGTTGGACTTGTCGGGCGCCGCGGCCTCCGGTCGTGAATCATCCGCTGGAAGGCGGGCTGGGTCCGCAGCGTCATTCTCACTTCCCTTGGTATTTGGAGGGGTTGCAAATGCGGTCCAGCCGTTCCGCTTCCTGTTCGTTCCGGGCGATCTGCTGTCGCCTTTGCTCTGCGGATTTCCCAATCACTTGCGGCAGATTGAATCCCCACTTGACCCCGCGGCCAATGGCCAGGCCGATGCGCTGGAGCGGGTTCACTGCGATTTTCCAGTGCGGGCCCGCGAGCCTGCGTCTAGCCGGTAGATGTCCTTTACATAAGCATCGGCGCGGAAACCGATCGGCCCTTCCCATAATTCAAACCCCGCGTGGCCCGCCGCGATAAAATCGCCCCGCCGCACCACTTCGTTCCACTGCAAAACCCGGAAATGGTTCGGCGCGGCGACCGCCGTGACGGTTGCTTCGAGGTTGGGGCAGAGCGCAGTGTTTGCTTTCATGCAGCCGGGTGATTCATTGGTTTGCTCGAGCGACGACGGTCAGGGCTTCCTCGGTCAGACGCTCTTGGGTTTCACCAGCAGCAACATGATGCCGCCGACGAGTGCGAGCGCACCAACGGCGGGCGGAATGAAATGACTGTCGGTGGTGGCGATGTGCATCCCCAGGAACTCGACGGGTTTTCCGGGCGTGGTGAAGCTCAACCCCGAGTAGGCCAGCACCACAATGCCGAGGGTGATGAGCAGGACGGCGACTATCGTTTTGGCGTTCATATCGGTTTTCTGCCGGAGATGACCCGCAGCAGCACCATGACAATGGCAATGACCAGTAGCACATGGATCAAGCCGCCCATGGTGGCACCGGTCACCAGGCCCAGCAGCCAGAGGATAAGCAGCACCATAGCAATCGTGTATAACATAAATTTCTTGTTTGGTGTGGCCGGCTGGCGCGAAAGCGAG
>JANPGB010000446.1:0-11247 GCA_031423695.1 Verrucomicrobiota bacterium
CGCTGCCAAACACCGCCGCCAGGATCAGCGCCGCGACGCCGAACACGCAGAGGATCGCCTTGGCCCGCGAAAGCCCCCGCTTTTCCAGGCGGTCCACCACCGGATCCAGCAGGCAGGCCAGGATGCCGGCGATCGCCAGCGGCCACAGCACCGGCGAGAAAACCTGGAGCAACCGGCCGAGCGACCAGACGACTCCCGCCACGAGCGCCACGAGCGTCGCGATGGCCAGCCCGGTCAGCGCGAGCCAGATGACGCGGGCTTGTTTTGGGGTGGGCGGTGGGAAAGGCACGAAGTTAAAAAGTAAAAAACAAAAACGCAAAACCGCCGGCCCGGCCCGAGTCCCTCACGCCGGCCATTTTTGATTTTGCAGTTTGCATTTTTGGTTCAGGCGCCCAGCTTCTTCGACTTCTCGGTCGCCGCACGCACGGCGCTCATCACGGTGCCGCGCAGCTTTCCCTTTTCCAGTTCGTGCACGCCTTCGATGGTCGTGCCGCCGGGACTGGTGACCATGTCCTTGAGCGCGCCGGGATGCTGGCCGGTTTCCAAAACCATCTTCGCCGCGCCGAGGACGGTTTGCGCCGCCAGCTTGGTCGCCACGTCGCGCGGCAAACCGCTGGCCACACCGCCGTCGCTCAAGGCTTCAATAAACAGATACACATACGCCGGGCCGCTGCCGCTCAGGCCGGTCACGGCGTCAAGCAAATGTTCCTTCACCTGGTACGCCACGCCGACGGCGGCGAAAAGTTTTTGCGCGAGCGCGCTGTCTTCGGCGGTCGCGGATTTGCCGGAGGCAAAGGCGCTGGCGGACGCACCCACCAGCGCGGGCGTGTTCGGCATGACGCGGATGACCCGGGCGCCCGCCGGCAGCCCGGCCTCCAATTTCGCAATCGGCACACCGGCGGCAATGGACACGAGCAGATGAGCGGCGGAGAAGGTTGGGCGGATTTCCGCCAGCACGCCGGCGATCTGGTCGGGCTTGACGGCGAGAATCAAAACCTGCGCGGACTTCACCACCTCCGCGTTGGAAGCCGTGACCCGGGCTCCGACCTCCCGGGCGAACACCTCGCGCGCGCCGGCGTAAAGATCGCTGGCGATGATTTGTTTGCCGGTGAGCAGCCCCGCCTGCACGAAGCCCCTGGCCAGCGCCGTGGCCATTTTGCCCGCGCCGAGAAACCCGATGGATAATTTGGCAGCCATGCCGCGTTTCTAACAGTTCGGGCCGGCAAGCAAAAGCAAAATGGAGCCGGCGCGGCGCGTGGCGCCAGGATTACCCGATCGCCTTCCACGCGATTTGATCCACCCCGACCCCCTCGCCCTTGGTCCGCAATCGCTCAATGGTCTCCTTGAATTCCCCCAGGGAAAGCCGCTCCATCTCGTTCCACTCCGACGAGTCTTGGGAAAGTCCGAGATAGGCTTCAGCATAATGTTTGATGGCAAACATCGGCTTCACCAAATCCTGGATCAAGAGGATTTTCGTGCCGGCCCGGTCGAGGAGATCGTAATTGATCACGAAGCCACGATTGGAGCCGGGGCGCAGGATGGTGGCCTGCGGCAGCTTTGCCTTCTCAATCGAACTGGTGATGGCGGCAGCAGTCAGTCTGCCCGGGTGGATCAGGACGATTTCCACCGAGGTTCTGGGGAACGTGTGTTTTCTTTTGTTGGCTTGGGAATCCTTTTCGATCCTTTCCTCCGCATCCCCAAACTCCACGGTGATCATGGATTCCGTCATGATCGAATTGACGGGTTTCAGGAAGTTCTCGAAGTATCCGACGGCCAGCCCGCGCGCCACAATCGGGGCGGATTCCAGCCGGGCCTTCAATTTCTTGTTGGTGATCAGCAGCGGCACCACGGCCGCCAGCACGGTCCCAATGATGGACGTGAGCGATGTGATTAAGAGTTCCATAATTCCTTGATCAAGCGTTGCGCGGGGAGGCGGGTTTTCCTTGTGAGCGCCCAGTTGGCCTCCCAACCTGCAGAACGCTTCCGGCGTTCCTGCGGAAAACTTAGAAGCGTCAAAAATCCCCGTCAACCTGAAAAGGTTCAGGCTGTGGCGATTCGCCTGCGGCCGGTCATTGCCCCCTCACAGATGGGGGCTCGCGGTTGGTTACACCCACGCGACGAGCAGCACATTGGAACCGTTCCCGGCCCCGGCCTTGAGCTCCCAGCGGGCAAAACCCGCGCGCTGCAACATCGCTTCCAGCTGCGGCTGCGTCTGGAAATGCAGCCCTTCCTGCGTCCGGTTCAGGCCGAACCGCGTGGCGAACTGCTCCCAGCGATGAATGCGGCGATGCGCCTGCGTCTCCGCCCGCGCGCCGTCGCGCAGGATCAGCCGCCCGCCCGGCCGCAACGCCGCCCGCGCGCGGCTCAAAATCAACTGCTGCTTCTCCGGCACCCAGTAGTGCAGCACGTCCAGCAGCAGCACCACGTCGCAGGGGGGATAGTCGCACGTCAAAATGTCACCCACTTCGAACCGGATGCGCGAATGTTGCGGGGCAGAACATTGTGCGGCGCGGATCTTGTCCTCGTCGTAATCCACACCGAAAAACGTCCGCGCGTCCGTGAAGCAGGCCAGCCAATGGGTCGCAAGACCGTAGCCGCAGCCGAGATCCAAGATGTGCCCCCGGCGCGGCACGACGCCATCCAGCGCCGCGAACACCGGGTCGCGCTTCATTTTCCAAAACACAAATTGCTCGATGAATTTTCCCTGGTAGCGGTAGAGCCGGTTGACTTTGCGGCGGACGATGCGCGGTGTGTTCACCTCGTCGAGCTGTTTTTGCAACCCGTCGCGCACCAGGGTTTCACAGTGCCTCATCAGCGCGACGACGCCCTGCGAGTAATCAAAATTCTGCGGCGTGACGCGCGGCAGCGCGCGCACCGTGCAGTGAAACGGCTCAAACCAGTACGCGTCGCGCGGCATCGCCGTGTTGGAGTCGCAGATCACGATCGGCAGAATTTCTCGGTTCAGCTCCACCGCCAGATCAAAGGCGCCGCGATGAAAGCGCTGGAGGAAACCGTCGCGCGACCGGGTGCCTTCCGGATAGAAATGCACGCACGCGCCTTCGGCCAGTTTTTCGCGGCAGCGTTCCAACGTCTTCTGCGGATCGTTCGGCTCGACCATCACATGGCCGCAGGCCTTGCAGCCGACCCCCAGCATGGGTGCGTCGAACACGCGCTTCTTCGCGGTCTGGCGGACGTCGGCGGGGAAACTCACCGCGAGCATCACGTCCACGGCGGACTGGTGGTTGCTGATGACGATGCACGGCGGCGCGAAGAGTTCGGGCGTCAGATCAAACTCCAGTTTGCCGAAGGGCAGCCCCTTGACCACGCCGCGGCCAAGATACCTGGTGGCGGCGCGCACCTTCTCGTCCGCCCGGCCCGGCGCGAAAAGCTTCAACACGGGCCGCATGATGTAATACATGTAAAACTGGATGGCGGCCAGGTGCAGGGTGACCCAGATCGTGCCCAGCGGATGCCACCAGCGCGGGGCCCCGACCGGCGGTTTTTTGAACAGCAGCAAATCCATGGCGAGCGGCGTGAGAATGAGGGTGGCGACAAACGTGAAGCCCATGCCGAGCAGCACCGTCGTGCCCATGGAGTAAAGCATGGGATGCTTCGCGACCACCAGCACGCCGAACCCGAAGATCGTCGTGAGTGCCGAAATCAGCACGGACGCGCTCGTGACGGCAATGCGCTGCGGCCGGCCGCGCCACTCGTCGAGCTTGCTCGTCACCAGGAACAGGCTGTAATCCTCGCCGATGCCGATGACGAACACGACGAAGACGCTGTTGATCATGTCAATCGGCAGGCCCAGCAGGCCCATCGCGCCAAACGTCCACAACAAGCCGAAGGCCAGCGGCAGTAGTGTCGCCAGCACCAGCTCGGTCGAGCCGAGGGACAGATACAGGATCACCGTCACCAGGATGCCCGTCCAGAGCGCAAACCGCCCCAAGCCGCCCTTGGTCATGTCGGCGATGTGATCCGCAAATGACCTTTGATCCAGGACGATCATGCCCGGCAGCTTCTGGCGCAGGGCCGGCACTTGGGAATGGTCCTCGATCTTGATCAGCGTGCTGATGGCGTTGTCGCCTGCCGCGAGGGCGACGCGTTCGTTCATCACTTGTTGCAGCGGCGTGCCGCGAAAGAGGGCCAGCGTAAGAATCACCGGCTCGCCCTCGACGCGCTGCCAGAAGGGAGCGAAAGCGTCGCTGCGAAAGCCCAATTCCTTGCCGGTTTGCTCCAGCGTCTGCCGGAGCGCAACGCGGCGGGCGGGCGTCCAGAACTCATGCCAGCGGCGGATGCTCGCCTCTTGGCTGGCTTTCGCCGGACAGACCGACGCGAGCGAATAAACCGCCGAGACACCCGGTTCGCGCGCGAGCAGTTCAGCGGCGCGGTCGTTCTGCAGCAATGCCTCCTCCTCCGTCTTCCCGTGCGCCAGGACCATCGTCATGCCGAGGGCGTCGCCCCAGGTGGTGCGGATCAGGGCCTCGTCCTGCTTGGTGGACTCGGTGATGCCGTTGAGGCGGGCGAGATCGCCGTCGAACCGCACCTTGCGCACGCCCACCACGCCCAGCACGGTGAGCCCCGCGACCAGCACGAGCAGCCACAAAATTTTCCGCTCGCGCCAGGCATAAAATTTCTCCAGCGCCCGCGTCAGCCACAGCGGCGGCTGGCCGCGTTTCTTTTCGTTGGGCACCAGCAACGGCAGCAGCACCAGCGCAAAGGCCGCCGAGAACGCCACGCCGATCGCGCCATAGATGCCCAGCTGCTGGTAGCCGTGCATGGGCGAACTGATCATCACCAGAAACGCCACGATGGTCGTCAGCGCCCCGATGCTGATCGGAAACACCAGTCGCGCCAGGTGCCGGCCGATCGCCGGCCGGTCCCGCCCGCCGGCGTCATCCAGGTGGTAGATCACGTAGATCGCGTAGTCCACCGTGATGCCGATGGCGATGGTCGCAAACCCCATCGCGATGCCCGACAAATGATGCTGCCAGAGCGACAGCACCACGCCGGCAATGAGTGTGCCGAAAAACGACGGTAGAAAGGCCACCAACGCCAGCCAGCGCCGGCGAAACGCGGTCAGGCACAGCACCAGCATCGAAACCATGCCCAGCCCGATGCAGCGCGTCGCGTCGCTCTTGATGAACGTCGCGTTGTCCACCGACATGCGATGCCCGCCGGTGATCGCGACATGCACGCCGGGGAAGCGCGCTTCCACGTCGCGGGCCACGCGCAGCAGGTCCTTCACGAGCGTCACGCTCGCGTCCAGCTTCGCCGACGGCAATTTCGGCTCCGCCATCAGCAGGATGTGCCGGCCGTCGCCGCTGGTGATGCGGCCGTCCACGATCTGCGTGTCGCCGAAACCGGTCTGCAGCGGCAGCACCTTTGACACCACCAGCGCGCTCATGCCGACGGGGTCGGCGGCCACCACGTTCTTGAGCACCATGCCCTCCGGCCCGGCGAGCTTGCGGCGGATCACCGTCAGGTAATCGCGCACTTCGCCCGGTTCGAGTTTCTTTGCGAGCGCTTGCGCGTCCGCCTCGGTGAAGAGGTTCGGCAGCGCGCCGGTCAGGAAATCCACCACCTGCTGCTGCCCGCCGCCTTCAAGCCGATACATGGTTCGGACATAAGCCGGGTCCGCATCGAGCGCGGCAAAGACGGCGTCGGCAGCCTCGCCGAGTCGTTCCGGATTTTCGGCGCGGCTGCCCACGTCGATATACACCCGGTCAATCTGGTGGAACTTGCGCAGCGCGTACTTGTATTCGTCCACGAGCTGGTCGTGTTCCGGCAGCGCGGAGAGAATGTCCTCGTCCAGATCAATCCGCAGCGAGATGCCCACGCCGACCACGCACACCGCCAGCGTCAGCAGCAAAACCGGCCACCGGCGGGCCACCAGCCACAGATACATTCGCGTGTATAAATCAGGTTTCATTTACGGCCGGTTGAAAAACGCGGCGCCCGGCGCAGCGGGACGGCGGCCCCGCCAGATCCGCGCCACGACGTAGGTGAGGATGGTTCCCGCCAGCGCCACCGCCACGGCCAGCGCCACGCAGCCAAAAATCCATTCCCAAAAATACTCGCGCGCGTGCGCCCATGTCATCTGGCTCGGCGAGGTCTCCAGGCGTTCGCCCGTATGGATCCAATGCCCCACCACCAGGCCGAAACAATAAATGAACGGCGCGAGCGGCGGGATGGAAATGTTGCTGGCCAGCAGCGTGATCGCCTTGTTCAGCCGCAGGCGGTGCGCCACGGCGGCGGCGATCACCATTTGAAAACCAATGACCGGCACGATGCCAAAAAACAATCCGACCCCCACCGCCCCCGCCAGCTGCCCCGGCGCATGTGCGTGCTCGGAGAAAAATTCGTGCAGCGTCCGCCGCGTGGAAAACCGCTGCCCGCACGACCACGCCACCAGGAGCGCGCGCGGCACGAACCAGGATTGCAGCACCAGCCCGATGTTCATGAACGTGATGTGCGCCAGGTCCCGCACCGGCCGGAAGTGCGACTGTCCGATCTGCGCCGTCGAATAGGTGCACTTCACCGGCACCGCCACGATGGGGGTGCCGACCCAGGACGCACGCACCATGAACTCGAGTTCAAAGGCATAACGGCCTGCGCGGGTTTTCAACCGCCGCACCAGGGCGAGCGGGTAACAGCGAAAGCCGCATTGCGTGTCGCCGAGTTCCACGCCGGACTCCACGCGAAACCAAAACGTCGAGACCGCGTTCGACCGCCGCCGGTGCGTCGGACAGCCCGCCGCGAAAAAATCCCGCACGCCAACGATGAACGCCTCCGGCTGCGCCCGCGCCGCCGCGAGAAACTTCGGCAGGTCCTCGGCAAAATGCTGCCCGTCCGCGTCCATCGTGATGGCATGGGTGCAGCCGAGTTCCATCGCCTTCCGCAGGCCGGCGCGCAACGCGGCGCCCTTGCCGCCATTCCGTTCCAGGCGCACCAGCGTGCAGCCGGGCAGCTCCGGCAGCGGCAGGGTCGAGCCATCGTCCACGACCACGACGGGACAGTGCGCCTGCGCTGCGCGCGCGACGGCAGCCACCGTCGCGGGGTGATTGAAGCACGGGATGACAATGCAGAACCTCATCGCAAATCCACAAAGTGGCGCCGCTTCCGCGCCGCCGGCGGCAGCTGGAGCGCTTCGATTTCCTCCAGCGAGGCATGGCGGATCTGCGGCGTGATCCTGGCCCGCGCCTGCAACGATTCGCGCAACGCCGTCGCCAGCGCCGGGCCGTGCACCAGCACTTCGACGGCATCCGAAAGCTCGCTCTCCCGCCGCGCGATGATGACGAAAGCCTCGACTCCCTCCGCCTGCTCCAGGACCGCCGCGAGCGTGGAGGGAAACACGGACGCGCCCTTTAATTTTAACTTTTGATTCTTGCGCCCAAGGATGGGCCCGAGGCGGGGCGTCGTCCGTCCGCAGGCGCACGGCGCACTTAACAGGGCCGCGCAGTCACCTGTGCAATAGCGGATCAACGGCATCGCCTCCACGCCGAAGGTGGTCGCCACGATCTCGCCCGCCTCGCCCTCGGGCACGGCCCGGCCGTCGTCGTCCAGAATTTCCAGATGGAGTTGTTCGTCGTGCAGATGACCGCCCGCGCCCGCGTCACATTCGCAGAGCGAGTTCGCCAGCTCCGTCACGCCATAGGTGGAATAAACTTTCGCGCCCCACGCCGCCTCGATCGCGCGGCCAAAGGCGTTCAGCACGAGGCCGCTGTCGCGAATCGGTTCGCCGATGCACACCGCCTTGTTCACGGGGCAATGTTGCAGATCGAATTTTACTTCCAGCGCCTTCTCCGCGATGAGGCGCAGAAACGAAGGAACCGCGACGATCACCGTCGGCTGCACGCGCTCGATCATTTCCAGCACCAGCAGCGGCGACGAGGCCCCGGTGCGGACCACCGCGCAGCCCAGTTCGCGCAGCCCGAGCCAGTACGCCAGTCCCGCCATGAAGCAACGGTCCATCGCCACCGCCACCAGCACCGTGTCACCCGCCTGCACCCCGGCGCAGCCGAAGGAAATTTTTTCGTTCCCCGCCAGCCGCTGCACGTCCGCCGCCGTGAGCATCCACAGCAACGGCTGCCCGGTGGTGCCGCTGGTCGTCACGATCTCGGCGACCCGCCCGCGCGGCACGCACAGGAAATCCAGGTTGCGCTCCGACAAGACCTTTTTGTCCACGGTGGGCAGCGTGGCCAGCGCCGGCACGTCCGGCCGACCGTGAAACCGCTCCCGGTAAAAGGGGGAGTGCGCCGCCGCGTGGCGGAAGGTCTCGGCCCAAAGCTGGTCGAAGGCGCGCGTCATGGTTTCAGCCGGGAATGTAAATGCTGCGCCGCCAGCTGGCCAGCCGCCGCGCCCGTGGCGAGGCAGCCGCCCATCACGCGGGCGCTGGCGATCGCGGCGACGTCGGCGCTGAGGGTTTTGCCGGCCATGAACAGATTTTCCACGCGCGCGGCGCGCAGCGAACGCGCCGGGATTTCATAGTGCGCGCCGGCCGGCAGATACTGGAAACGCGCCACGCCGTCCGCGCCCCATTGCTCGATCGGCCACGCGCACCGCGCCGCGGCGTCGGCAAATTTCCGGCCCGCCAAAACATCGGCCCCGGTCAGCACATATTGGCCGACGATCATCCGTCCGGAGCGCGGCGTGGGCGCAAACGCCGTCAGCGGCGTGGAACAATGTTCAAAGCCCGCGATGTTTGCGCGCAGAAATTCGATCACCGGGCGCACCTGCGCCGGAGGGCCGGTGAACTTCACGGTCAACTGCCGCGGCTCCAAACTGGTTTGGAAATTCAGCGGCGGAAACCCCGCGCGCGCCAGCGGCAGCAGCACCTGGGCGACATCGGCGGCGGACTTGAATTCGCGAGTGACGTGGTGCAGCGGAAAAATCACGGCGGGCGACTGTGTCGCGGCGTCGGTCGCCAGGCACTCGGCATCGATGGCGCGGGCGACCTCCGCCTGGCCGCTGCAATCAATCACCGCGCCGACGGCAAGCTCATTCAGCCGGACGATGCGGCCATCCTCGGCGACCACCGTCTTCAAGGGGGAATTCCATTGCGCCCGAAGATTCGGGGTGGAGGAAATCAGCCGCTCGGCGAGCGCGCGGAACTGCTCCGGGCGATACGGCAGCACCCACACGCGGCCCATTTTGATCGGAGCAGCTTCGCTGAGGGCTTCGGAAAATTCCCGCGCGAAACCCTCGTTGAGAAATTTCCCCTGGTCATCATAGAGCCCGCACATCGTGGTTAGTCCGCTGAAACCGCCGATGCCGCCGGCGGCCGGCCGCTGGTCCAGCAGCACGGTGCGGCAGCCCGCGCGGGCGGCGCTGACGGCGGCGGTGATGCCCGCCGCGCCCGCACCGACCACCGCGATGTCCGCGCCCGCGCTCACGGGTTCAGCAGCCGGGCGCGAAGCCCCCGGGCGAACCCGTCCACCTCGTCGGCGGAAAAGTATTGTTCGAGATGCAGAACCGTGACGCGCATCGCGCCGCGAAAGTAATAGAAGATCACGCCGATGCCCGGCGAGGGCGTGATGGCCGCGACGTGAGCGAAATCCTCGATGACCGCGCCAAAGAAGGTGGTCAACAACGGACTGACCGCCGCCGTGTTGCCGTAGAAGAGCGAACAGATCTCGCCGCGCAGGCCGTGTTTCAAAAACGCCATGAAGATCCGCTGCGGCAGGAAGCGGAACGTTTCCAGCAGGATGACGCCGCTGTCCACCAGGCCGGCCCGCATGGATTTTTCGGTCTGCGATTTCAGCGTGGCCACCGCCTGGCCGGCCGAGCCCAGCTGGTCGGGCAGGAACTGGAGCATCAGCATGGTCACCTGGTTGGTGAAGAGCGGTTCGACGTTGCCCTTGGGCCGCATCCCCACCGGGACGGGCAGGACGTAGCTGGGGCTGGGGCGGCCGATGCGCTGGTGCAGCTGGTGCAGCTCGAGCACCGAAGCCACGGCGTGAAACTGGGCGTCGCTCAACACGCCGCAGAGCCGCGCGCCGTTGGCCCGGATGCGGGCGGTCTCCTCGGCGGTGAATTTCTCCACCCGATAATGCAGTTTCGCCGCCGCGCCCGGCCGCCGCACTCCCACCGTGCGCGGGGCGGCTTTGCAGAACTCGTCGAGCTGCAGAATGTTTTTTTGAATCAGCTTGAAGCGCTCCTTCAGCGGCTTCGTCACCCGGGCGGACACGACGGGGTCGGTGGACGGGAGCGGAACATCAGTGCGCCCCACGATGGCGAGGAAATGTTCGGCGCTGTTGGCGTCCATGAGCGCGTGCGCCCAGGTAAAGAGGACATCCATGCGTCCGCCCTCGCGTTCGACGAGGTCAAAGCGGAGGAGCTCGCCGCGTCGCAGCGCGAGCGGCTCGTTGCAGATTTTTTCGCGGACCCCCGGCTCATCGCGATGCACGCGAACCTGCGGCAGCGGGGCGGACGCCGGCAGTTTCCATTTCGGAAAAATCATCCCGCCGGGTCGCGCGCCCAAGATGGGATGGCGGGCGACCAGCTCCGCAAGGCGCTTCCGCAACGCCTCTGGGGCGATGGCTGAGGCGAGTTCGAGCACGACCTGGCAGGAGTTGCCCGCATAGCCGCACCGCCGCAGTTCGCCATCGAAGCTGAGCATCAGGTTGTCGCAGCCGCTTAAATTTTGTTTGGCAGACATGTCAGGCAGGGTTCAGTCTCGGTGTGGGCTGTTGCATTGGACCGGCGGCCCGTCGCGTTGGCGCGGAAAACAGCCGGCGGATCAGGCTGCGGCAGCTTCCGTCCGGTGCGGCAAGGCGGCTAGCGGGCATTCAACAAACGGGCGACCGTGGCGGCGAGCGTCCGGAGGTTCTGCAGCGAATCGCCCGTGATTTCACTTTCAGGAATCCACATGCCGTAAGTTTGTTCGATGAACACGAGCAGGCGCACCAGCGACATGGAGTCAAAACCGGCCGCGACGAGGTCGGTTTCCAGCGTGGCGTCCACCTGGGCCGAAAAAACCTCCCGCCGCACGAAGGCGAGCAAGTCGGTTTCAATCTGGGCCGCTTCAACCATTGTGAATCACTCTCCCCGCGCGGCCCGGCGCGGCGGTGTTTTGGGGCGGACAAGTCAGCTTCATATCTCGTTCAAATCGGCGGCGGGAGAATAGAAAAGCGGCGTCGGCGTTGTCAATCGTCGAAAAAAAACAGAACGCCTTCCTCGGGCCGGATCCCGACCTCATCGAAACCGGCGAATCCTTTTCGGAGCGCGGACCGCCGAGTCCGCGAG
>JANPGB010000447.1:0-2906 GCA_031423695.1 Verrucomicrobiota bacterium
AGGGCGAGGAAGGCGATCAGCGCCACGCCGGTCACGCCGTAGGTTTCAAACCCGTCCGCCGTCGGGCCGACGGAGTCGCCCGCGTTGTCGCCGGTGCAATCCGCGATCACGCCGGGATTCTTCGGATCATCTTCGGGCAGCTTGAAAACGATCTTCATCAGGTCCGAGCCAATGTCGGCGATCTTGGTGAAGATGCCGCCGCAGATGCGGAGCACCGACGCGCCGAGCGATTCGCCGATGGCAAAGCCGATGAAGCACGGGCCGACGAGTTCGCGCGGCAGGAACATCAGGATGCAGATCATGAAGAACAATTCCACCGCCACGAGCAGCAGGCCGATGCTCATGCCGGAGCGGAGCGGAATGCAGAGCGTGGCGAAGGGGTTGCCTTTGAGTGCGGAGAAGGCGGTGCGGGAATTGGAGATGGTGTTGATGCGAATCCCGAACCACGCCACGCCGTAGCTGCCAAGGATGCCCAGCACGGAGGCCAGCAGAATCACCAGCACATGCATCATGGTGTTGTGCTGGAGGAACCCGAAGTAAACGACCATGCAGGCCGCGATCAACACCCACAGGATGGCCAGCAATTTGCCCTGCGTGAGCAGGTAGGTTTTGCACGTCTCGTAAATTGAGTGCGAAACCTTGGCCATGCTTTCGTGAACCGGCAGCGCCTTGGTTTGCAGGTATTGCACGATGCCGAACAGCGCGCCGACGGCGCAGATGACAATGCCCAGCATCATCAGGGTGTGGCCGCTGACGCCGCCCAGTCCGTTGAACTTCACGTTCGTAAGGTCGGGGATGTGGATGTCGGCTTCACTGGCGCAGGCGCGGGTGGCGGCATGAAGGGTGAGGGCGAGGAAGACTAACCAAAACAGAGGTTTTTTGTTTTGCATAAGCCGGGGCAGAGTGCAAAACGAAGACCGCACTGCCAAGACATTTTTTGCCGGAGGCGACCGCTTCTTTGCTGTTCCATTTGAACCGTGCTGCCGTGGCGGTTGCTCGCCGACATGCGGAAACCAGCGGAGGCTGCCACCACCCGGTCAGGGTGCGTGTTTGTGGCGGGGAGCGTTAACGGCGGAGCGTGGTGCGTTCGCGGAGCCAGACGAGATCCGCGTTGCCCGGCGAGGCATCGGCGTGCAGATGGTAGTCCCGCGAAAACGCCGTGAGCGTGCGTTGGTCCCGCCAGCGATGCCATTCGGCGTGGCCGTCGGAGAAGGCGACGACCGCCCCCCGGGAATGGCTGCTGCCGGGGAAATTGAAAAAGCTGTCCACCTGCATCTGCACCCCGAAATAGGGCCAGCAGATGCTGTTGGGATGCACGTCCTGAAACACAAATGTTCCCGCCGGCATCAAGGCGGTCAGCTGGCATTGCTTGAGAAACAGCCGGTAAGTCGGTGGCGCTGCCAGGCGCGTGTCCCAAGGGCCGCTCCAGCCGAGGTAGGCGTTCATCGCGTAGCTGCGGACTTTCTGCACAAACTGGCCGTAATAACTGATGGTGTCCCGGTCCGTCGGGCAGACATACACTTGGGCGGCCTGGAGATAATTTGCGAAGAGCGCATACTGGGGATCAAGGATATAGGTGTTGGCGCTGCCTGCGGTGCTGAAAAAGCTGCCCTGCACCCACAGCTTGTTCAGCGGGGTGGGGGAATTGTTCATGCCGTTGGACGGAAGTTTGTCCGCATTGTCCGCCACATAAACCAGCCAGGTCAGGGCGAGCTGCCGCTGGTTGCCCACGCACTGGATGCGCCGGGCCCGCTGCCGGGCGGCGGCCAGCCCCGGGAGCAGCATCGCGGCCAGCGTGGTGATGATCGCCATGACCACCAGCAATTCAATCAGCGTGAAGGCGCGGGCCGCCGGGACTGATCTTGACGTTTTCATTTGCGCGCTTCGGTGGGTTTGTCGCGGAATGGCGCGGCTACTATTGATGCACGGTCGCCCGCTCGCGCAACCAGGCGAGGTCGGGGTTGTTCACAGAGGCATTCCAATGCGCCAGAATGCCGGACGCGGGCACGGCCGGACGCGTGCGTGCGTCCACCCAGCGATGCGCCTCCACATGGCCGTCGCAGAACGCCAGCACGCCGCCGCGCCGGTGGAGGCTGGAGGGAAAGTGGAAAAATCCCTCCGTGCCTGCGCCCGGCATGTTCACGACGAAGGCGGGGTAGCAGAGGTTTTCCGGCAGCACATCCTGAAAGAGAAAAATCCCGGCCGGGCCGGGCCGGCTCAATTCGGTCATTTTGGCGAACACCTTGTAGCCCGGCGTCAGGTCGGTCGGCGGCGTGATCCAGCCCAGGTAGCCATTCATCGAATAGCTGCGGACGGTGGGCATTTTTTGCGTGCCGACCAGCTTGGTGTTTTGATCCGCCGGACACTTGTACACGCCCGCCGCCTTCAGGTACGGCCCCAGCGCGGCGTATTTTGCGTCCAGCAAGTATTGCGTTTCCGTGAACGCGGGCAGATAAAAATGATTGTAGCCCGCCGCCCACAACACCCGGGTGGCCGTTGCGGTCGGCAGCAGGGCGCCGTTCAGCGCCAGCTTGTCGCCGTGGTCGCCGGCGTAGATCATCCAGGCAATCGCCAGCTGCCGCTGGTTGCTCAGGCAGCGCGCACGCTGGGCGAGAACTTTTCCCTGGGCCAGGGCCGGCAGGAGCAGCGCCGCGAGAATCGCAATGATGGCAATGACGACCAGCAGTTCGAGCAAGGTGAAGGCGTTGCGGGGATGAAGCATCCTGGTCGGCCCGGCATGCCACCGAGTCGTTGCCCGAAAACCCCGCGTTGGGAAATTCTGGGTCATGGATGTGGGGCTATCTATAGCCGGGCCCGGCCGACTTGTAAACGGTGCATTTGCGGATGGCGGGCGGCGCCCCCGCCCAGGAACCACCCATCGGTGCGCGGACCGCCGAGTCCGCGAG
>JANPGB010000448.1:0-2868 GCA_031423695.1 Verrucomicrobiota bacterium
CCGATGACGCCGCCGTTCTTGTTGTCCGTGGCGACAAAGCTAGAGTGCGCGGTGCCGTCCACGCCGGAATCAAAAATGACGACCGGGATGCCGGCAGCAACCGCGTTCTCGACCTGGCGTTTCATGGCCTTTTGATTCAGCGGCGCAAGGGCGATGCCTTTGACGCCAAGGTTGACCATGTTCTCGATGATCTTGTTCTGCTCGGCGATCTCGGTTTCGGTGACCGTGCCTTCCCACTTGAGCGTGACGCCAAGGTCTTTGGCGGCCTTCTTCGCGCCGTTGGCTACGGTTTCCCAAAATTCACCGCCGGTGCTTTTCGGAATGGCGGCGAGGGTGAGTTGCTCCGCCGCGTGCAAAGAGGGAGCGAGCGCGAGGAGAGCGCCCAAGAGGACGGCCAGCTTTTTGAAATGCTTCATAGGTTGTTTGATTTGGTTCAAATGGGAACGGTTGCTCTGGTTTTGACTTTCCGCTGGCCCAAAAATTCATGCGGCCGCAGCGAAAGGTGTTTCATAGGCGGAAATTTGAAGACTGGCAGCGGGAATGGCAATTGATATTTCGTTCTAGCGATCAGCGCATTTGCGTGGGCAAAGTCTGCGCGAGGGCGGCATCCCGCGTGGCAATCAGGCGAAAGCTGCCCGCCCGGTCGAGAACGATCCAGCGGTTGGTGGAAAAGAGCAGGCCATACTCGATGTCCGGGACGATGCCATAGGCGGGCGCGCGGCTTTCCAGCAGCGCGGGACATTTCAGCGACTCCGGCAGCAGGCGTTCCTTTTGTTCCTGGGTCAGGGGCAACACCACATCGGAATCCGCCAGCGAGACGGAGACGTGACGTTGCAGATAAAAACTCCAGCTCGGCAGTCGCGCATCTACTACGAACAACGCGGCGCGGTCAACGTCGGGTGCCTGCTTCACCTGTTGCGCCAGCGCTCGGATGCTCGGTTGCGCACCCAGCAAGTCGTTCACGCGATCCGCCTGCGTGGCCACCCAAAGCCAGCCCACCAACGTGGTGAGACTGATGCCGACCAAAGCCATCACCGGCTGTTTGTTGAAATAGGGAAAACTGGCGACCACAAGCCCCACCGCCACCAGGAAAAAGGGCGCCGCGAGAATGGATACATCCACCGGATGAATCCAGCGGTTGGCGAAAAGCAGGCCCACTGCCGTCAGCGCAAAAATCACGGCGGACACCGCGTGCGTCCGGCGCGCGAAGATCGGCGACTGACGCTGCCAGTGCGCAAGCCCGATGGCCAGTGCGGGCAACAGCGGCAGGACATACGTGACCAGCTTTGACCCGCTCACCGAAAGAATGATCAACGGCGGCAACACCCAGCCGGCCAGCAGCCACGCGTTTGCCGGCGGCCGCCAGCCGCCGCGCCAGCGCCGGAAAAAATCCCACGCCATCACGAGAAACACCGGCGACCACGGCGCGCAGCCGAACCACAGCACCGGCCCGAAAAACCAGAACGGCTTCGAGCGGCCATGCACCTTGGAGGCGAAGCGCTGCACGAGTTCATAACCCGCGAAGTAGGAACCCAGCTTTGGTTCACGCAACGACAGCACGATGAACCACGAAAGCCCGATGCCCAGCGCGAGCGCCAAGCCGGGGAGCCAGGGCAGCCGGCGGTCTTTGGGCAATGCACCCGCCGCCTTGCCCCACACCAGCGCGGCGGAAACCGGCACGACCAGCGCCATCGGCCCCTTCGTCATAAAACCCAATCCCATCGCGGCAAAGAACAGCCAGCCCCACAGCCGTCCGCCATCCATGCGGTGTTTCACCAGACAGAATATTGCCGACGTGATCCAGAAACTCATCACCATGTCCGGCGTCAGCATCCGGGCCAGCGCAAAAAATTCGACCAGCGCCGCCAGCACAAATACCGCGCCGACGCCCGTGGCCGCGCCGAACAACCGTCGGGCGATCAAGTAGGTCAGAGCAAGAATTCCCAATGCGGCCAGTGTGGAAGGCAGACGCGCCGCCGTTTCATTGAAACCAAAACAGCGGAACGAAACTGCGGTGGCCCAGTAGATGATCGGCGGTTTTTGAAAATGCGGGATGCCGTTGAGATGCGGGATCAGCCAATCGCCGTCCACGGCCATCTCGCGGGCGATGGAAGCGTAACGACCTTCGTCCGGCTCGTTCAAACCCCGGCCGCCCAGCTCGATGAAGAAGGCCGCCACGAGACAGGCGGCCAGAACGATTCCGCGCCAGGAATTGCGTCCGGTCATTTTGACTCCTTGGCAATTTGCGGCAGCTTGAAGCGCCGCCGCCGCCACCACCACAATCCCATCATGTCGAGCGCCGGACGCCACAACATGACGAACAGTCCGTAATGCGACTGCCCGCGTTCGCGCGCCCGATGCTGCACTTCCAACTGCACCACACGAAAACCCGCCGCCACCGCCAGCGCCGGCATGAAGGAATACAAAGTCCGCATCGGCAAAAAGGAATCCACCACTTCGCGGCGAAAAGCCTTCAGCGCGCAACCGCTGTCGCGCATTCCGTCGCCGAGCAATTTTCCCCGGACGGCGTTGGCGAAGCGCGACATATTTTTTCGCAGCCATGAATCATTCCGCTGCCCGCGAATGCCCGCCACCATGTCCACCCCCGGCACCAGTGCGGCCAACAGCTTCGGAATGTCCGCCGCCACATTCTGACCATCGCCGTCCATGATGATGATGACCGGCGCGGTGGCCAGCCTCATGCCGGTGTAGAGCGCCGCCGCCTGGCCGTGATTGCCGACCAGCGGCACCACGCGCACGGCGGGCCATTCCGCCGCCACTTCGCGCAACCGCGCCCGCGTCGCGTCACGCGAACCGTCATCCACCACGATCACTTCGGCGGGAGCCGGCAACGCTTCGAGGACGGGC
>JANPGB010000449.1:0-7999 GCA_031423695.1 Verrucomicrobiota bacterium
CCCAGCGCGATCGTGTCAGCCAGTTGATCGGAACCCACCGTGTTGTTCGCCAGGTCCGCGCCAATGATGGAGCCATCCAGAATTTTCGATGAGGTCACCGCGTCATTGGCCAGATCCACATTGAACACCTGCCCGTCAATGATGTGCGTGGTGTTCACCGAATTAGGTCCGAGGTCGGCGGAAGTGATTGTTCCGTCCTGGATATCCGCAGAAACGATCGTGCCATCCACAATCTTCGCGCTAGTGACCGTGTTGTCGGCAACCGGAGAGTTCGCCGCGTAGATGGCGTAAGGCGTCGGCGTCAGTTCCAGACGCGGCAAAAGCCCCGTGAAAGCGCCACCACCATTGGTCCGCGTGCCAATCTGTAAAAAATAAGTCGTGCCATTGAAAACACCCCCGCCAAAATCCAACAGCACCGTGAACAGCCCGTTGCTAATCACGACCGGCGTGTTGGTCAGTGGTCCGGCCACCGCCACGCCGCCCACGCTGACGTTGAACAACGAGAAGGTCAGATCGTAGGTGCCATTGGCGGGCGCCCCCGCATCGTTCAGCCGGCCTTGGTAAGTGAACTTCGTGCCTTGCGCTTGAGCGATATTTGAAACAGTGAGCATGCTGCAGAGGGCAGCAACGGCGAGGAGGAGGTTTTTTGGTTTCATAGGTTTAGTGGTTTCGGCTCATTTGATGTTCCCTCAGGACTGGTCACCCGGTTTTGCAACTCTCGGTTTGGGAACCACCCAAGGTTCAATAAATCTGTTTATGAGTCCGATTAGAAAAGAATTCAAGAACTTTTTGCCGGCTCGCCAAGGAATTCCCGCTTGGCACCCCGAGCACCCCGCCCCATATTTTCCGCATGGACAAAGACCAGGTTGCGGAAATTCTCGTGAGCATCGGCACGTTGCTGGAATTGAAGGGCGAAAACCCGTTCAAGACCCGCGCGTATGCCAACGGCGCGCGCATCATTGAGAGCTTGCAGGAACCGCTCGCGAAAGTCGTCGCGGAAAACCGGCTCGGCGAGATCAAAGGCATCGGCGAGGCGCTCCAGCAAAAAGTCACCGAACTGGTCACCACGGGAAAGCTCGCCTACTACGACGAGTTGAAGGCGTCGGTGCCGCCGGGCCTGTTGGCGATGCTGGATATTCCCGGTCTCGGCCCAAAGAAGGTCAAGGTGCTTTACGACGAACTCGGCCTTGAATCCGTCGAGCAGCTGGAGGCCGCTTGCAAGGAAAACAAGATCGCCGGGCTGAAAGGTTTTGGCGAGAAGACGCAAGTAAACATTCTCGACGGCATCGCGCGCCGCCGTTCCTACGCTGCCAAACAGCTCCTTGCCGATGCGCTCCGCGTGGCCGAGCCGTTGCTGGATGATTTGCGGCAGCATCCTGACACGATTCGTTGCAGCACGGCGGGCAGCCTGCGCCGACACAAGGAAGTCATCGGCGACATTGATTTCCTCGCGTCGTCAAAGGATCCGGCGGCCATCATCGAGTGGTTCACCGGCCTGCCGGGCATTTTGAACGTCATTGCCAAAGGCGAAACCAAGGCCAGCGTCCTGCTCGAAGGCGGGATTCAATCCGATCTGCGCGTCGTGACCGATGCCGAGTTTCCCTTCGCGCTGCTTTATTTCACCGGCAGCAAGGAGCACAACATCGTCATGCGCCAGCGGGCGATTGAGCGCGGCCTGCGGCTGAATGAATATGGCTTGTTCAAATCAAAGGAAGAGACGCGCGATCCGAAACTGCTCGTGAAATGCCGCACCGAGGAGGATGTCTTTGAAAAGCTCGATTTGAATTTCGTCCCGCCGGAATTGCGCGAGGACATGGGGGAATTTGCCGTTGCCGAAAAGGAACCGCTGCCGCGCCTCATCGAATGGAGCGATCTGAAAGGTTCGTTGCACAATCACTCCACCTGGAGCGACGGCCATCAGACGATCGCGGAAATTGCCAAGGCCATGAACGAACTCGGCCTGGCGTACTGGGCCATTACCGATCATTCAAGGACCTCGTTTCAGGCGAACGGCCTGGATGTCGCGCGCGTACGGAAACAAATTCACGAGGTTCGCGAGGTCAACCAACGGCTCGCCGACGAGGGAACCACTTTCCGCCTGCTCACCGGCACCGAGGTGGACATCTTGAAGGACGGCAAGCTGGATTTCCCGGACGACCTGCTGGCGGAACTGGACGTGGTGGTGGCGAGCATTCATCAACGCCTTGCCGAGACGGAAGCCGAGACCACGCAGCGTTTGATCCGCGCGTCGGAAAATAAATTCGTCCACTGTCTTGGCCATCTCAGCGGACGCCTGTTGCTCGAACGCGAGCCGTACAAGTTTGATGCCCACGCCGTGATTGATGCCTGCGCTAAAAACGGAACGTGGATCGAACTCAACGCCGCGCCCGAACGTTGCGACCTGGACTGGCGCTTGTGGCCGTATGCGAAAAGCAAGGGCGTGAAATGCCTCATCAACTGCGACGCGCACCGCTTCGAGCACGCCGGCTATCTGCGCCTCGGTGCCGGCATGGCGCGCAAGGGCTGGCTGACGAAGGACGACGTCATCAACACGCTGCCGCTCACGAAGCTGTTGAAAGAGCTGCAACGCAAGTGCGGGCCCGGCCGGATGTAGCGGCAGGCGTCCGCGCCTGCCGTAGATCCGTGGCGTCTCGCCCGGCGGAAAGAACCTCACGCACTGCCAAGCCGTTTGGATTTTTCGAGAGCCGCAAGAACGTCGTCGCTTTTTTCCGGGCGGCGGGACGCCCGCCCTCTAAGGCAGGCGAGACGCCCGCCGCTACAACGCCTTTGCCGCGATGTCGCGGCGGAACTGCGCGCCGTCGAAATGAATCTTCTCCACCGCAGTGTAAGCCGCGACTTGCGCGGCTTTCAAATCCTTGCCCAGCGCCGTCACGCCGAGCACGCGTCCGCCGTTCGTGACGATGGACTCCACTGCCCTCGCCGTGCCGGCGTGGAAAACTTTTGTGTTCGCCAACGCGTTCGCGGCTTCCAGACCGGTGATGACCTTTCCTTTCGCGTAGTTGCCGGGATAGCCGCCGCTGGCCATCACCACGCACACGCTCGCCAACGGACTCCATTTCAACTCGTGCTTTGCCAGCGTGCCGCTCGCGCTGGCATCCAGCAATTCCACGAGGTCGTTTTCCAACCGAGTCAGATAAACCTGCGTCTCGGGATCGCCGAAGCGGGCGTTGAATTCCAGAATCTTTGGACCGTTCTTTGTCAGCATGACGCCGGGATACAGGAGGCCGCGATAATCAATGCCCTCCGCCACGCAGCCGCGCATGAAGGGTTCGAGCACCTGGCGCGCGGTGTCGGCGAGTTGCGCGTCGGTCAGAAAAGGCGTCGGAGAATAGGTGCCCATGCCGCCGGTGTTCAGGCCGAGGTCGCCGTCGAGCGCGCGCTTGTGATCCTGTGAGGTCGGGAAAATCTTCGCCGTCTTGCCGTCGCAGAGCGCATGGAGGGAAACCTCAACACCCTCGAGAAATTCCTGGATCACCACATTTGCACCCGCCGCGCCGAAGGCTTTGCCAACCATGATTTCGTCCACGGCTTTTTCGGCTTCGGCTTGGTTGGCGCAGATCAGCACGCCCTTGCCGAGCGCGAGTCCGTCGGCTTTCACCACGCACCGGCCGCCGAGCGTTGCGCAAAACCGCTTCGCCGCCGCCACATCGGAAAAAGTCCCCGCCGCCGCCGTGGGGATGCCGTACTGCTCCATGAACTTTTGAGAAAAAACTTTGGAGGACTCGAACTGCGCCGCCTTCTGGTTCACGCCCCAGATGCGCAGCCCGTGCTGCTGGAACAAATCCACGATGCCCAGCGCGAGCGGGTTGTCCGGCCCGACCACGGTGAGATCGGCCTTCTGCTCCTGGGCGAAAGCCAGCAGCCGGGGCAAGTCCTCCGCGCCGAGGTTCACGCACTCGACCGCCGCGCCGTTCTTTGTGAGCCGTTCGAGGCTGATGCCCGCGTTGCCCGGCGCGCACCACATCCGGGCGGCGTGCGGCGACTGCGCCAATTTCCAGACCAGCGCGTGTTCGCGGCCGCCGGAACCGATGACCAAAAGTTTCATGGTCGGGGATTGAAGCAGGAAACAGCGGGTTCGGAAAAGAGTTTTGAACAAAAATCCGGCTCGACTTTCCAACCCGGTGCGTTAATGAAATAGGCGCTTGAACCAAAAAAACAACCAAATCGAAACCATGAAGATCGGGCTACGAATCATTTTAATCACCGCGCTGGCCATCCTGCCGTTCACCCAGGTGACGGGTCGCGCCGAAGACGCGCCGGCGTTCAAGGACGACCGGGAAAAGGCCAGTTACGCCATCGGCCTGTTCTTTGGCAACCAGATCAAGAGCGGCGCCCTGGATGTGGACACCGACGTGATCATGAGCGCCATCAAGGATGTGCAGGCCGGCCGTGACATGAAGCTGACCCAGCAGCAGGCGCGCGAGGCCATTACCACCTACCAGGCGGCCGCGAAGGCCAAGGCGGCGGAGAAAAATCGCGCGGAAGGGGAAGCGTTTCTGGCCGCCAACAAATCCAAGGAAGGCGTCCAGCTTCTGCCGGTCACCACCGCCGACGGCGCCACGGCCGAACTCCAATACAAGGTCATCACCGAAGGCACCGGCGTGATGCCGGCCAGCTCCGACACCGTGAAGGTGAACTATCGCGGCACGCTCATCAACGGAACGGAGTTTGACAGCACCGCCAAGCACGGCGGCACACCGGCACAATTTCCCGTCACCGGTGTCATCAAGGGCTGGACGGCGGCTTTGCAGAAAATGAAGGTGGGTTCCAAATGGCAGTTGTTCATTCCCGCCAGCCTGGCCTACGGCGATCGAGGCAACCAGGGCATCGAGCCGGGTTCCACGCTGATCTTTGATGTCGAATTGCTCGACGCGCAGGCACCGGCTCCCCCGCCGGAAGCCACCACCAGCCAGCCCAAGCCGCTGACCAGCGACATCATCCGCGTGCCCTCCGCCGAGGAGATGAAGGCCGGCGCCAAGATCGAAGTCATCAAGGCTTCCGACTTGGAGAAGACCAACGCCGCCAGCAGCGATAAAAAGAAATAATCCGGACGTATTTCCAACAGGCGCCGGGTTTCGACCCGGCGCTTTTTTTTGGCGCGGAAGGAGCGCCGTCGGCTCGAACTCTTTCTAGCACCGAAACCCAGAATGCTTCTCAGCTCCGTCAGCCGCATACGCGGTTTGGCTGGCCGGGTTAAGCTTGGCAATAGTGCGGTTGGGTTCTACAACGGAGAAACCCCGGGTGCGCCTCCCAGTCCCGCTGCAAAATAATTTGACCAGTTCCCGGCCCGGCTTCACTTTGGCGGCATGAATCATTCACCCGGATTTCTGGCCCTGGTCAACGACGCGAAACAGCGCGTCACCGAAATCAGCGTGGCCGAGGCCCGCACCCGGCTCGCGGCCAGGCCGCAGATCGTGCTGCTGGACGTACGCGAAGATCACGAGTGGAACGCCGGTCACGCCGCCGGGGCGGCGCATCTCGGCAAGGGCATCCTCGAGCGCGACCTGGAAAATCTGCACCCGGACAAGCGCACGGAGATCATCATGTATTGCGGCGGCGGCTTCCGCTCCGCGCTCACCTGCGACGCGGCGCAAAAGATGGGCTACAAAAATGTCTCCTCGCTCATCGGCGGCTACAAGGCGCTTGCGGCGGCCGGCTGGCCGATTCAGAGCGGCGCGTAGCCGGCGAATTCTCCCGCGCCTCACTCTGCCTGGATTCCGCACCTGCGGCGCTGGTTGTCCGTTGGCGTTGAATACAATTCGCAGGAGTCGAGGTGACGAGACTCAAACATTTCCCCGTTCAATTTGAGACTCCTGACGTCGACTCCTACGAACTGGGTTTGGGCGCATCGAATTTCCCATACCGCAACGCCAGCGTCGGCAGCACGAGCAGATTCAACAACGTCGAGGTGATCAGCCCGCCGAGAATCACAATCGCCATCGGCCCTTCGATCTCGCGGCCCGCCTCACCGGTGCCGAGCGCCAGCGGCAACAGTCCCAGCGCCGTCACGATGGCCGTCATCAAAATCGGAATCACCCGCTCGGCCGCTCCGCGCATGGCGGCGCCCATGCCCCACGCCAGGCCTTCCACGTTCACGAGATGTTCGTAGTGCGAGATCAGCATGATGGAATTGCGCGTCGTGATGCCGAACAGCGTGACAAATCCGACCAGCGAACCAATGGTCAGCCCGCCTGCACCGGCGCCGCCCCGCCAGTTGGTCAGCCACATCGCCAGCACGCCGCCCACCAGCGCGAACGGCACGTTTGCCAGAATCAGCAGCAGGTTCCGCCAGTTGCCGGTCACGACGATCAGCAGCAGCAGGATGCCCACGCCCGCCACCGCCGAGTTCACCAGGAGTTGCTGCTGCGCCTGGGCCGCCTGTTCCGCCTCCCCGCTGAAGACCGCGTACACGCCTTTGGGAAAACTGATCTTGGCGGCGATCTGCTTTTTGGCGTCGTCCACAAATGAAGTCACGTCGCGGCCCTGCGGCGCGCAGGTCACGACCTGGCGGCGGCTCGCGCCGTCGTGCAGAATCGAGTAGCGCCCGGTGGTCAGATAAATTTCCGCCAGCTCTTTCAACGGCAGGTTCAACCCCTGCGAATTTTTTAACATGAGCGAGCCGATCTCCTCCGGTTCGCGGCGGTGCGCGGCATCCAAAATCACGGTCACCGGCGTCACGCGGCTGCCTTGATGCACCTGCGCCACCCGCGCGCCTTGATACGCCGACTGGATGGCTTCCATGACTTCCACCGGGCGAAACCCAAATTGCGTGAGCCGGTCAGGCCGCAGCCGCACGGCCAGACGCGGCGCGCCCGGCGGGGATTTGACCTGCACATCCATCGCGCCGGAAACGCTGCCGAGCACTTGCGCCACTTCCCTCGCCTTGTCGTCAATCACGTCCAGGTCATCGCCGAAAACATTGACGACCACCGGAGCGGTTTCGCCGGTGATGGTTTCACTGATGCGGTCGCCGAGAAAAGTCAGGACCTCGGACTGGATGCCGGGCACGGCCGCGAGAACTTCGCGGATGTCTTCCATCAACTTCTCCTGACCCTTGCCCGGCACGCCCTCCTTCAGCTCCAGATGAAACTCGCACCGGTTCGGTTCCCAGGTGTCCTCGCCCTGCTCCGCGCGGCCAATCTGCACCTCCACGGTGGCGATGTCCTTTTTCGCCAACAGTTCCTGGCTGATGGCGCTCGTGATGCGCAGCATTTCCGGCAACGAAGTGCCCGGCACGGCCTGGGCTTGGATGACAAAGTGTCCTTCGCGAAACGCCGGCAAAAGTTCCCCGCCCGAAAGTGCCACCAGCCGCGTCAACGCCAGCACGCAGATCACCACGACCACGCCGATCATCAGCCCAGGCCAGCGGGCGACCAGGGTCAGGCCGCGCTGGTAGGTGGATTTGAGCCAGCGTTGCAGCCGGGTTTCGTCGGCGTCATGCCTGCCGTGTTCAAAAAACAAATAGGCCAGCGCCGGAGTGAGCGTCAGGGCCACGACGAGCGAAGCCATGATGGCGAGGATGTAGCTCAAGGCCAGCGGCGCGAAGAAACTCCCCTGCAAACCGGTCATCGTCAGCACCGGCAGGAAAACCAGCGCGACAATGAAGGTGGCATACACCACCGCGCTACGGACTTCGATGGAGGCGTCCAGCACCACGTTGAAAACCGGACGCGGCTGGGCAAGCGTCTGATTCTCGCGCAGGCGGCGGAAAATGTTTTCCACGTCAATGATCGCATCGTCCACCACCGCGCCAATCGCGATGGCCAGCCCGCCGAGCGTGATGGTGTTGAGCGTCACGCCAAACTTGTCGAGCAGGACGATGGCCGTCAGCAGCGAGAGCGGAATCGCCGTGATCGAAATAAAAGCCGTGCGGAAATGGCCGAGGAAGACAAACAGCACCAGCGCCACCAGCACGCCGCCGACATACAGCGAGTGCTCGATGTTCGTCAGCGAATGTTCGATGAACGTGGCGGGCCGG
>JANPGB010000450.1:0-7643 GCA_031423695.1 Verrucomicrobiota bacterium
CCCCAAAATGCGGTCACGAATCGATCCTGACCTGTCCAACGGGAATCGCAAGCCCAGCTTCCAGCTCAATAAAAAAGCCGCTCTTGCGAGCGGCTTGCAGCGTTTCCCAACGGGCCAGGCTTACGCCTTGGCCTTCTTCGGGGCGGCTTTTTTGGATTTGACGGCGGCCTTTTTGCGCTTGATCTGGCGCAGACGGCGCGTTTTCTTTTCGGCTTTGTTGTGCTGTTTTCCCATAATTTTCTCAAATGTTCCGGCTGTTCTGATTTGCTGGAGACCACTATGATTATACGTCGCGGCGGATTCAACATCTATTTCCGATTAATGCCGGACCGGCAAGGCCGGGGAAATTGTTTGAACGTCCGCCGCCCGTTGCACTCCAAATTGTAACCGATGAAAAACGATTTCAACCGTATCCAATCAATATGAAAAAATCTTTCGAGCCCCGTTTGGAATTATTTTGCCTGCTGTCGCTGCTGGTGGCCGTCGGTGCGCCGCTGCTCGCTGGCACCGCGCTGGGATTGGATGCGGTGGTGGAACCCCGGTTTCAGGTTGATGGCTCGGCCATCATCCGCGACAACAGGACTGAAAACAGCTACGCGCCCATCGTCAAGAAGGCCGCTCCGAGCGTGGTCAACATCTATTCCACGCGCACCCTGAACTTGCGCCAGCGGCATCCCATTTTTGATGATCCCATGTTACGCCAATTTTTTGGTGATGACGGCAACCCCACGCCTCCCAGCCGCCGGCAGCGGGCTCCGCAGGAAAAAGGACTTGGCTCGGGCGTGATCGTTTCCGCCGACGGCTACATTCTCACGGCGAACCATGTCATTGACGGAGCAGATGCCGACGGGGTGAAAGTCGCGCTCACGGATGGCGGGAAGGAATTCGCGGCCAAGGTCGTCGGCACCGACTCGGCCACCGACATCGCCGTCCTGAAAGTTGACGCCAAAGAGCTGCCTGCCATCACCATTGCCGACAGCGACAAACTCGAGGTGGGTGACGTCGTGCTGGCCATCGGCAATCCCTTTGGCGTCGGCCAGACGGTGACCAAGGGAATCGTGAGTGCGCTGAGCCGAAATTCGCTGGGGATCAATGAATACGAGAACTTCATCCAGACGGACGCCGCCATTAATCAAGGCAACTCCGGCGGTGCCTTGGTGGACTCCCGTGGTCGGCTGGTCGGCATCAACACCTTGATTTTCAGCCGCAGCGGGGGCTTTCAAGGCGTCGGCTTCGCGGTCCCCTCGAATCTGGCCCGCAGTGTTCTGGAGCGGTTGGTCAAGTCCGGCAAGGTCACCCGCGGCTATATCGGCGTGCGCCTCCAACCCGAAATCACGGATGAATTGGCGGAGGCATTCAACCTGCCCGACCACAGCGGCGCGATGATCACTGAGGTCAACCCTGATACCGCGGCCGGAGCCGCCGGCCTGAAAAGCGGCGACATCATCCGCGAAGTGGACGGCAGGAAAATCGCCGACAGCCGCGAACTTCGCCTGACAATCTCACAGATGGCGCCCGGAACCAAGACAACGCTGACCGTCTGGCGCAGTGAATCTGGAAGAAAAGGGGTGGAAAAAAAGATGATCGTAACCTTGGGTGCCATGCCGGAACAATTCGCGGCCGACAGCCAACCGGCCAAGCCCGGGGCGGAAGGCGACCCGCATGGGGATGCTCTGGACGGTGTGGAAGTTACGGACCTGACCCCGGAGGTGCGCCAGCAATACAAATCCGGCCGCAACATTTCCGGCGCGCTCGTATCCAGCGTGGATGAGGATTCCAACTCCGCGAAAGCCGGACTGCGGCAGGGCGATGTGATCCTCGAAATCAACCACGCCACCGTCCGCACCGCCGATGACGCCGTGGAGTTCAGCAAACGCGCCAGCGGTCGGCGCGTGTGGCTGCGGATCTGGCGGGACGGCGGGGTTTTCTTCCTGACCGTGGACAACCAGAAACGAAAGTAACCCCCTTCCCTGACCCGGCGGACCCTCCGAAGCCCAACCGCAGCCGGGATCACGCCGAGTTTTGTCGAAGAAATAACTTGCAAGCCAGTGCGGCGTATGGTGGAGTCTAATGGCAAGGCTTGCCCGGTTTAACCCGATGCAAAAATGCGGTTCACCACCGCAGGGCTGTTTTTTTGCCTGCATCGGCCGGTTGGTAACAGATGCTCGACGCAAAGTGTATCCGCCGCCTTCCGCTTGTGGATGGCTGCTCTTGTTACCAAAGCACACTCATTGTGCCACCAAGTCCGCGACCGATTTGAAACAGACCAGACTCCGTGCGCACGACAACATATGCTGAAAAAGAAAGTCACCAAAGCGACCCCTAGTAAAACCAAAAAGAGCCCGCCCGCCAAGTCGCCGGCAGCGGCCGAGAAGGCCCGTCCACTCCGGCGGCGTTTCATCATTTCTTCCAAGTCCGTAGCCCACACCCCGCATGCCCCGGCGGCGGTGGTGGCGCCAGCCGCGGCCGTTCAAGACAAGCAGAAAAAAAATGCCGCCACTCCGAAGGTGTCGGCCAAGCCAGTCGTCAAAACAGAGCAGAACGTCTCCATGACGACCCAGTCGGCGATTGATCTGACGGAAGTCGTCAAGACCCTCCTGCATCTCTCGCAGGAAAATGGCTACGTCACCTACGACGACATCAACGACGTCCTGCCGGACAATCTCAACCCCGACGATCTCGACGAACTTTACACCAAGCTGCGCACCCTCGACATCGAGATCGTGGATCAGACCAAAGTGGAACGCGCCAAGCCCGCCGCTGCCGAACCCGAGCCGGACGACGACGCGCGCCTCGAAATCCTCGACGACCCGGTGCGGATGTACATGAACCAGATGGGCAAGGTTCCCCTGCTCACCCGCGAACAAGAGGTCGAGATCTGCAAGAAGATCGAGGACGCAGAAATCGACATGAAGCGCATCGTGTACAGCCTCGGCTTCGCGGCCAAGGAGCACATCGCCATCGCCGAAAAACTTTTGTCCGAACCGCCCAAGGAGCGCTTCGACCGCGTCATCGTGGACAAACAAGTCCTCAACCGGGAAAAGCACCTCAAAAACCTCCGCCTGCTCATCAAGAAAATCCGCCTCACGGACTCCCAGGTGGACGCCAAATTCCTTTCCTGGCGCAAGCTCTCCACCAAGAACCGCCGCGACAAGGCGCAAAAAGAATGCCTCAAGCTGGATCGGAAGCTTCAGGGCATGTTCCTGAAATTTTTCTACAAGCAGAAGGTCGTCGAGGAAATGATCGTGGTCGCCGGCAACGTTTACGAAAAATTCCAGGCCAGCCTGCGCCGCATCACCGAACTGGAGGCGCTGCACAAGTCCACCGCCCGCGCCGCCGAAATCGAATCCGAACGCGAGAAGATCGCCACGCTCGAGCTCTTCGTCCGCATGGACCGCGAGGATTTTTACCGGGCCTTCACCGAATTGAAACGCGCTGCCGACCGCGCGCAGCAGGCCAAAACCCACATGGCCGAGGCCAACCTGCGCCTGGTCGTTTCCGTCGCCAAGAAATACACCAACCGCGGCCAGTCGTTCCTCGATTTGATCCAGGAAGGCAACATCGGTTTGATGAAGGGCGTCGAGAAATTCGAGTACCGCCGCGGCTACAAGTTCTCCACCTACGCCATCTGGTGGATTCGCCAGGCCATCACCCGGTCGATCGCCGACCAGGCGCGCACCATCCGCATCCCGGTGCACATGATCGAAATCATGAACAAGCTGTGGCGCGCGCAGAAGCAACTCACCCAGGAACTCGGCCGTGAACCTACCCCGGAAGAGCTGGCCGACGAAATGCACATGCCGGTTTCACGCATCAACTCGCTGCTCAAGATGGCGCAGCAGCCCATCTCCCTGCATGCCCCCGTGGGCGACGAGGGCGACGTGAGCGTCGGCGATTTCATCGAGGACAAGTCGGCGGAAAATCCCTCCGATGTGACCAGCTACAGCCTGCTCAAGGAAAAACTCGGCGACGTGCTGACCACGCTGACCGAGCGTGAACGCAAGATCCTCGAAATGCGCTTCGGCCTGACCGACGGCTACGAACGCACGCTCGAAGAAATCGGCAAAATGTACAACGTCACCCGTGAACGCATCCGCCAGATCGAAGCCAAGGCGCTGCGCAAACTGCGGCACCCGACGCGCGTCCGCCATCTGCAGGGCTTCCTCGAAGCCGAGGAAGAAGCCGCCGCGTAAATTCTTTGTCCCCTGAATTACGAAGGCCGGCACGTTGCCGGCCTTTTTCATTTACCCGATCACAGGCTGTACTCTCAGTTGTTCTTTGAGCAATTCGAGACTGCTCAGACCCAGCCACAAGGCACAACTGCAACTGAGCATTGAGCTTCATCGCTGGCCCGCCCCGGAGAATCCCCTGTCTCTTTATCCGTGTTTCTTCCAATTGTCCGGCAGCGCAGACATGCTAAGATTTGGCGTGTAGGTTCTTCCTTTCTCCTACATGAAGGTGTGCGTTTGGTGCGGCCCGTTACCCGGTGTAACGGGCCGCATTTTTTTGCACTGGCTGGAACCGGTTCCGGAAGAATGAAGGGGTACAGACGTGGAAGAGGCTACGTGGATTGTCCGTCCGTTACGGCAGCTTGCGCCGAGGCCTATGGAGCTGCGGGAACGACGAAGGTGACGGCACCAAGTCCCAGGCTATTTTCTCAGAATGCCCTCACGCAGCCAGTCGTATTTTCCCGCCAGCACACCTTGGGCAAATTTGTAGCCCTCGCGGTCGGTGTTGTGGTGCAGCTCGCGGAACAACTGCCGGAGGCGCAGGCGGGACGTGTCGCAGAAGTAATCCACGAGCGCGAACAGTTCCGGCGATTCAGCTCCGTGATTCAACATGGACTGGGCGTGCGAACAACTGGCGGTAATCGCGAACAACTCCGCGCCGATGTCCACAAATCGTCCGAGCAGGATTTGCTGCTTGTCCAAGGCCGGACCGAATCGCACCAACGCATGAAAGATCGCTCGCGCCAGCCGACGACTAGTCCGGGAAGCAAATCGCAGTTGCCGCGCCAGTCGCGGATCAAACCCAGATGTATTCATGCCGCCGAACGGCAGCCATTGCCGCGCATACCAGCCGGCATAGAAGACGCCTGCCTTCACCGCCGAACGCAGACGCAGCCCGACGGGAAGCTGGCTGTTGAGCATCGGCGCCGCGACTTTCAAATGCGGGTCGAGGGCCTCACGGGCGATGAACAAGCGCATGATTTCGCTGGAGCCTTCAAAAATGGTGTTGATCCGGCAGTCGCGCATGAACCGCTCCACCGCGATCGGCTTCTCGCCGCGCGCCTTGAGCGACGCGGCGGTTTCATAGCCGCGCCCGCCGCGAATCTGCATCGTTTCGTCCACGATGCGCCACGTCATTTCCGAGCCCCACAACTTGCACAGCGCCGCTTCGAGCCGGATGTCGGCATGCTTGTCGCGGTCCACCAGCGCCGACGTGAGCAGCGTCATGGATTCCAAGGCGAACGTGTTCGCCGCCATGCGGGCAACCTTGTCCGCGATGGCCGCGTGTTTGCCGATGGGCGCGCCCCACTGCGCGCGCTGGTTCGCCCAATCTTTCACGACCTCCAGACAGCGCTTGCTCAGACCGGCGCACGCGGCGGGCAGCGTCATGCGGCCGGTGTTCAACGTGGTCAAAGCCACACGCAGTCCCCTGCCCTCCGCGAGCAGAATGTTTTCACGCGGCACGCGGACGTTGGTGAAGTGGATCACGCCGTTGTAGAGCGCGCGCAGCCCCATGAACCGGCAGCGCTGAATCACTTCCACGCCGGGCGAATTCATCTCAACGATGAACGCGGTGATCTGTTTCCGCTCCCGGCCATTGACGGTCTTCGACGGTGTCCGCGCCATGACGATGATCACGCCCGCCTTGGTTCCGTTGGTGCACCAGAGTTTTTCGCCGTTGAGGATGAATGCCTTTCCATCCTCCGTCGGCTCCGCGCTCGTCTGCATTTTGGCTGGGTCTGAGCCGACCTCGGTTTCCGTCAGCGCGAACGCGGAAACTTCTCCCTTCGCCACGCGCGGGAGAAATTTGCGTTTTTGTTCCTCGGTGCCAAAGAGGATGATCGGCTGCGGCACACCGATGGACTGGTGGGCGGAGAGCAGCGCGGTCAGGTTGCCACAGTAGCTGCCGAGCAGCATCGCGGCGCGCGAGTAGTTCGTCTGCGAAAGACCCAGCCCGCCGTACGCCACTGGAATTTTTATCCCGAATGCGCCCAGCTTCGCCAGTCCGTCCATCACGGCCGGGGGAATCTCGCCGGTTCGATCTATCTCATCGGGATCCACCTGGTCGCGCAAAAACGACTCCAATCGTTGCAGGAAGGCGTCGCCCTGGTCGCGATCCTCGGCGCGCTGCTCGGGAAACGGCGCGATGCCGGCCAGATCCGGCCGGCCCATGAAGAGTTTGCTGACAAAGCTCGCCTGCTCCGGCGCAGTCTCGCGCGCGGCTTCGGACAGCTCCAGTGCGGCACGCTGTCCGGGCGACATCTTGGAAGTGTCAATCAACGCGGCCGGTTCTTCGTGGAGGGGAATTTTTGCAGTGCTCATATTTTTCCTTCTCAATCGGAATGAAACTTTCCGCCGCGCGCGGCCAGCGCCTGGAGCAGTTCGCAGGGCTCAAACCGCGTCGCCCCGGTGCCCACCCAGTAGCGCATGGCCGCAACCATCTGCGATGTGCCCACCGCATCAGCGTGGCGGAGCGGCCCGCCGCGGAACGGCGCGAAGCCCGTGCCCATGACCATGCCGAAATCCACATCGTCTGCGCCGGCAACCACTTTTTCTTCGAGACAGCGCGCCGCCTCGTTGATCATCAGCAGCACCATGCGCACCTGCAACTGTTCGCGGCTCAATCCGGCCGCCGAATCGCCCGTGCGAAATCCTTCCGTCTCCGCGTTGAGTTTCGGCAATTGTTTCCCTCGCGCATGGAGGTAGAAGCCGCATCCACTTTTGCGCCCGAGCATTTTCGCCTTCACCATTTTTTCCAGGAGCGACGGCACCGGAAATCTGCCGTGAAACTTTTCCGCCAGGGTTCCGCAGATGTGATGCGCCACGTCGAGTCCGACTTCATCCAGCAGGCGCAGCGGTCCCATCGGCATTCCAAAATCCAGCATGGCCTCATCCAGGTCGCGCGCACTCGCGCCGGACTCGAACAGCAGTCCGGCTTCGATCAGGTAGGGAATGAGAATCCGGTTCACTAGAAACCCGGGGCTGTCGTTCACGAGCAGCGGGAGTTTGCCGATCTGCTGGACGAACTGGATCGCGCGCTGGACGGCGGCGAGGCTGGTCTGCGGCGCGCGGACGACCTCCACCACCTGCATCCGATGCACCGGGTTGAAAAAGTGAATGCCGACGACACGTTCCGGGTGGACCGTGGCGGCGGCAATTTCGGCCACCGACAACGCCGAGGTGTTGGTGGCCAGAATCGTCTGCTCGCCCGCGAGCGCGTCAAGCTTGCGGAATATTTCCTTCTTATGCTTCATCTCCTCGACGGCGGCCTCGATCACGAAGTCCTCGTTGCGCAGCGGCACCTCGGTGGCGGCGGGATGAATGCGATCCAGTCCGGCGCGGGCTTCAATAGCGGTGAAAGTATGCCGTTTCTTTCCCTCGGCATACAACTTGGAGATGTTCGACATGCCGCGC